>CAYJLR010000007.1:0-35972 GCA_964370895.1 uncultured Akkermansia sp. | reverse complement strand
TCTGAGAAGTGTCTCAGATTCTCATCGTCTCATTTTGCAGTGCAAAATGCCTCTCAGGCGGTCTGAACGAAGCGAAGATGCTGAGGATGGTAGTCGCCAGGATAAATGAAGAGGCGCTGAGCGAAGGTTCAGCGCCTCTTCGCGTTTTAAGAGTAGTAAAAATTTAACGATCTACGACGCAGGGCATAGCGACTTACTACCATCGAGTAAGCGAGAAAAAGTCCTGTGACACAAATCGCAGTGCGATTTGTGTCACATTTTGCTCCTTCGCAAAATGTGTCTTAAGAGTCTCATTAGATGTCTGGCTCTTTTCGTGACGTACGTGATGTTTAGTGTTTAAGCTTTCTCTATTATAGTATAATTTACGATTAAATCTGAGTTTTTACTAAAAAAGAATAATTCTTAAAGTTTTTTTACTTGTTGTAGTATGATGCATGATGTATACATTAGCTTAATATCACCTTACTGAGTTTGTTTTATCTCTTGAAGATGAGCACAACAGCTTGTTTTTAGCTGCTAGTGTTTTTGAAGGAGAGATAATCAAGTTATAGAAAGTTTATGAAGAAATGCTCAACTGTTCAGTGGATAGAGGGTTACACGGCTAAGCTGCGTCAGTCCGTCCCTTCCGTGTGGCCACAAAAGGGCTTCCCCTTCGTGCAGGATCAAGCGAGTATGCTGGAGTTCATCGATACGATTCGCACGAGCATGTATGCTTTTGAAAAAAGGCGAGAAGAGAACATCGTCGACTGTACCCCAGAAATTGAGGCTCTTCTTTCTGAGATAGAGCTGGCATTTGGCGACGTGGGGGATGAGGGCACGCCTTACCTTGCTCTCGCAGGGGAGGCTTCTGATGGTTCTTATTTTCCAGAAATGCTCTGTATTCTCTCACGTCACGAGCTCAGGGGGGATTGGCGCGAGATTCCTCACTGTCTCCTTGATGCCTGCGCTTGTTGCTTGAGCTTTGTAGAGCCGCTAGGGTACCGATTTCTCTTGCCTGCCTACATGCGCTTTTCGCTGCTGAATAATGGTGCTCCCGATATGGTCGCCAATCTTGCAGCTAGCGAGGATCTGCTGGATTATCAGCTAAATTATTTTAGCTTTTTTAATGAAAGGCAGCTGGAAGCGGTGAATCACTTCATGCACTGGCATCGGCAGAATGATGGGGTGAGTCTGAGCCTAGGCTGGCTGCTGCCCTGGGAGATGGCGGCTTACTTAGCGCAGGATGAATATAGCAGTCCTCAGGATTGGATCTTAGCCCATCATGAGGAGATGCTTCTGGTGAATGGAGAATGAAGTGGTGATTACCCCGACGTTTTATTTTGCTTAGGGATGGGTCTCTTCATTAACTGCATGTCCTTGAGTGCTTCGAAGTAGCCATTTTTTGCGGACTCTTCAAGCCATTTATCTGCTTTTTCCATATCTTTTGCTATGCCATGCTTGCCGAAGCGGTAGAGGCAGTTGAGCGTGTATTGGGCTCCACCGTTTTCCATGGCGGCGAACTTTTCCAGTATGGGGAGGCTCTCCTTGATGTTCTGCGCGTGGAAGAAGCAGATATCGATCATGGCTCCGAGGTGTCCTTCGTGCGCGAGCCTGAGGTTCACGGCTTTCTCTTGCTCGCGTAGTTCAGGCTGGATGAAGGTGCATTTCTTGTGCTGGATGTAGAGGGCATCGAGGTTTCCTAGCTCTGCGGCTCTTGCGAGGCAGGGGGCGTAGGCTCGCATGTCAGGTGTGGTGACATCTCTGTAGGCGATGAGTCCTGCGAAGAGCTGAGCCTTCTCGCTTTTGTCCTGTGCGAGTTTCTCGATGTATTCCAGTGCTTTCTTATTATCGGCTGGTTCGCTTATGCCGTACATGGCATAGAGGGAGAGGTCGATGAGGGCATCGAGGTGTCCAGCCTGCGCGAGTTCTTCGAGTAGTGCTCTCGCTTGCTTCGCGTCTAGTCTTCCCGCATCTCCTCGTAGGAGAGAGATGGCGAGCTGGTACTGGGCTTTCTCGTTGCCGAGTTGTGCTTTGGATTTGAGGTTTTGGAGGCCGGTAGTATCAAGGTGTGGGTACGCACTATCCTCTGGTTTGAGAAGTTGCTGAAGGGCTAACCAGAGGACGTATTGGTTTGTGCTGCGTAAGTTATTAAACTCATGCTGCATGAGTTCGAGGGCTCTCATGGGGCTCTGCTCTTCGCGTGCAGCGTTCTCAAGGAGGGCGTGTAGGTGGTATTCGCTTGTCACGTGGCCTGTCTTAGGAGCGCGACTCTGCTCATAGAACTGGATGGACTTCACGAGGTCGCGTGCTACTCCATAGAGTCCTTTATAGTAGAGGAAGCCTAATCGAGCCGCTCCATGGTTTCCATTCGGTCTATGGATGTTTCTTTCGTAGACGGCTATGCCGCGATCAATGTCTCTTTTCACGCCTCTGCCTTTGATATAGAGATCTGCTAGGTCATTGCTGCAATTAATGTTGCCAAATTCGCTTCCGAGTTCGAGCCAGTAGATGCGCTGCTCGATGTCGGTCTTAAATCCATAGAGGCCTTCGTGACAGGTGGCGAGTCTCTCCATGGCGATGGCGTGGCCGAGTTCTGCTGCGCGTCTATAGTAGTTGTACATTTTCTGAGTACTCTCGGGGGTGAAGTGCCCTTCTTTTTGCTTGATGGTGTGGATTTCGATGAGGGCTCTTTCGCCGAGGGTGAAGAGGGCGCTGGGGTAGTTGTTCTTTCCTGCTTGTTCGAACCAGTGCTGTATTTCTTCTTCTGTACCTTTTCTTCCCATGCCGCGGTAGAGCATGTAGCCAGCGTGGTTCTGAGCGACGGGATTGCCAAGTTTTGCGGCTCGGAGGTTGAGTTCTAGGGCTTTCTTGTCGTTGCGGGCGAACTTGATACCATAGCCATCTTCTCCCCAGTAACCGATGGCGAGCATGGCGAGGGCGGAGGCGTGGTCTTTCTCAGCAGCGCGTTCGAGCCAGGCGACACCCTTGTCGTGGTCTAGCTCACAGCCTGTGCCATACAGGTAGGAGATGCCAACGGCGTACTCGGCCTGGGGGAGTCCTGTTTTCGCTGCCTTTTCCATGAGGGTGAAGGCTGCGGTGTGATTCGGCTGCTTCTGTCCCAGACCTGCGTGGTGGGCGAGTGCGAGGGTGTAGATGGTGAGGGTATTACCTTTCTTTGCTTCGTCGCGCAGGATGCTGAGGGCTTCTTTGTCCGTTTTCACAAGGCGGCGCGCGAGGTGCATGGCGGTGCAGTAGGCATTCGAGGCTGAGACTTTCAGGTCATCGCGGTTGAGGGTGAGATCAAGCTTCTCGCTCCAGAGTTTTAGTTTTTCTGGGGATGGGGGGACTCCGAGTCCTTCTCTGTAGATGACGCAGAGGGCTCCCATGGCGCGGATATGTCCTTTTTCTGCGGCGGCTGTGAGGGCTTCGACGCTGCGATTCATGTCTGCTTTACTGCCTAGTCCGTGGGCGTAGCAGATGCCTAACTGGAAGTTCGCCTCAGCGAGTCCTTCCTTCGCGGCTTTTGCTAGGAAGGGAAAGGCGTCTTCGTAGGCTTCTGCCTGTATGAGGATGAGTCCGCGCTTTTCCATGGCTGCGGGGTGATTAAGTAGGGCAGCTCTCTGGAGATAGCCTCGGCTCATTCCTTGATCTGATGGCACGCCCAAGCCTTGTTCGTAGGCGCGTGAGAGCTCGAAGAGGGCAGGAGCGTAGTTTTTCTCTGCAGCGAGTTTGAGTCGGAAGATGTATCTGTCGAGGGACTTTTCTACTCCTACGCCATCGCGCGACTGGAGCGCAAGGATGTAGCTGCCGATGGAGTCACCCTTTTTATCGGCCTCTCGTGCGAATGCGTAGCTCTGGGCGATGTTCTTCTGTCCTGAGATCTGGAGAATGTGTCTGATGGTATCCATTTTCTGCGCAGCGCTGAGCTCTTGCGAGTTAAGGCTGGTGTAGCCTAGCTGGTAGGTGACACCATCAATTTCAAAGCTGATGCTGGGCGTAGAAGCATCCTGCGCCTGAAGTGGGTAGAGTAGGGTACTTGCGCAAAGTGCGAGGATGAGTCTGGTGACAAGTAGATGGGGTTTCATGATATTAGAGAATCATATTTTGTTGTTAATGTATGTTGACGTATTTCTTATAGCTAGGGATTTTTTTTTGAAAGAGGGGGCCTCGTAGGCGCTGGTCTTTGCAGAGTTATCAGCAGGGGGGAATTCTGCGTAAAGAGCACTGACACTGAGAAGGGTTAGAGCTGGATAGAGGAGGGGTCTCATGATTCTGTGAATCTAGCATGCCTGCAGTAAGGTGACAAGTTATTTTCGCATTAAACGCCTGTCATATATGTGTCATGAACTTGCTTTAGCTTTGGGAATATTGCACTGTGGACTTACCTAGTATTGCTTTTCTCGAGCGAATAGGCTAGTATGGTTTTACCTCACCCCCATGTCTCGAATCACAGCAGAATGCGAAGCTAGAATTAAGCAGTCGGTCGATATTGTCGATTTACTGGGTCGCTACATTGAGGTACGCCGAGCTGGAACAGCTTGGAAGGCTTGCTGCCCTTTTCATCAGGAGAAGACACCGTCATTTCATATCAATCCTGCACGTCAGAGCTATCATTGCTTCGGCTGTGGGGTAGGGGGTGATGGGATTAAGTTTCTGATGGAGTTTGAAAATTTAAGTTACCCCGACGCACTGAGGCGATTGGCTGATCTCTCGGGTATTCCTATTATAGAGGAGGAAGAGAACCCAGAGGTGGCGCGTCGCCGTAAGCAGCGCCAGCGTGTGGTGCAGTTGAATAATCTCGCAGCTGATTATTATCATCGCCTGCTCTGCCGTAGCCCTGAGGCGGCACACGTGCGTGAGTACCTGAAGAAGAGGCAGATTAATATAGAGATGGCTCGTGCGTGGAAGCTGGGCTGGGCTCCTCGTGGGTTTGATGACTTCGCGCGTTATGCCGCTAGTCAGAATTTTAACCAACAGCAGATGGCGGATGCCTACCTGCTGGGGAAGGGGGATAGGGGCTATTACCCTGTCTTCCGTGATCGCTTAATGTTCCCTATCATGAATGTGCGCGGTGAGGTGGTAGGCTTCTCCGGTCGCGTGATGAATGAGGATGGCGATCCTCGTAAGTATGTGAATACGGCAGAGACTGCGGCTTTCCGCAAGAGTGAACTGCTGTTTGGTCTAAACAAGGCCACGTCTGCCATAGGGAAGCGCGATATGACGGTACTTCTCTGTGAGGGACAGATCGATGTGATCGCCTGTCATGAGAAGGCTGATCTGCGCCATGCTGTGGCCGCTCTCGGGACGGCCTTCACCGATGAGCATGCAGCTATGCTGCGCAAGTATGCAAAGCGCGCTGTGCTGTGCTATGATGGTGATAATGCTGGTATCAATGCGGCAGAGAAGACTTATCGACGTCTTGCAGCTGCGGGCATCGAGGTGTTCCAAGCCTGTCTTCCGCTCGGGGAAGATCCTGATTCTCTGATAGAAAATAAGGGTGCGCAGCAGCTGTCTGATCTAGTGGCACAGGCTCGCCCCTATCTGGAGTCGCGCTGTGCGCAGGAGCTACCACGCATAGGCTCGGATGCTTCGGCGAAGGCTCAGTTCATCGCGCAGCTCATCGAGCTGGTGGCAGATATCACGGATGAAACGCGTCGCGATATTGCCATTGTTGATATAGCGACGAGGACGCATACAGGTATCGAGATGCTGCGCGAGCGCGTCGCGGATATTCTCCAAGCTCGTAAGAAGCAGCCCCAGTCCTCGCGCCGTCAGTCGAATGAGGCTGAGTTCAGCCCTGAGAGTATAGCAATGAGCGCTCCTGTGGTGCAGGCGGTGAAGATGCATCCGAGTATTCGTGGATTACTGCAGTTAGCTATACTTGATGTGACGACACAGCGTATGCTGGTGGAGCGTATTGAGGATCTACATGAGGTGATGCAGGAGCTGGAAGGGGGGCAGTTGCTCCTGCGCTTCTTCGAGGTACTGCCTAGCCCTGGCGATGAGAAGGAATGGCAGGCATATATCGCGATGCTGCGCCCTGAGGAGGCTGCTGCTCTGGATGGTCTCGATAGGACTGTCATCGAAATAGAGAATCCAGTAGATCACTGTGCTCTCGCCTGTGAGAAGGCTGCACGCACACTTATTCTACGTAAGATTGATACCTTGAAAGCGCAGCTGTATAATCCTGACTTGAGTACGCAGCTGCAGCAAGAGTACCTGTCTGAGATCGCGGAGCTGCGCTTAATGCTGGAGCAGTAGAGCTGACGTTTTTTTGCGACTCTAGAAAATAGCCTACTTGCTTTTTCCTTGTTTTTCTGCCCCGAAGCTGCTAGCTTAGGGGCATGCTAGGTGAGCTGTTACTTTCTATCCCACTTTTTAAACTGATCAACGCGGGGCTCGTCGCTACCCTACTACTGTTGTGCTTTGTGTGGCTGGCTTTTTCTTCCTGGAAGATAGTTCGTGAGCGCTCTCTGGTGCAGGGCCTGGGGCTGCCAGCTATACCTTCTTCGGATTTTAACTTTGGTTTATTCAAGCCGGGGGTGATGTGTGGCTGGGATTATCTTCTCACAGGAGGGATTCTGGCACTTATTATTGTAACGAACTTGGACTTGAGCACCGAAGCCGAGCAGGGCTATGAGCCATCGGAGATAAGCTGGATTAACTATGCGCTGAGTTTAGTCATTAACGCGGCTGTTTATGTACCGCTTATCATTCGCTGGAGGTTCATCCCTCGCATGGAGAGGCGCAGGATTTCGATTTTTGAACCTCTGGGGTGGTTTGTAGCGACGCTGTTTATCATGGGATGGCTGAATGCTGGCTTGGAAAATCTCGGCTTGGTCGAGTGGCTGGTGCAGCTGACAGAGTCTCCCGAACTCCAAGAGGGCGTTGTGATGCTTCAGACGCGGGATACGGCCGTATTGATCTACATGCTAATAGCCGCAGTGATCATCGCACCCATAGGAGAGGAGCTGCTGTTCCGTGGTTTTCTCTATCCTGCTCTGAAGTCTAGTATGGGGAAGTGGGGGGCGATCCTGCTGAGTTCTTTTATGTTTGGCGCAGTGCATATGGCTCTGGTGCAGACACTGCTCTTGTCGGTTTTCGGCGTCATTCTTTGCTTAGCTTATGAACGCGCGAAGTCGATCTGGCTGCCTATTGTGCTGCATGCATTGTTTAATGGTCTCACTATTACTCTTATTGCTAGTGGAGTTGCGTCATGAGTGAATCTTTATCCGATCTAGGGGAGAATGCTATCCTGAGTCGTCTACTCACGACTCTGCCGACGAATGAGGATGTGCTCTGCGGCCCTGGTGATGACTGTGCAGTCGTGCGTGGTGATGATGGATGGGATGTGCTGCTGAAGACGGATGTGGTCGTCGAGGGGGTGCATTTCCTACGTGAGACTTCTCCAGCTCTCATAGGGCGTAAGGCTCTGGCGCGTGCGGTATCGGATATAGCGGCTATGGGAGGACTTCCTACGCATGCGCTCATCACGATTCTCGCGCACCCTTCACGGAGCATGGCGGATCTCTTCGCGCTGTATCATGAGGGGGTGTATCCACTGGCAAGCCGTTATGGTATATCGCTGGCAGGGGGCGAGACTTCCTCGCTTCCTTATGATGGGCTTATTATCAATGTGGCTCTGACGGGGAAAGTAGAGCAGGGCAGGGCTGTCCTGCGCTCAGGAGCTCGTGTCGGTGATATCATCGCAGTGTCGGGGCGACTAGGAGGCTCATTTGAGAGCGGAAGGCACTTAAGCTTTGAGCCTAGAGTGGAATTAGCGCGTTTCTTGATGGAACATAGACTGCAACCATCGGCAATGATGGATCTCTCTGATGGTCTCGCTACAGATCTACCGCGTCTCTTGCAAGCGTCGGCTTGCCATTGTGATCTTGAAGAAGTCGCTCTACCTCTGCATGATGCGTGCAGTATAGAACAAGGATTGTGCGATGGTGAGGATTATGAGCTACTTTGCACCTTTTCTGAAGAAGTTTGGGATCAGTTGAAACGTCATACATTGCCCGTATGTTTAACATCTATTGGAAGGATACAAGATAAGGCTGTAACTGCCCTTCCTAAAGCTTCTTGGGAGCACTTTTTTCAGCATTAATGGAGCCTGCTTAATTAAATATATTAAATATTTTTAAGATGTTAGAATGTGCTATTTCTCTCTTATTATTAATTTGATAGAGATAAGATGCGTATTTTTTATATTTGATTTTTTACGAGATTAATATTACGGAATTCCGAATAAAGTAAGGAAGACGTGAAATTAAAAAAAAATGATGTGGAACAGCGATGGAACGCAAGGTCTCGATGAACTCTCAGCGAGCGATGAAAAAAAATACTTTTTCTTATCTGAACTACATGTCATATTGTCCCCGCTACAGGTCAAGGACCTCAAGAAAAGCTTTCAAATCTCTTATCAGAAACCGTCAAATTATCTCCATGAAACAGACCTCAAAAGAACACGCACTTTGGCTGAGCATCGTACAAGACATGCGCAACCATGAAAGCGTCGGTGAGTATGGATTTGATGCGTACATTTCCCAGTTATCGCTCCTTCAAGACACGGGGAGCACCTTACGCATTCAGTACCCAGAAGATCTTCCAATTACTTGGGTAGAAATCAATTACCAGCAGAATATTATCAACGCAGCAGCTCGTGTTCTCGATGCAGCTCGCAAACTCGAGTTCGTCATGGCAGGGCAAGAAGCATCCGCCCAGCAAGACGAGGAAACACTCGAGCTCAGTGCCAAAGTTAGCGCGAAATCTGCCACCAAATCTAGCGAACGCCCACGCACCAAGAAGACAACTCGTGGCTCCCAGTCTGCGAGAACAGGAATTAACGCAGATTACATCTTCGAGAACTTCGTCCAAGGTCCCTGCAACTCCTTCGCCTATGCCACAGCTAATGCTATCGCAAATAACGAGGCGAAGCTCTACAACCCACTCTTCATCCATGGCGGATCAGGACTGGGTAAGACTCACCTCTTGCATGCAATTGGCAATGCCATTGCAAGTAAGCAAGATGGCAAGAAGGTACTCTATGTGACCAGTGAAGACTTCACTAACGCCTATATCGAAGCGATGAGCAAGTCTGGCTCTGCGAAGGGCGATGCCCTGTCTAATTTCCGTCGCAAGTACCGTAATGCTGACATCCTCCTCATCGATGATGTACAGTTCCTTGCGAGCAAGGAAAAGACTCAAGAGGAGTTCTTCCATACCTTTAACGCTCTTTTTGCTAGTGGTAAGCAGATCATTCTCAGTTCCGATTGCCCAGCGAGCGAGATCACGACGATGGATGTGCGCCTGACCTCACGCTTCGAGCAGGGCATGACCGCCTGCATCGCACGCCCCTGCTTGGAGACACGCATCGCCATCCTCCGTCACAAGCGTAAGCTGTGGAAGAGTGATATGATTTCCGATGAGATCCTTGAGTTCCTCGCGAAGAGTATCACCTGCTCTGTGCGTCGTTTAGAGGCTGCTCTCATCCGTGTAGCGAGCTACGCTAGCTTCACGCACCGTAGCCCTAGCATCACTGATGTACGCATGCAGCTGCGTGACCTCATCCGCGATGAAGAGAAGCAGGAAGTGAGTATCGAAGATATCCAAGAGCAGGTAGCTCGTGTCTTCGGTCTCAAGGTGACCGATCTCAGTAGCCCTCGTCGAACAGCTAAAATCGCGCATCCGCGCCAGATTGCTATGTATCTTTCACGTCGATTTACGCAGATGTCCTTGCAGAGTATCAGCTCCGCATTCGGCAAGCGTGATCACGGCACCGTGATTCACGCGACGCGCACCGTCGAGCAGAAAATGCAGAAAGACCCAGCCCTGCGCGACCTGATCTCGCGTATGTGCAGCACGCTCGCGTAAGTCATTCTTTCTAACTAGAGCTTTATATAATATATAAGCTGGTAGCACGTATCCTCAAGGATGAAATATCCATGAGGATACGTCTCTTTATAGTATGCATGATCACCTCGTATTAGATCTGCTCTCTATAAAGTATCATAGGAAATGCGTCGCAGTAAGCACAAGGTAAGTTCTCGCAATTCGTTTTCCACAAAAGTGGATGTAGAAAATGAAGTAAACAGCGCGCCTCACTCGGTCTTTTTCGCGTATTTTTACCCTTTTCACGTCGAATAAGCCATTATGCTCCGTCGAAAATAAAAAAAAATCGCAGCGCGAACTCTCCCTAAGCAGCGATAAATGGACGCATCAGTTACAAGAAGAAAGCTCCTCGAGCAGCGCGAGTAATGCACTGCCACGAGGAGCTTGAAATATGCTCTTTAACGGCCGATTATAGCGACTGGCGGCGACGGCGTAAGAGGAGAGCCGTGAGTGCGAGAAGGCTTAATGTAGCCGTGCTTGGCTCAGGAATCGTAATGTCTCCATTTGTCTCGAAGAGGTAGAGGCCTGTCTCGTTAATTTCGTACTCTAAGCGCCCATCCAGATTATTATGAATAGTCACAGATAGTCCAAGTTCCTCAGTCAGGTAAATGAGATTTGCGTCAATAAGCTGGATAAAGATGCTCTCATCTTCAGGGAAGAATCCTTCGTTGAGATAGATATCAATATCAGAGATTGAGCTCATATCAAGCGTCAGACTATCGTCCACTAAGAGGAATGAGAAGTCCTCGTTGCTATTCAGATAGATATCCATGGAGGTGGAAGTCAGCTCTACCAGATCGTTGTTAGTCTGATAGAGTGATGAGTTAACAACAGCCACATCAACCATGGATGTGCCTGAGCCCAGAGAAATAATGCTCGATGTCATGTTACGTGCATCTATCTCAAAATATCCCCCTGCAAAGGTGAGCTTCTTCTCGCCAGCATCCAGATTTCCATTAATCTGAGCGCGATCTGTTGCTGTGGATGTCCCATCCGTACGAAGGAAAATACCCGAGCTCGTATTCTGAAGAGCGATACCGTGTGATTCCTTTCCTTTATCTCCTTCTATAGCTGTAATGACACCTGTAGAAGCGAGGGTTATCCATGTGCTGCGTGTGTAAGATATGCCGTAGGAATCCCCCTCAAGAGAATGGGCGAGGATATCTCCTGATATCGTCCCTGTAAAATAAGATGAGCCAAGGCGCATCCCGTAGCTATCACCTAGGCAAGAATATGCTTGGATAGTACCAGATATATCTCCATAAATACCCATGTTACCGCCTGACATTGATGATGCGGAGTCCAGTCCTATGGAGAGACCATCTTGAGAAGATGTGTAAATCGCCCCTGCGAGAGCTCCAATTTTGCTACCATAGTCAAAGTTAATCCCCCTAGCTGATCCTGTACCTAATGCTGTAGCGGTAATAGTACTCTCTTGAGTGAAATTCCCGAATTCAGAACCAGTGCCATTCTCAAAAGTCAGGCGAAAACCTATAGACGATCCTTCTCCAGTGGTTGCTGAATTAATGTACCCTGTAAAATCAGCATCACTAAACTCTGTTCCTGTCCCTGATAGCATAAAGCCTATAGAGCCTAGACCAGAATGCACCGAGTATGTGCCACCGACTGTGGATATGCTGGTGCTACCAGCCCCAATGATCGCGCCCATGGCAAAGGTGTTCGCACTCCTAATATCGAAGCTTGCTGTGCTCCAGTCCACAAGCACACCGGCTGAGCTACCTGTGCTAGCATTATAGATGTAGGCGTTGCTCATGCCATTATTGAGGGTATCAGCATTGCTACTGGAGTCGTAGCCTGATATGGCGTTATCCTCCATGTTAACCGAAGTCGTTGTCTCACGAGGCACCTCAGAGTTCACCTTGATCGTCCCTGAAAAAACACCCATGCTACTGTTCGCAGCATTCTCGAAGTAGATGGCGTATACTTTCGGAGATGCACCAGAGGAGACAGAAATTGTGCCATCAATATCACCGATGGTAGTATTCTCTCCCATGTAGATGCCAGCGGTCAAGTCATTCTGGTCATCATATTTACTAGAGACTGTAATATTACCTGAGACCTTACCGAGCGTTGCGCCATCTTCGAGCTCTATGCCAAAGAGATACTTTGATGAAGAATCCGAGCTTACCGTGATGTCTGTGCCAGCTAGTACTCCTCCACTGACATTAGCATCGGAGCTAATAAGATAACCAGCATAGCTGTCTATACCACCAGCTGGCAGATGAATGCTAAGGTCTTGCGAGATTGTCGTCTGGCCTTCAGTAACGATAAAGCCATGATCGCTAGTCACACTTTGAGCACGCAAAGCACTGCTCAGAGACGTCACTCCAAAGAGTGCGAATAAAATAGTACGTGTAATTTTCATGTATTAATAGGGTGCTTATCAGTCAATTATTAGCTATAACCAACTGAGCGCGGTAGGATATACAATAATATAAAATGATAGTCAAGCTAAATAATAAGATGAATTGGTTCAAAATCACTGAGTGAAAATGAGATATGTTTACTAATATGATAAATATCCTGTATGTAAAATATTGCATTTTAATAATTAGAATTTGAGTATTCTAGTAGATGAAGCTGTGGAGCTGATAGGTGATGAAAATGTCCCACATATACTCCCGGGCTTACTGAGGCAGATTCCTATTTCATTTTATCTAGGACAGGTGTGACTGCGATATGTCATGCCGAAATCAAGCCTTGCCAAGGCGCCGTGAACATGCTATAAAATGCTCATGGAGCATCAATGTTCAAAATGTAGCAAAGTATTCTATCCGACCTCAAGCGATACGGATATTTGCTCAGCCTGCCTCAGAGAAGAGTTCACAAACACAGGTAAGGAAAATGTTAATAGCGCATTTCGTGATGAAATCGTAGCCAGTCTAGATGGAGCTCGTAAGAAGCAGCTCGACCGTGCCGAGATCATGCATCAGAGCTATAACTCAGGTACGCATTTTACAGCTTCAGGGCGCGTTAATATTATCGTAGCTGGTTTCTTGCTGACTGTCTGTATTTTCGGTTTGCTTATCAATGATCGTAGTAATAATCCTGCGGCTATTATTAGCCTCGATAAGGAATATATGCGTATCTTCTCCATGGCTTTCTGCATCTTGGCTGCGGGCTTTATTTTTAAGGCGAGCATACGTCATAAGAAACTTTTCCGCTTCATCGCGTTGCTCACTGTTGGCTTTGGCTGGTTTGCACCAGATTTATCAGGACTGATCAAGTCAACAATACCTGTCGATAGCACCGATGATATTGCCACCATTGATGCGGCACAGAAGCGTAATACTCCCGCTGTACGCGGTCGATTACTCACTGAAGCTGATCTTGAAACACTCCGCCTACGTCGCAACCAGAGTCATAACTCTGTCTACGCCTTCTTCATAAATGAGGCTGATCCACTGCAGCGAAATAATCTTCTCGATGCGATAGCTCGCTTATCGACAGCTTCTTACAAGGCTCTTTATAGTAAGAAGCGTGGCTACCTTATCATTATTGAGACTCCTACGCGTCAGATGAGTGATATGACTGCCATTGCGCAGCGATTTGGGCATATTCATTATAGCAACGTTGAGGAAGGTGTCTATGAGGTGAACTATGATAGTGAGATCTCCCGTATGACGAATAACTATAGCCCTGAGTCTATTAATACACCGTCTCATCCATCCTTTGTCAATGCTAATATTGAGGAGCTTCAGAGCAAGATTCCTGAGCGCGTCTATCAGGCGGCGATAGCGCTTAATACGGCTAATACTCCTCTGCTACGCATTGATATCGTTGATACACTTTACGAGGTGTTACAGGATAACTGGGGTACCGACCCTTCGACTCACACCGCTCTGGTGGAGGCTCTGATTACCTACTCCGCACCAGACAGTGAGCGTACAGCTGACGAAGCGGAGAAGCTCTTCCACATGAACCAAATGAATGGGGTGCAGACCCCGACGCCCATCGTTGATTATCTTCTCGATGCGCGAGGTGAAAAGATGATGGATATGATCATTCAGCTCTGGGTGAAAAACCCTATCGTCTGGCACTCACAGCTGGCGAAGCTGGGTGATGGCACCGAGGCTAAGCTACTGACGCTTCTCGAAGATACCCGCGATCTTCAGCTCATCGGAAATATCTTAAAATACATGAAGCAATATGGTACTGCTGCTGCTATTCCCTATATTGAAGAGTTTGAAAATCACCCTGATAGTCTCGTCAACCGTACGGCGAAATCTACGATTGAGGAAATACGCTTGCGTCAGTGATTCTATAGCTTATAATCACTGCTGGGATCGGATAGTCCCGAATCATCTGAACACTTATCTCACACCTACCAACCCATGAAAACTAAACTCCCGTCAATGCTCGCAGGCATGGGTGTGGCGATGCTCGTAGGCTATGCCAGCTTCCCCCTGCTACGCTTTAATGAACCAAATGAAATCGTCATCACGGTAGACCCCGCGGCGGAGAAAACGCTCGAGGCATCTGAGTTAGATAGCTACGCGCCACCCGAAGGGGTCGTTATCGACTTCACAGGTGGTACGACCAACTTTGCTAGTGATGAAGAGGCAGAAACAGCGCTTGCTACATGGGGTACGGAAGAAGAAGAGACTGTGGTCATGCCAACGGATGATCCTAGTTATGATATCAACTCCTTCGAGCCTGATGATACTATCGTACAGGAGATAGCCTCTGCGGAAGAGATAGAGGATATACCACTTGATCCTAAGCAGGATCGCATATCTGCCCTCATCCCGAAATCTCGTCACACGAGCGTGATGACGAAGACTCGCATTCTGGCACGACTTATCGAAAAGGAGCGTGATCCTGAGAGGGGTCTGAAGCAGACAGATACCTTCACGGATCAAGACTGGATGGACCCTGCGCAGCTGAAGAAGACAGTTGCTGATCGCATGCTCAGTAGACTGGGTGGTCTTACACAGCAGGATATATGGAAGTTCATGCAGAGTCCTAAGAATCGACAGGATCTTGCTGTCTACCAGCTCATCACTCTGGCTACACCTGCCGAACTTACTAAGCTGACGAAGTCGATGGAAGGGGTCACGACTCTCAGACTTTTGAGTAATGATCTTGTCTGGATGGAGGGGCTTCTCTATTCAGGTCCTACAAATAATTTCCCCGTGGCTCTGCGCAATCTCGTGAGTGTCTTCAGTGGTCGTAACGAGTTGATCAATGATGCTGTCGCTCGTCGTTTAGGGACGACTGGTGCTCTTGAGTTCGCACGCGAAGGCTGGGATAGTAAGCTGCTGGTAGATCGTTTTAACTTCTATTATGATAGCTACGATCAGGGGCTTTTGAACACGATTTTCGATGATCTCGAGTATTGGGAAACTCGCTTCTTAATGGGGGCGACTCAGCCATCCGCATGGGGTAGTGTGAAAAATCTTACCTGGCTTCGCGATAATGTGCGTCTCCCAGTAGAAGGCTACACTGGTGCAGCCTATCAAGTGCCTTACCGTCTGCGAAATGTAGCTGGTGATTCTATCCACGGACCTGACTATCTCGCTGCGTTCATGAAGTACTATGATGGTATCGTCGCGCTCGCACATCGTGAAGTCGGTGGCGTCTGTGGGGCTCTTTCTCACTATGGTACTTTTGCAGCACTGGCGAATGGCATACCTGCCGCGACTATGGGTGAGCCAGGTCACTGTGCCTACACGATACGCGTCGGCAATGAGTGGTCTCGCGCGAACTCTATCTACTGGCAGCATAGCCTCCATAAGACGATGTGGGGTGAGCATTCATGGGATTTCCTTATCCTCACACAAGCACTCTATAGTAACGTAGGCCAGACGATGGTTTCTGACCAGTTGGCAGCCCTAGGTGACTTCTTGACCTCTTATCGTAAGAAGCACGGAGCATTCCTCTGCTATGAAGATGCCGTGCTCGCGCAGCCGAATAACTGGCCTGTCCTGCTGAAGTATGCTGCCTTCCTTCGCGACAAGGCGCCTAAGAATCTGCCCAAATGGAAGGAGCTAAGCGAGCTCGTGAATGATGGTCTTAATCAGCAGTTCCATAATGCATCCGCGACGCTTCTGAGTAAGTATGTTTACCCCCATCTCACACCACTTGTCACGAATAAGAATGACCTGGCAAGGATATTCTCGGCCTTTTTCAAGGAATGTAAGACCATGGGTACAAACCGCTGGGATGTGAATGGTATTCTCTCACGTCAGCTTACCTCCTTTGAGAAGACTGATGATCAGATTTTCTTCATGAAGATGGCATTGCGTGAGCTTGTTCGTAATCCTGATTATGTCGGTGCATCTATCGCATGGGCTCTGAGCTACGTTGATAAGCTGCCAGAGAACGAGCAAACCGCCTCGCTTAAAGAGGAGTTCACGGAGGTGGTCGTAGCTGCCCTTAATCGCGCCAGCGCGTCTAAGCGTCATAAGGATGCGGCGTGGAATGCGATGAATGTAGCTCTGCGCCAAGCCGTGGAGAATGGTGACCGTGGTATGTTCCAAACCATCGCGAAGCTTACAAACCGTCGCTACAAGAAGAACTTCCCTAAGAACAAGTTCCGCTTCCGCGGTTTCCCTGGATCGCTGCTGTCTACGACAGCCCTCATCAAGGGTGATCGCCAGATGGATAACAATGAGGTGGTAGCTCTTCACTGGGCAGCTCTTCAGAAAGAAGGTGGCTCGATGCAGATGAAGTCAGAAATTACTGTGGAGATGGAGCAGCGCTCATCAATCACAGGTGTCGTCTGTATATCTAAGGCAAATGAGCAGAACAGCTCCCGCCCGCTCACCATTGAATATTCAGAAGATGGTCAGAACTGGTCAGCTCCCATTAAAGGGGTAGCTGAGGGGCAGGTCGTACGCTTTGATTTCAATAAGGTCGTAAACACGGCGCGTTTCGTGCGCTTGAAGCGCGAAGGTAAACTCCAAGCCTCAGACTTCCACGGTCAGGCCATCTTAGGCTTCTATGTCTATGGTAAGAAGATTCGCATGTAGAAACTCACGATTAACATGATTGGAATTATGAAGAATACATTTTTTAAATACTGCGCTTTAGCTTTATTCTTAACATTTAACGTTGCGGTTACGCAGGCTGCTACGGCTCGCAACTATCCTGACGCCTTAGAGAAGGCTGATGATGATAAGGCTATCATTGCCTTCTGTTATGGGGCTAACTATGACAAGGTCAGTGAGGCGAAGCACAAGGAATTCGTGAAGGGACGTAAGCTGCTCCGCGGACTAGGATCTCAGGTGTTTATTGAGATTCCCATCTACCAGATGCCGGATAAAAAAGAGCGACGCGAGCGTGAGAAAATTATGGGTGGCAAGAATCTGCCCGGTGGTATTTACAGCTATCCTTCTATTGCTATTATAAGCGGTGATGGGACACTGAGAGCCGTGATTCAGAGTGCCGAGGAGATGAAGGATCTCGAAACCGCGAAAAAGATTCTCGATGAACATATTGATAAGTTCAAGGCTCAGCAGAAGATACTTAGAAGAATCGATGGGGCGAAGTCAAGTAAGCTCGCGGAGAATCTCGCAGAAGCTGCCGACATAGGACTCACTATTCCTGCTCACTATACGAAGCAGCTTGAAGGGGCTAAGGATGACGAAGGCTATGGAAAGCGCTTCGGTTTCAGCTGGGAGCCCTTGCTCGTCGAGATGGATAAGCAGTCAGGGCATGGTGCCGCGATACGCTATATACGTGGTATCATGGATGGCGGTATCTATACAAAGATCCAGAGACAGGAACTACTCGCTGTCCTCACAGGGCATCTGCGCCGCACTGGTGCGCCTCGCGATATGCTCCTCGCACTTTATTATGAGATGCATGCTATTGATCCAGAATCACCCTATGGATCATACGCCCTCGAAGCCATTCGCATATGGCTTAATTACTCTCCAGGTGAAGGAGTAGAATAATTTCCCCACAAATCACTTTTCATGAATACAGCAAGAGAAGCACAACTACAGCAAGCCGTCGACGCAGGTCAACTCCTGCCTCAATCCCTTACTAATATTCAGCTCCTTCTTCGTGGTACGCAGGCCCCTGAGGCTCCAGCTGCCATTGATGAACTCATCGCCCAAAAAGCATGGGATGAGCTTAATAACCGATTCTTCAAGACACTGGCCTTCGGTACAGGTGGTCTTCGTGGTCGTACCATTGGTAGCATCGTCACTGAAGCAGAGCAGGGGGCAGGTGGCGTGAATGATCGCCCTGAGTTCCCATGCGTCGGTACGGCTAGTATGAACTACTTCAATGTCGGTCGTGCGATGCGCGGTCTCATTATCTACGTGCGTCGCTTCGTCGATGCACAGCAAGGACGCACGAAGAAGCCTTTCGTTATCATCGGTCATGACACCCGTCACTTCTCTCGTGACTTCGCAGAATACTGTGCACGCCTCACGACGGAGCTCGGCTGCGACTGTGCCCTCTTTGATGGACCATGCTCTACGCCTGAAGTTTCCTTCGCTATTCGCGAGCTGAATGCCGATGCTGGTGTTGTACTCACCGCCTCACATAACCCATCACATGATAATGGCTTCAAGGCCTACTTCAACGAAGGCGCACAACTCGTGCCTCCACATGATAAGGGCGTGATAGATGAAGTGAATGCTCTCGAGAGTGATAGCTATGACGCAGTCCCTGCAGATCAGCAGGGTGAACTCCGCGTGCTTGATGCTTCCTTTGATAAGATCTACACCGATCGCCTGAAGGGTATCATTCTGCGCCCTGACGTTTTCGCTGGCAGTTCCGCGAAGGTCGTCTTCACAAACCTTCATGGTACAGGCGGTCGCTGCATCGTGCCTCTCCTCCGCGAGATAGGTAGTCAGGTGAGCACGGTCGCAGAGCAAGATAGCCTCGATGGACGTTTCCCAACTGTGGTTAGTCCTAATCCAGAGAATCCTCCAGCACTCAGCATGGCAATGGCTCAAGCTGATGTCGAGCAAGCAGACCTCGTCATCGCTACTGACCCTGATGCTGACCGCATGGGTGTCGCCGTACGTAACCAAGCCGGTGAGATGGAACTCCTCACGGGGAACCAGATTGGCAGTCTTATGTCATGGTACCGCTGCATGAGCATGATAGAGCTCGGTATCATCAATGAGAGCAATATTAAGAACGCTGTGCAGGTGAAGACATTCGTCACATCCCCCTTGCAGGACGCTATCGCTGAGCACTACGGTATCGCTACTGTGAACGTACTGACAGGATTTAAGTACATCGCAGACAAGCTGGGTAACTACGAAGCCGCTATCCCTGCAGATAAGCGCGATGGTTATCGTCTCATGGACGAGGCTACTACTCGCAGCCTTCGTCTCCAGTATAGTAAGTACTTCGTCTTCGGTGGCGAAGAAAGCTACGGCTACCTCGCGCAGGACTTCGTCCGTGACAAGGACGCAAACGCTGCAGCTCTCATCCTCGCTGAGCTGAATGCCTATCTGGCCACTCAGGGTAAGAGTCTCCTCGAATGCCTCTACGAGATCTACGCCCAGTACGGTGTCTATCGTGAACAGGGTAAGAATCTCGTCATGGAGGGCGCAGACGGTGCCGCGAAGATCGCGGCTCTCACACAGAGCTACATCCAGAATCCACCAGCAGAAATGGACGGATCAGCAGTTGCTGCTGTGCGTAACTTCTCTACAGGTACAGAAGTAGATGTGGAAGACCTTCCTATTCCTGCGGAAAACATGCTCATCATGCAGCTTGCAGATGGTCGCAGTTTTGCAGTACGTCCTAGTGGTACAGAGCCTAAGATTAAGTTCTACCTCTTCGGGCATGGAGTGCCTACAGCTGACGTCGATGCAAGCATTCTTGCTGTCGATGCACGCCTCGCCTCCCTCTGGGATGCTATTCAGGCAGATGTGAAAGCACGTAGCTAAATCAGATACGGAATACTCTTTTTCGAGCCTCCTTCTTATGAAGGAGGCTTTTTCATTGTATGCTTTTTGTTACTGGAATTTATCTTGTAAATAGCGATGGAAATTGGTAGAATCAGTCTATCTTATGTTTGCTTCTGGTTGGGGATTACGCTTAAAGTATGGCGTCCGTTCTGTGAAAAGCTTCTTTTCACAAGGTGCTATTGACCCTGCTCCCATTCGCAATGCTTTTCAGGGTTACAACGGGAAGAGTTTTCGTGCGGATATCAAGGCCGCTGCCGATGTCGCACTTGTGGGTATTCCTCAGTGCATGGCCTTCGCTGCAATGGCTGGGCTGGACAGTATCTATGGCATTATGGCAGGGGCTATTGGGACATTCGTCGCTCCTATCTTCTCGAGATGCAGCCTCACAGTGAGTGGTCCTAGTAATGCGACCGCTTTCATGTTAGGTAGCTTTTTCCTGACAGCTTCTCCTCAGATACAAGCGCAGCCTCATCTCTTCGTTCCTATTATTATTTTCCTCGTCGGTATTCTTTGTCTCGTTGGGGCTTATATCAAGGCGACCGAGATGCTGCAGTTCGTCAGTCGCAGTGTGCTCGTTGGTTATATTACAGGGGCTGCCACGCTCATCGTGGGCTCGCAGCTACGCTACGTGCTAGGGCTTCATGATATTCCGTCTAGTAGCACGCTCTTCGGCATGGTGCAGGGGATAGCGACTCACCTTTATTCTATAGAATGGCAGCCTGCGTTGCTCGCTGCGATCTCACTTGCACTCTTCTTTTTCTTCAAGAAGCACTTAAAGTGGCTTCCGAGCTTCACCATCATTCTCATCCTCATGAGTGTGCTCAACTGGATGCTGAGTCAGCCCTGGTCAGGTGCTTATTTCAGCGATGTTCTCATGCTGAAGGACTTCACGATGGCTGATATTTCCATGGCGCCTCCTCAGATGATTCATCTGCCTGATTATATAGTCGAGCTCTTCCCTATCATTATCGCCATAGCCTTCCTTTCTATGCTTGAGCAGACGGTGATGAGTAAGACCATCTCTGCGAAGACAGGAGAGAGTGTGAATCTTAATCAGGATGTCTATGCTCTAGGTATGTCGAATATCGCCTCTAGCTTCACGACGAGCCTTCCTAGCTCTGCTTCGCTCACACGCTCTATTCTGAATTATAATGTGGGCGCGAAGACGCGCTTAGCGGCTCTGTATTGCGGTCTCATCGGGATGGGGATTATCTTCCTCTTTGCCAATGTCTCTCTGATTTCGCGCATCCCCCATAGCGTGCTCGCAGCTCTGGTACTGGCGAATGCGATTTCGCTCTATGATCATCGCCAGCTGCGTATATGCTTCCGCTCGACGACTGGGGATGCCAGTGTGCTTATTCTTACCTTTGCGTCCACGCTTATTCTGCCGCTGCATATTGCGATATTCATCGGTGTGGTGCTTTCGGTTTCCCTCTTCCTGCGTAAGGCCGCGAAGCCCGATCTCAGTGAGTATACTCTCGATGGTGATGGAAGCTTCACGCGACTGGATGACACGACGCAGCGCGTGCCTCAGATTTCCATCGTACACGTAGAAGGCGAGCTCTTCTTCGGTGCTGCCGACCTCTTCCAGAAGCAGGTACAGCGCGTAGCGGAAGATCCTAGCCTCGCTATTGTGATTCTTCGTATGCGCAATGCGCGTAATCTGGATGCGACCTCAGTTTTCGCGCTTGAAGAGCTCATCACCTTCATGCGTGAGAAAAACCGCCATCTGCTCATCTCTGGCTCTAGCCTCACCGTGTACCGTATTCTGCGTCGCAGTGGTATCCTCGCGACACTGCAAGAGGGCTGCGCGAAGGGTGAGAGTAATATCTTCCTCCTCGATCCGAAGAATTCGAATATGTCCACGCGACGTGCGCTGAAGCGTGCCCAGAGTCTGCTCGGTAACCGTAGTGCTGATATCTCCATCTACACGACGACACATTCGTCAGGTGCGACACCATGAGTGAGCGAGCGCTAAGCACAGTACATCCCATTGCGGAGGCTCTCGTCGCTTGGTTCGAGCGTGAGGGCTTGGATTTCCCTTGGCGCCGTACGACGGATGCTTGGGCTATTCTTGTCAGTGAGTTTATGCTCCAGCAGACGACCATATCTACCGTTCTCGGTCGCTATGAGCAGTGGATGCAGCTGTTTCCTCAAGCTGTAGATCTCGCAGCGGTGTCGGAGCAAGAAGCCTTACGCTCATGGGAAGGGCTCGGCTATTATAGAAGAGTCCGATCTCTGCAGCGCATCGCGAAGGTGCTAGTGGAAGAGCATGATGGCATCATGCCGAGGGATGCAGCGCAGATACGCTCCTTGCCCGGTATTGGGGATTATACGCTTGGGGCAGTACTGAGCTTTGCTTATAATATATCCGCTCCACTTGTCGATGCGAACGTGTCGCGCGTACTCGCGCGTGTCACGAATGACCCTACTCCCATAGATAGCACAGAGGGGAAGAAGAGGCACTGGCAGCTCGCAGCAGAGCTGGTGCATCCATTCAATGCGCGCGCTTATAACTCTGCTCTCATGGAGCTAGGTCAGCGCATCTGCACGCTACGCGAGCCTAGCTGCTTGATCTGCCCTATTAAGGAGTACTGTCAAGCAGACTCTCCTAGTTCGCTGCCTGTGAAGCTAGAGAAAAAGCCTATCACCCAGCTCGTGCATCATGATATCTTCTGCCTACATCCAGAGAAGGGGCTCTTGCTCGCAAGACAGCATGAGGGGAAACGCCACGAGGGTATGTATCGCTTCCCTGCGCGTGAAGCAGATGAGCTCTCCTCTTATGAGCTCATGACGAAGCAGACCTATAGTGTGACGCGTTACAAGGTCACGCGCCATCTGTACCGCGTTCCAGTCGATGCTGTCAGTCTCGCGGAGGGGGAGGAGTTCATTCCAGTGGCTAGCCTGAAGGACATGCCTATGGCTTCACCTGATCGCAAGCTAATCACCCGCTACTTTACACAGGCATAAAAATCTGCTATTCTCCTGACAATGAGCGACGATATCATCCATAGCTGTCAACGATGCGGTAAGTGCTGCCGCTGGGAGGGCGATGTCTGTATTACCGAAGAAGAGGTGTCGACTATAGCTCATTACCTTGAGATGGAAGAGCTAGAGTTTATTAATGAGCTCTGCCGCCTGCGAGGCAATAGACAGGGACTCTCCATCATTGATAAGGAAGATGGCTCATGCGCCATGCTCACAGAGCGAGGCTGCCGCATCCAAGCCGTGAAGCCGCAGCAGTGCAAGGACTTCCCCTATCGTTGGAACTTCCCCGGCTGGGAAACACGCTGCCCTGGGGCTGGAGTACACCCAGATGCAGAGAAATAATCTGGAACTAACCCGTCATGCCACTCTCATTTTCAAAAACTTGGCTTTACCTGCGTCGCCGCGCTCATCTAGCACGTGCGCGCTTCGTGAGGCTCTTCGCGCGCATTCCTGAGCGCATCATGCCGCGCACAGAGCCTCGCCGTCGCTATGCTGAGATTATCATCGACCTGTATGCCACTATTCTGAGCCGTATCGATGATGTCACACTAGAAGACATCGATGCTGCCATTGATATGCTGCGTTACAACTTCCCCAATGTGGAGCATCATTGGCTGATTAAAAGATTTGATGATGCGTATCACGCACGATATCCACTAGAAGTGATGCTTACTCTCAGTGCGAATAAGCGCACGATGGAAGAGAGGTTCGCACTTGCACTGCAGATCTACACTCTCCTCTACCAGATCAATGAACAGGAGGTTCAGGAAGATCTCTTCTCGCAGATATGCATGGGGTTGAAGATAGACCTGCTGCCCTCAACGGTAGAAAAACTCATAAAAAAGGAGGCGAAGCCGGAAGATGTGGGTGAGAGCGTGATGCAGTATATAGCCTTCTCACCACAGCTAGGGGAGGGGGACTTCTTGTTGATGTGTGAGGATGAGGATACACGATTCCGAGCACTGCGTTGTGCTCATTTCACGCTTATTATTAATGATGCGTCGTCTCCTCTTTATGTGCGTGGGCATGAGCTCCCGAAGGGAGGGATGATCCCGCTGCATTCAGGTCAAGAAATCGAACTACCCTCATGCAGCATCTCCTACGAGCATATACATTTCCTACTGCAAGCAAAGTACGCAGGCGTGAAGGTGGTGAACTATCTTCACCTAGAAGATGATACACTCACCGTGACGCGTCTACGTACGCGCCACAGCATCGCGCGTATGCGCATCGGTCTGAGGCTAGAGATTGAGCTGCTATCCCGCGATCACACGATGCTGCTGCACCAGAATGAGCTGCAGTATCACGCGCCTGCCTCGACTGGCTACTATGCGCATTTCACCATCGACGGTAAAGGCCCTTATATCTTTGCTGATATTTCTCAGTACCTAGGCAAGGAGAGGCGATTCTACCTCAGCCCTACCAATCAAAAGATTCTCGTCACAAATATCCCCGATACGAATAGACCCGGTGCGCTGATGCTTACACCCGGTCTCGCCTCTGAGTGTATCTTTGAGGTGAGTTACTCACGTTCATCGAATACTGGGGAGCTGCGAGTTCTAGAGGGCTGTGTAGGGATATTTGTAGACAATCAGCTTCTACGTACGAATACGCTAGAGCTCAAGGATGGAGATCTCATCAGCCTCAGTCAGGCTCAGTCGTTGCGCTGCCGCTTCTCCATCGGAGTGCTCGAAGAAGAGTCTGGTAGCATAGAGCAGATCGAGGTGAAGGGGCTTTCTAAGGATTATCCCCGCTCTGGACGTGTGCTAGATAATATAGCTCTGAGTTTGAAACGCGGGGAGATGGCGTGCATACTCGGCCCGAGTGGCTCAGGTAAGAGCACGCTCCTCTCCTTACTCGCGGGGCACCAGAACCCCAGCTATGGAAGCATATGCTATAACGGAGAAATCCTTAGTACCAAGTCTCAATCCCTGCGCCGCCACATAGCCTATATCCCACGAGAAGACATACTCGATGAGGCGATGACGGTGGAAGAGCATATCAAGCAGGCTACCATTATTCGACGACCGCTTCTCACGTCCAGTGATGTCATGCGTCGCGTGCAGACCGTTCTGAACTTCATCGGACTTGAGCAGCTGGCAGAGAGGCGAGTCGGTCGCGCAGGAGAACGAACCATATCGGATGGAGAACGCTCACGCCTGAATCTGGGACTGGATCTTACAGGGATCGCGGAGGTCTATCTCATCGATGAGCCCATTAGCGGGCTCTCCTCGGGTGATGCTGAGCGCGTGATTACGACTCTGGAAAACATGGCGGAAGGTCGCATTCTACTCTGCTCCCTGCATCGTCCCGCGAGTTCACTGCTCAATAGGTTTGATAAGGTGCTCGTGCTCGATAAGCATGGACACATGGCCTTCTGGGGGAGTCCGTCGGAGATGATGGATTACTTCGAAGAGGCGGCGCAAGAGATGCAGCTGCGTATCAGCCCAGAGAGTACGCGCTCAGGAGGATCTGACTATGTCTTTGAGGTCTTAGAAACGCCGACGCAGCACTTCCAAAAACACCGTAACAAGAACACACGCTTCTGGCAGGAGCGATTCGAATCACTTATCTACCGTAATCAGGTTAATAGTAAGCTTCAAGAGCCCAAACCTCATAGACCTATTACGCCACGTCCATCACGTCGACTCTACGACCTCTTTAAGTTATTTAAAATATGGGTCACACGTACTTTCTTAGGTCGTGTGCGTAGCCAAATGGGGCTATACGCGCTCCTCCTAGAGGGGCCTGTCTTAGGGATGCTTATCGCAGGAACATTGCGAGCTGCATCGGAGCAGGAGTATAGCTTCTACAAGGCACTGCATATGTCGGAGTATCTCTTCCTCTCCGTCATCCTTGCTATGTTCTTCGGTCTGATGGTGGCAGCATGCGAAGTGCTACGAGATAGACCCATCCTGAAGCGAGAGAGTAACTACAAGGTCTTCGTTACAGGTTATCTGCTTTCCAAGGTTCTTGTTTTGACAGCTCTGGCTTCTATTCAATGTGCTCTTTACCTACTGGTGAGTAACTGGATTCTCGAGATACATCTCATGTTTTGGATGCATCTGGGGGTCATGAGCCTGACAGCCTTTGTCGGTATATCGATCTCACTGATGGTATCGGCATTTGTCAGAAGTGAACGCGTCGCTCTCAATATTGTACCCCTCATTCTGGTGCCTCAGATCCTGCTTGCGGGAGCCTTGGTGAAGTTCGAAGAGATGAATGACTTCATCCCTACAGCTGAGATAGAAGGTCTCTCTCAGCTGGGACAGCTGCGCCATCGCGTCGCCTATCAAGATACTGAGACGCATGATATCAAGACGAAGGCTGTTCCTCTGATCGCTGAGTTTTGCCCCCTGCGCTATGCCTTTGAGCTCATCTTTCTCGTGCAGACTGAGGAGAACCGCTGGGAGCAAGAGCTCGCGACGATTGACGAAAGGCGTGAGTATCTGAAAGAGCACGGTAGCGATGATGAGTTGCGCTTCATCCAGCGCGCTGTGCTTGCTCTAAACTCCCTGCACGACGATGATGTCGAGGCGCGCCGCACCCTGAGGCGTATACGTAATGCCGCGCTACGAGGTGATAGTGAATATCTCGATAGCCTCGCGGAACATCAACTAGAGATGAGCAAGAATCCAAAGGCTCAGCCGCTGGAGTTCTTCTATGCGAATCGTGAACTTACTTCTATACGCGAAGGCGTCAAGAGTGCGCGAAAAGATGCCCGACTTAATGAAACGCGAGGCTTCTTCCTTTCTGCGCGTCAGCCTCGCTTACTCCGTGAAATGGAGCAGGTATCAGATGAGGGATCTATCTCCACCATTTGGCGTAACTTGACCTACCTCTTTATCATGGGACTCATTCCTATCTGTATATCGGCATGGCAGATGAGACGCATCTTGCAAAAAGGCGGTTAAAAAGAATAGGGGAGCGTAGGCTCATTACCCAATGAAGCCAAATCGGCTCAGACCATTCTGCGATACTTCTTGATGCAGGGCTTGGCGCAATGAGTGCGTTCTCTGCTCACGCTGCTCTTCGCTAAGTTCTGCCGCCTGCTGTGCGCCTAGGCTATCGACTAGCTCCTGATCGCACAGGTGCTGGATAAACTCATCCCAGAAGACTCCTTCCTTGTATTCATCAAGTAGGTCTTCGTAAAATGCCTGTTCTGCGTATTCTTGATTCAGAGCCCAGCTATCGCTGTGGCTGTCGTAATCGAGCTTTGGGCGCAGCTGGGGGGCATGACTGGCGGCAGTAAGTATGTCAGTGCAGAGCTTTTCCCACTCACGAGCGTGGGGGCTCTCGTGGCATTCGGGTGCCTGCTCCATCATGAGGAGCGCGAGGGTAGCGATCTCAGAAAGGTGTATCATCTCCTTTTCGGAGAGCTCTAGGCTGATCACTCCCATGGCTTTGAGTTAAGGGAGGGCTTAAGCTGTGCCTAGTATCATGCGCGCTTCCTCGGACATCATCGCGTCATTCCAAGGGGGATCCCAGACGAACTCCACGTCTACCTCTGATACATCAGGGATTTCGTAGATATTACACTCTGCCTCTGACATGATATGAGGCCCCATACCGCAGCCGGGGGCTGTCAGAGTCATCTGCACATGCACATGCGCGCCCTGACCTGGGACTTCGACTATCTCGACATCGTAGATGAGACCGAGGTCGACGATGTTCACAGGGATCTCAGGATCATAGACTTCGCGCAGTGCGTTCCATACCTTGTCTTCCACGGGGAGATTCTCCGTATCCGCGTCTACGGGCTTTTCCTCCTCAGGTGGAAGAATCTTAGCGCGTATGGCTTCATCCTTTGTGATGCGCACGAGACCTAGATCACTTGCGGCCGTGATGGTACGGCTATGCATCTGGGTGATGTATATACGTGAACCTTCAGGCAGCATGAGTCCATTCCCGCCGGGGATTTGAACTGCGGCGGTTTCATCTTCGAGAATCACTTCTTGATTAAGCATGTCGGGCTGTATTATCTCAGAAATACCGTCTCATGCAAGGCTAATCTACGGCAGAATGCGTGATTTTCAAAATGTTCTCGAAATACATGCTGCTACCTAAAAAATGGCGTGACAAATCTATACTCTTTGCTATAATCAGGCTATACATTTTATGAAATACCGTGGTCTTTATACAGCTATTGTTACCCCCTTTCGTGAGAATCAATTAGATGTGGACGCTTTCCGCGCCCTCGTCGAAGCTCAGGTGAAAGCCGGCGTCGATGGTATCGTCCCCGTCGGAACGACTGGGGAATCTCCTACGCTGACGCATGAGGAGCATATCGAGGTGATAAAGCTCGCGGTAAAGTTCGCAGCTGGTCGATGCCAGATCGTGGCAGGTACAGGCTCGAATAGCACAGACGAAGCGATCTCCATGACGCAGGAAGCAGAGGCTCTCGGTGCTACAGGTACGCTTCAGGTATGCCCATACTACAACAAGCCTAGCCAAGAAGGTGTGTATCGCCATTTCCGCGCTATTGCCGAGAACACGAAGCTTCCTATCATGCTTTATAGCATCCCCGGTCGCAGTGGTATTGAGATTGCTGTGTCCACGGTTGCAGCTCTGGCAAAGGACTGCCCGAACATCACTGCTATTAAAGAAGCTGGTGGTCAGGTCGACCGTGTGAATCAGCTCCTTCAGGCTGTTCCATCTGACTTCGCCATCCTCAGCGGTGACGATGGTCTGACCGTTCCTTTCATTTCTTGCGGTGCACAGGGGCTTGTGTCCGTCGCTTCTAATATCATCCCCTCCGAGATGAAGGCTCTCGTCGACACCGCGCTTTCTGGCGACGGCATGCAGACGCTAGCTCTTCAGAAGAAGCTGTATCCGCTGCTTCAAGGTCTCATGGGTCTCGATACAAACCCAGTCCCCATCAAGAAGGCTCTCAGCCTTCAAGGTCTGATGACGGGTGAAGTACGCCTCCCTCTCGCCCCTCTCGCTGAAGAGAAGATCCCTGTACTGGAAGCCATGCTGCGCTCCTACGGATTACTCTAATATCTGCTCATCCTATCATATAGAGACACACAGAATATGAAAATTCTTGTAACTGGTATTTCTGGTCGTATGGGACAGGCTGTTCAGCAGGCTGTCGAGCTCAACGAACTCAGTGAAATGGGCTCCACGCATGACGCAGGGCAGGACGTGTCAGCGGCTTTGACTGCTGCTGACGTGGCTATTGACTTCTCCTTCCACGGCTTCACTAGCGAACTACTCCGCGAGGCTATCGCTCAGAAGAAGCCAGTCGTCATCGGTACGACGGGGCACACTGATGAGGAGCGCGCAGCTATCGTAGAGGCCTCTACTCAGATTCCTATCGTTTTTGCGTCTAACTACTCCATCGGTGTGAACACCTTATTCTGGTTGACACGCAAGGCAACTCGCATCCTCAAGTCCTATGATGTTGAGATCGTCGAGATGCATCACCATCACAAGCTCGATGCCCCAAGTGGTACAGCTCGCAGTCTGGCAGAAATCGCCTGTGAAGAGCTCGGTCTGAGCTATGAAAAGGACGTGATGCACGGTCGTGAAGGTCTCGTGGGCGCGCGCCCTCAGGCTCAGGTAGGCATGCACTCCATGCGCGGCGGTGACGTGGTCGGTGACCATACTGTTATCTATGCAACTGATGGCGAGCGTGTCGAGCTGACGCATAAGGCTTCTAGCCGCATGACCTTTGCATCAGGAGCAGTACGCGCTGCTCTTTGGCTTGCTGATAAGCCAGCTGGGCTCTATGACATGCAAGACGTGCTGGGCTTTACAGATTAATTGCCTCCCTAAAATATAACCTCTACTTCATCTAAGCGATGGAGCCAGTACGTGTATTCTTAGCCCTCGGGGCGAATCTGGGAGACCGTCTCGAGACACTGGAGCGTGCTTGCGATGAGCTGCACGCTCGTTATGGCGCTCTGAGTCTTTCCCAGCTTTATGAGACTGAGCCACAGGGATGTCCTGAGGGCTCGCCCTGCTTTTTAAATGCCTGTGTTGAGTTGTACTGCTCCGTCAGCGCACTGGAACTTCTGGCAGAATGCCAGCGCATAGAAAAGGCACTCGGGCGCGAGCGCTCGGGAATCTACGGTGAGCCTCGCAGCTGCGATATCGATATCATCAGCTATGGTGATCTTCGACTCGATAGCCCCGAGCTTACGCTTCCTCACCCACGAGCTGCGCAGCGTAGCTTCGTGCTCCAGCCCCTTTGCGATATTGATGCCCAGCTAGTGCTTGCTGGGCAGGAGAGCTCGGTATCCGAGCTCTTAGCATCACTTCCCGATTCTCCTGAAGAATCCTTACGAATATTCCCCCTATAAATGATGACCATGAACGATGACCTTTTACAGAAAATCGCAGTCCTCCAAGCTCGTAAAGGAAAGTCACCCTTAGCAGAGATTACAGCTTATGATTATCCTACGGCTCGCCTCGCCGATGAGGCTGGCTTCGATATCCTGCTCGTAGGAGACTCCCTCGGCATGGTGATGATGGGATTCCCTGATACGACCCATGTGAAGCTCTCGCACATGCTGCACCATGTAGAGATGGTCGCTCGCGGTGTGAAGAATGCCCTCATCGTCGGTGATATGCCTATTAATACTTACAACACCCCCGCGCAAGCCGTCGAGACAGCTCAGGCGCTCATCGCCGCAGGAGCACATATCGTGAAGCTCGAAGGAGGAGTCGACATGGCAGAGCAGGTGCGTGCCATCACACAGGCTGGAATAGCCGTGCAGGGGCATATAGGACTCATGCCACAGCGTATCAAAGAAACAGGTGGATATCGCATCCATGGCAAGTCTAGCGAAGAAGCGCAGTATATTTTCCGCGATATGGAAGCCCTCGTGGAGGCAGGTGTATGCTCACTGGTCATGGAGTGCACGCAGGCTGATCTCGCGCTAGAAATCACACGCGCCTGCCCTGTACCTACCATTGGGATAGGTAGCGGACATGGTACATGTGATGGTGAAGTAATCGTCTACCACGACCTCGTGGGAGCCTATCCTTGGTTCACACCGAAGTTTGTCGACCCGCAGGCTCGCATTTCTGATGAGGTGAATCGCGCCTTTGCTAACTGGAAGGAATCACTTCGCATTCCACCTTCCTGCTAAGCATAGCCAGAATTCTGTGCTTGTATCTTCGTTTTAAATTTACTATACTCCCGTCTTATGAATCCTTTCCGTGTTATCCTACTTGTAATTTTGAGCCTATCTTTAGCGATGATGTTCTATATGGTCGCCTTCTATCTGCCTCAGCAAAAGGCTGATTATAAGCTCTATCAGAGCATGACTCAGATTGCGCATCTACAGGATAAGCATCAGGAGCATGAAAGCCGCATGGATAGACTTGCGCCGAAGCCAGCTGTCGCAGAAGAAAGCGAATTAACACAGGCACAGCAGGAAGCTCAGCTCGCAGCGACAGAGCAGCAGCGTCTCCTCGTCGAAGCTGAAGAGCGCCTCGTCATCGCTGAAGCACGTGCACGCGAAGCAAAACTCGAAGAAGAGCAGAAGCGCAAGGATATGGAGCAGCAGCGCATCGAGCGTGAAATGGCAGCTGCACAAGCTGCTACAGATACAAGTATTGGCGGTCCATCTATTTTCCTTGGTGACGTACACTCTTATGATGCAGAGTGGTGCATTCTTACCGTGACACCTGACGTTTCACTGGAAGCAGGAATTCCGAAGAGCGGGCAGCGCCTCATGGTGAAGCGCGGCGAAGGTCTCATCTGTGAAGCCGTCGTCGAGAGCGTGGATACGAACTCTGGACTCATCATCGCTAATGTGAAGCAGGAAACGCTCAATCCTGTCGCGAACGTGCTTCCAGAAGCAGGTGATAGGGTATTCGCCGTCACTCAGAGAAGCGCCGCAGTCATGTGGCCAGATCCCGTACCAGCTACGCAGTCCTCCCTCCCTCAGCCTCCAGCAGGTCAAACGAACCCAACGGAGGATAAGGAACTCAACGAAGTTGAGCTTCCCCTCGTCCCAGCTACACTCTAAATCTCACCCTCTCATTAAACGCACCGCTTACGAGCACCGCCTCACCGGCCTCTTACATGAACATATCTGATTCGCCACTCTTCGACCGTATACCGAGTTTTTCCTTTGAATTCTTTCCTCCCAAGACGGAGCAAGGAGCTGCATCACTGTTAGACACCGTGATGAAGTTAAAAGAGTTCCACCCCAGCTTCGTCAGTGTGACCTATGGCGCAGGTGGCAGCTCCCGTGAGTTGACACGCAGTGTCGTGACTGACATCCAGAGTAGAGGGATTAACACCGTTCCGCATCTGACCTGCGTGGGGCATACCGAGGAGGAACTCGAGCGAATCTTAGAAGGCTATATAGCGGCTGGATCACGAGCCATTCTCGCTCTGCGCGGTGATGAGCCACGCGAGCGCAGCCAGCCAAAGTCTGAGGACGCATTCACCCATGCCGCGGAGCTCGTACGATTCATCCGTCGCTGGGAAGAAAAACAGCGTCTACCATATCGCTTGACCATAGGCGTAGCAGGATTCCCCGAGGGGCATCCTGAGACCCCGAACCGCCTTAAGGAGCTGGATCACCTACGCGCAAAGGTCGATGAAGGTGCTGACTACATCTGCACACAACTCTTCTTTGATAATCACGCCTTCTTTGACTACAGAGATCGCTGCCGATTCTTAGAAATTCGCGTTCCTATCATCGCAGGTATCATGCCTATTACGACCATTTCAGGTATGAATCGCATGGCGCAGCTCGCAGCTGGCACGAACATTCCCGCCCGCTTGCTCAAGGCTATGCACCGCGCAGGCGGAGACAAGTCCTCTCTTGAGCGCGTCGGCATTCACTACGCCAGTAACCAGTGCGCTGAACTGCTCGATGCCGATGTAGATGGTATTCACTTCTACACGCTGAACAAGTCACAGGCAACACTTGAAATTTACCGCAATCTCGGTCTGAATAATTACTATAACCTCGACCGACTCCATCTTCTAAATAAACACTATCAATCTTAATCATATCATGGACAAAAAAGATCCCACCCCACTCACTCCCGAAGATATCAAGGCAATCGGCGAAATCGAAATCGGACCATCTAAGCATGAGGTCTTCTTGAATAATCACTACAAGAAGCTCCTTGTGGGTCTCGTCGTCGTCGCCATCGCTGGTGCAGGCATTATCGGATTCTACTCCTATGACGAGCAGCAGAAGGAAAACGCCGGCGCTAAGATGGTCGATGCCCTGCAGCTCAAGTCAGTAAACGACGAGTTGCAAGCAAAAAACTACAACGACGCAGCCATCGCTGAGATCAAGTCCTCCTTTGCAGGTACGCCTGCCGCGCAGTCTGCTGAGCTACTCACAGCTCTGGCTCTCCTCGACAAGAATGAAATCGATAAGGCCATCCCAGCCTTGGAGCAGGTTTCTCAGAATGCTCAGGACATCACCATTCGCTCACGTGCAGCAGCAGCCCTTGCTATGCACTACACCACCGAAGGTGATGAAAAGGCGCTCGTCGCTTGGAAAAATATCGTCAACATGGAGGATAACCTCTACACAGGCTTCGCACTCATCACTCTTGGAGACTTAGCCCAACTCGCAGGTGACAAGGAAGCTGCCCGCCAGTACTACACACAGGCACAGAGCCGTGCTGCTAGCAGTGCCTTTGTCCAGTTAAAGGACGTCGAGCGTCGCCTCGCACTTCTCGATGTGGATGCACCGAAACCTGTCGTGCCAGCAGCCCCTATTATTCCAGTGATCAATACGGAGCCTAATACTGATCTGAACACAGAACTGAACACCGATCTCGATCCGAACATCAGTCTCGATACTCCGATGGATGTCACTCCCATGCTGCCAGCGCAATAAGGGATAAATAGAATCCTTCATGAGCATCTATCAGGATTACTTGAGCTCCCTATCTGAGTTAGAAAGACTCGCGGAGCTTACTCGCCTTCCTCATCTGCTGGAGAAAATCACAGATGAGGAGTGGCCGCTTGCGATGCTGGCATGCAGCCTACATCACGGGCAGCAGCCTGAGATGCTCACCCACACGCGAGAAGTCTACCGCCTGTACCAGAGCAAGGTCGCACTGCCTACACGTGCACAGATGCTCGCCACACTGGCGGGTTTCCTCATGACGCAGCAGGGGAGAGCATGGCGCGCTCTCATCGCCTGTGCGCTCGAAGATGAAGATGCTCTCCTCCGTCGACAGGCAGCTAGCCTGATCGCCACACTTAGCCCCGAAGACGAGACGAAGAAAGACGCCCACCTAGGAGTGAGAGCTCTGACTGAGATTCTTGTCAGCGAGAAAGAAGCACCGAGCAGCACGCTCGAAGCTATTCTCAGCATAGGCGACAGACGCGTCACACCCTATGCAAATGAGCTGCTAGACCGTCTCCCCGAAGGCGAAGTCCTGCGCCATCTTGAGGGACTAAGCGCGCCCCCAAACCAGCTTTATTTCGACTGGCTCAGCTCTGTGCTCAGCCGGTATCCTCAAGCAGGTCAGCTCATCATGGACTGCCTTGTGCGCTCCATGCAAGGGCATGAAGAAGTCATCGACCTCGTGCTCCCCATGCCCAGCTGGAAGTTTAAGAATGCCGAAGCGCAGCCCCTGCACAGCTGGACACGCAGCGAGTATTACGATCGCATGCTGCACGCCCTGCGTGATCATTTGAGCTCCGAGCAGCTGGAAGATCTGAAGCATCGCTTCATTCATGCTTGATCTCCATCTCTGAGGAGACTATAATAGGGGAAGCTATGGAAGACCTGCTTACAGTGAGTCATCTTAAGATGCACTTTCCCATCCGTAAGGGATTATTCTCTCGTCAGCCCTCTTGGCTGAAGGCCGTGGATGACGTGTCCTTTTCCCTGAAGAAGGGTGAAAGCCTCGGTCTGGTCGGTGAAAGTGGCTGCGGGAAGAGTACCATCGCGCGCTGTCTCATGCGCCTCTATAAGCCCACATCGGGCAGCATTAAGCTGCTAGGGCAGGAGATATCCCAGATGCCCGCGCGCGAGCTACACCCGCTGCGAGCTGAGGTACAGATGGTGTTCCAAGACCCAGCTGAGTCACTGAATGCCCGCATGACACTCGCTGACCTCATCGAGGAGCCCCTGCGCATCCATGGTATCTGTGACGCGGCAGAACGCGCCGTGCGCCTCCGCGAGCTCATGGATCAGGTAGGGCTCGCATGGGAATCACGCCATCGCTACCCGCATGAGTTCTCTGGCGGTCAGCGACAGCGTATCTGTATCGCACGCGCTCTTGCCCTGCGCCCTCAACTCCTCGTGCTCGATGAGCCAGTCAGCGCACTGGATGTATCTATACAGGCGCAGGTGATAAATCTACTGCTGACTCTTCAGAAAGAATTAGAGCTTTCCTACCTCTTCATCTCGCATGATCTCTCGCTGGTGCGCCACATCACCGACCGTACAGCCGTCATGTATCAGGGGAAGATTGTCGAAATGGCTCCTACGGAAAAGCTCTATAGCAAGCCCCGTCACGCTTACACGCGCGCCCTGCTCACCGCCGTCCCCCAGCTCACACCGGGTAAGCCGAGCAAGTTCACTCCCCTCCCAGGGGAAATTCCATCCCCCATCGATCCGCCCTCATGCAGTGCCTTTGGTCGCCGTATCAATCACCCCTACATTGATGTCACCTACGGTATGAACCTGAATCCCCGTGAGATAGAGCCCGACCACTGGGTCGCCCCCGATCCCTGCGCACTCTCACTCACAGATCTGATGGAACTGGGAATTGATATTTACCAGTAAAGTGTTCTTGACGATTGATAGTGAGATGTGCTAGTATATTAATGTATGACAGATTCGCCTCGCTATTCCGCTTTAGATATCCTCCGTGGTCTGAGTATCACGGGGATGATACTGGTTAATAACCCCGGTACGTGGGGGGTGGCATTTAAGCCACTTCAGCATGTGAGGTGGGAGGGCTGTACGGTCGCTGATCTCGTATTCCCATTTTTCGTCTTCATCATGGGGGTAGCGATGGCCTTTTCCTTCGGGAAGCGCGAGACGACTTTTTCCTTTGCCTTACTGGGGAAAATCCTTTTCCGTGGTGTGATGATTTTTGGTATTGGTCTTGCTCTGAATGCCTTCCCCTTTCATAACCCTGACGCGAGTCCCGATCTAGGTTTTTGGGACAATTTCTTGGCGCATTGTGAGCATGTGCGCGTGTTTGGCGTGTTCCAGCGACTGGCCATGTGCTATGTACTCGGGGCATTGCTCA
>CAYJLR010000006.1:0-37253 GCA_964370895.1 uncultured Akkermansia sp. | reverse complement strand
AGAAAAGTGCTCAGTAATTTATCTTTTAGACTCGCGCGTCCTATGCTATAATTATTAAGAGATGCAGGATCATATTAATAGCTTTTTGAGATGAACTTACCAGCATTCATAAACAGAGATATATTCAAGAATATTATTGTAGGGTCACTGACCTTGATCTGCCTAGCCGCCTTGGCACTTTTTACAGCTTACCATCTTGTGACACTAAGCTATTCCTTCATCAAGGCGGGCGGTTACACTACATGGGTGAATACACCAGCCATACTTGTGCATGCTGAGAGCCCTACGGAGGCTGCACCTTATGATGCTCTCTATTCTGTAGATGATAAGGATTATCGCGCGGCCAATTATGAGCGTTCACTGATTTCCTTTGACTACAAGCTGGAACGAAAGCGTTCAATGATGCGTCGTAATGATCGCTATAGAACTGAGCGCAAGAGATACTTTGAAGGAGCTAACGTGAATCTATTAGTGGATCAGAATGAACCTAAGAATTATCAATTTGATCTGTATAAGGATGTAGTTCTCCAGTTTATTATATATGGGATTCTCTTTGTCTTCTCCGCTTTCTATTCGTGGAAGCTTGCCTTGGCTCTCTTTGGAAAAGATGAAGAGGAAGATTACGAATATGTAGATTAGGCTTTTCGTTAGTTGTCTGCTGTGCTATAGTCCGTGCGCTTTCTCCAAGAGGGAGTAAAACAGCTATCCATATTAAAAACATGAACACATCGGACACGGAAACAAAGAAGGGTATCACCCTCGGCGGCATCATTGCGAATATTTTTGTAGGATCATTAACATTGATCTGCTTAGCGATCTTTGCCATTTCTTCTTACTTCCTCGCCATTACTGCAACATCCTACATCAAGGCTGGAGGCTACAGCACATGGGTAGAAACTCCAGCCGTTCTGAAGCGCGCTGCAAACCCTACAGAAGATCGCCCCTACGATGCTGTCTACTCTGTGAAAGGTGAAGAATTCAGCGCTCCTAATTATGGACGCTCACTCGTATCTTTCGATTATGAGAAAAAGCGTAATACAAGAAGCGCAGGTCGTCGTCGCAATCGCTCCACCTATTCACGTAACACCTATCATGCTGGATCAAAGGTGAACATCCTAGTCGATGGTGATGAGCCTAAGAACTATCAATTCGACCTGTATAAGGATGTGCTGTTACAGCTAGGTCTTTATCTTGTAGCATTTATCGTTTCTGCCGTTCTGACATGGAAATTCGGACGCATCCTTTTCAGTAAGGAAGAGGAAGTGGCTGCAGAGCTCGCGGCAGACGCGACAGAATAAATCTGCTTTCATTGTTTCGCTTTCTATGCTAGTTTAAATGAGAACTGAGCATTATGAAGCAATACATAGACTTATTAAAGGACGTTCTCGAGAATGGTGTCGGGCGAGATGATCGTACCGGCACGGGAACTGTCGGTGTTTTTGGTCGTCAGATTCGCCATGACATGCGTGATGGCTTCCCCTGTCTGACGACGAAGAAGCTACACCTACGCTCTATTATCATTGAGCTGCTCTGGTTCCTCAAAGGGAGCTCGAATATTGCTTTCCTCAAGGAAAATGGCGTGAGTATCTGGGACGAGTGGGCTGATGAAAATGGCGAACTCGGGCCAGTCTACGGGACACAGTGGCGCTCATGGCCAGATGGTCAGGGTGGCAGTATCGACCAGATCGCAAAGCTCATCGACGGCCTGAAGAATAATCCATGGAGTCGCCGCCACCTCGTCAGCGCGTGGAATGTAGCAGAGGTCGATGAGATGGCTCTGCCTCCTTGTCACTGCCTCTTCCAGTTCTGCGTGATTCCTGCGCAAAAGGAAGGAGAGAAGCACGGATTATCGCTCCAGCTCTATCAGCGCAGCTGTGACCTCTTCCTCGGCGTCCCCTTTAATATTGCCAGCTACGCGCTTCTTCTCATGATGGTCGCACAGGTCTGTGGCTATGAAGCGCGCGAGTATGTGCATACATTTGGAGATCTTCATCTCTATAAGAATCACCTCGATCAGGCACGCCTGCAGATCACGCGTGATGCGCGTCCTCTGCCTGTCATGAAGATGAATCCCGAGGTGATGGAAATCGATGGTTTCGATTTCAGCGACTTCACGCTGGAAAACTACGATCCACATCCTCATATTAAGGCTGCCGTCTCCATATGAAGCCACATCCACAGTTAATCGCAGTCGTAGCGATGACGCCTGAACGCGTCATAGGGATGGACGGCAAGATGCCTTGGCATATGCCCGAGGATCTTAAGGTCTTTAAAGAACTCACGATGGGACACCCCATCCTCATGGGTCGCAAGACATACGAGAGCATAGGTCGTCCGCTACCGGGTAGGCAAAATATCGTCCTCACGCGTCAGCGCGACTGGGCAGCTGAGGGAGTAGATGTCATCCATGATATATCTGATATGCAAGGGCTTAATCTTATGCATGAGCAGGTGATGCTCATCGGTGGCGGAGAGCTCTATTCGATGCTGCTAGAGCACTGCTCGGCTCTTTATGTGTCAGAAATACGCCAGTCCTACGAGGGTGATACCTATTTTCCTGATTTTAAGCATCTCTTCTCGCAGCGCAAAATCGTTGACGACTACGAGGGATTTCAACTCGTGCATTATTCGCGCTAAGCTAAAAAAATAAAAAAGTCTGACATCAGACTGGAAGTTAGTTTAGACTTACACTATAATGCCCCTATGCTCGGGGCATATACGAATGAAATGATATTGGGCTTTAGCCTTTCGGCTATAGCAGGACTTTCGACAGCGATCGGTGCGGCGGTCGCCTTCTTTCTAAAGAAGATTGATTACCGTATCATGACCTTCGCTCTCGGAGCGAGTGCGGGGATGATGGTGTACATTTCATTTATGGAGTTTATGCCCTCGGCTATTGCAGGGCTAGAGCCAGATGACCCGACTTGGGCACCCATGGCGGCCTTCTTTGGTGGGGCTTTACTCATTGGTCTGATTGACCGCTTCGTTCCTAGTGATGAGAATCCCCATGAAATCCATGGACTCAAGGACTGGGAAGATTCAAGCAATATAGAGAATAAGGGCTTGAAACGCTCGGCTCTGATGTTCGCCCTTGCTATTGCGATTCATAACTTCCCTGAAGGCATCGCGACCATGGTCTCCGCCTTTGAAGGGGGAGAAGTCGCGTACTCTGTCGCCCTTGCGGTGGCTATTCATAATATCCCAGAAGGGATTGCAGTAGCTATCCCTCTTTACTGTGCGACCCAGAGCCGCTGGAAGTCTTTTGGCTGGGCAGCTGTCTCAGGCTTAGCTGAGCCTCTGGGAGCGCTGGTGGCGATGCTTATCTTGCTTCCTTTCCTTACACCTTTGGTGATTTCCGTGCTCTTCGCTGCTGTGGCAGGTATCATGGTATTCATCTCACTTGATGAGCTCTTGCCTATGGCTCAGAGGTGGGGATTCCCCCATGCATCCATCTACGGTGTGATGGCAGGGATGCTTATCATTGCACTAATTCTGTAATGCAACGATTGGTGCTTGCTATGCGCTGACCTTTCTGCCATAATTCCCGCCATTATATGATTCTCTCTATTTTACAGACAGGAGCGATGATACTCCTCGTGGTTGTTTTCTTCAATATCATGATTTTTGTTCATGAGCTGGGTCACTTCTGGGCAGGTCGCTGGCGCGGTGCGTACATCGATCGCTTCCAGATATGGTTCGGTAAGCCCATTTGGAAGAAGAAGATTAATGGAGTGGAATGGGGCTTAGGCTGGATTCCAGCAGGTGGCTTCGTCTCCCTGCCTCAGATGGGTGATATGGAAGCGGTGGAGGGTGATGCCCTCGATGCTGAAGCTCTTGCGAAGCATAAGCCACTCAAGGCTATCGATAAGGTCATCATCGCGGCCGCAGGTCCACTATTCTCCCTTCTGCTCGCCTTCGTCTTCGCTATCATCGTCTGGGCTGTCGGTAAGCCCACGACAGAGATGTCAAATCAAGTAGGCTATGTTGTGCCCGAGTCCCCAGCTGCCATGGCTGGTATCCTCCCCGGTGACCGTATTGTCGCTGTCGATGGGCAGGAAGTCACGGAGTGGGTCGGTGATATGAAGGGCGTGAGTGAGGCTATCGCTCTGTCCGAAGAAGAAAAGATCAAGATTACTATAGAACGCCCTCTATCAGACGGTGGCTCAGAGCGACTGGATATCATCAGTGGCTATGAAATCCCAGAGACGAAGTGGTGGCAGCGCAGTGCTCTGCGCCGCATCGGTATCACTCCTCGTTTTGATGCGAGCATCGGTGCGGTGACACCACATTCTCCCGCTGCACTTGCAGGTCTACAGGCGGGTGATAAAATCGTTGGGGTCAATGGGCAGTATGTGTACAGTCCTGAGAGTATTATGGTGCTCAGCGAGGCTGGAAAGGAGCTGAAATTAAGTGTTCTTCGTGGTGAAGGTAAACAACATTTGGATGTCACGCTCACACCAGTCATTCCGCTTAACTGGAAAGATCAAGAGGGCGCGCGCGCGCTCATGGGTATCAGCTGGGCTTCGGACTCACTGGAGCTTACGATGGAGCACCCCGATCCCTTTTCTCAGATCTCGCAGAGTCTGCGCTGGATGAAAGACACACTGGCGAAGGTCGTCAGCCCTGGTAGCGATGTGTCGGTACAGCATCTCAGTGGTCCTGTGGGCATAGGAACGCATATCTACAACATGCTGACACATCCCGATGGCTGGCGCTTTGTGCTCTGGTTTGCGGTGATTCTGAATGTGAACCTTGCTGTATTGAACATGCTGCCTCTTCCTGTGGTCGATGGTGGTCATGTCGTGCTCGGAATCGTCGAGATGATCATCGGGCGTCCTGTGCAGGGTGTGATACTACAGTGGATACAGATGGGCTTTGTCTTCTTGATGATGGGCTTCTTTATCTTCGTGACATTCAAAGATGTGGGCGACCATGTGGGCAATGATTCAGCAGAAGCACATAAACTGCCTGACCCAATATTTGAGCAATAAATAGCTTAGAGCTTGACAATATATCTCTAAACGATCATATTATAGAAAGATGGCAATGATCAATATGTGGATACAGAGAGTTGTGCTGCTTTTCCTCGCTATGACGGGGATGGCTCACGCAGCGGGTGAGGGACATCATGAGATGACAGTCTCCGCCCCCCTCTTATGGAACCCTGAGATTCCATTCTGGCCAGGGCATACCCTGCCTATTTCTAATTCTCTCGTGATGATGGTGATTGCCATGCTCCTCATCACGCTCTTCTTGCGCCTCTCTACACGTAAGATGGCACTCGTGCCAGGCAAGATGCAGAACTTTGTCGAGTGGGTGTTTGAAGTGCTCTACAATTTTGTGGAGAGCCTCGTCGGTCGTAAGCTCGCGAAGAAGTACTTCTGGTACTTTGCCACCGTGTTCCTCCTCATCCTCGTGAGTAACTACATAGGGCTTGTGCCCGGTGTCGGTAGCATTACATACGAAGGACAGCCCCTCTTCCGTGGTGCGAATGCCGATCTTAATGTCACGCTCTTCCTCGGCCTCATGTATGCGGTGCTGTGGTTCTTCTGGGTGATGCGTGAGCAGGGACCTGTGCACTTCGTCACTCACCTTTTCGGACCGAAGGGAGGACTTGCTGGTGCTCTGAAGTACCTGCTCATGCCTATTTTCTTCTTCGTTGGGCTTATTGAAGTGCTTTCTATCTGCATTCGCCCTGTCGCGTTGGCGGCACGTCTCTTCGGTAATATTTTCGCAGGCGAGCTCATCATTGAAAAGATGAGCCTCGTGAGCTGGGCGGCTGTGCTGCCCTTCATGGCACTGGAGCTCATTGTGGGCTTCGTGCAAGCACTCGTTTTCCTCATGCTGACCGCTATTTTCCTTCGCACCCAATTAGACGATGGGGAGGAAGAGTCGGCCTGAGATCAAGATTTCTCTCCGTCTGATCATGAAGATAAAACGTGAAGGCGGCTAGAAAAAAACTAAAAAACAACATAGAACATCAATATGACCTCATTATTATCCACACCAGGCGCCGTTGTAATCGGTGCAGGCATCGGCATCGGTATCATCGGCATGAAGGCTGCTGAATCTGTAGGCCGTAATCCCGGTTCTTTCGGTAAAGTGCTGACAATTAGTATTCTTCTTGCGGCTCTTATCGAAGGTGTAGCCTTCGTAGCACTTTTCGCCACAGGCGAATAACATGAGTTTGGGGCAGCCTTGAATCCTGAGTCTTCATAGTCAAGGCTGCTCTAAACGCTCATGCAGACTTCTAACACCAGTCTCCTCCTCCGCTAGTCTCTCTAGCACCCAAGCTTTCTTAGCCTCCCTAGCCCCCACGGCTCACAGCTCCTTAAAGATATGATCACTCCCATCATCGCCGCTAATCTCCAGCAATTTGTCGACAAGTTCGGTCTGAATGTCGATTCCTTCATTGCGCACGCCATTGCATTCACTCTGCTCGTGGCTATTGTTGTGAAGTTCGGAATCAAGCCTATCGCGGCTCAGCTTGAAGAGCGTCGCTCGCGCATCGAAGAAGGCGAAGCCATGCGAGCCGAGAGTGCGAAGAGTCTCGCTGAAGTGAAGGTCACGAGCGAAAACATCATCGCGGATGCCCGAGGGAAGAGCGAAGAGCATCTGGAGAATGCACGTCAGCTCGCGAGCCATGTGCAGGAGGAATCTTCCAACCGCGCGGCTCAGGAAGCAAAGAACATTCTTGAGAATGCCCGCAAGCAGGCTGAACTCGAAGCTCAGCAGGCAAAGGACGCACTCCGCGCAGACTTCGCAAACCTCGTCGCCCAAGCAACGGCTCAGGTGACAGGAAAGGTGCTCAGCGAAAGCGATCATCGCGTCATCAATGAAGAGGCGATCAAGCAGCTCTAATATTATTAATTTTCAAACGCAGGATACCCAGATGAAGATATCGAAGGATACACAGGCTCGCGCTCGTCGCTTGCTACGCCTCTGCTTAGATGAGCAGTCCATCCTGCGTGAAGAGACGGTGCGCCAGATTGCCGCGCGCCTCTTGGCATCAAAGCCACGTAACTATCTCCCCCTTCTGCAAGCATTCAGCGATCTCGTGAAGCTGGAAGTGAAGAAGCACACCGCCATCGTCCGTAGTGCTATCGAGCTCACTGATTCCGAGAAGCAAGAGATCACAGCGCGCCTCCAAGCGAGGAAGGTAGGTCTGCACTTCCAGTGGGAAGTAGATCCGAGCCTCATCGCAGGCTTCATCGTTCAAGTAGGTGATGACCGCACAGATGCCTCAGTACAGTCCCGCCTGAATCGCTTAGCCAAGCAGTATTAATTCCCCCATTTTAAACCTAAAATTACATTTTTCCTAGAACAACGCATATGAGCAACATCGTTCAAGAACTCGAAGCAGAAATCCGTCAGACTGTCCGCGCGACAGTGAATGAAAACGTCGGCGTGATCAAGTCCATCGGTGACGGGGTAGCCCGCATCGAAGGCCTCAGTGACGCCATGCTTAATGAAATGATTGAGCTACCCTATGGCGTGACTGCTCTCGCCATGAACCTCGAAGAACATGAGGTGGGAGCCGTGCTTCTCGGTCGTGGCCCAGAATTGAAAGAAGGCGATCTCTGCAAGAGCACAGGTCGTCTCCTTCAGGTGCCTGTCGGTCGCGCGATGCTCGGACGCGTCGTCGATACGCTTGGGAATCCCCTCGATGGTAAAGGTCCTATTGATGCCGATGACCACTATCCTGTGGAAAAGATCGCCTCAGGTATTATCACGCGTAAGGGCGTGGATCAGCCTGTGCAGACAGGTATTCTTCCTATCGATGCGATGATCCCCATCGGTCGTGGTCAGCGTGAGCTCATCATCGGTGACCGCTCCACAGGGAAGACAGCACTCGCTGTCGATACCATTATCGCTCAGGCTCAGCAGAACATCCAGCACAAGGATGACCCCGAGCACCGCCCCATGTACAGTATCTATGTCGCCATCGGTCAGAAGCGTGCGAATATCACACGTCTCATCGCGAAGCTGGAAGAATCAGGTGCGCTGCCTTACACTATCATCGTCGTCGCCTCAGCGTCCGACAGTGCTGCCATGCAGTACCTCGCACCTTATGCAGGCTGTGCGATGGGTGAGTACTTCATGGATCAGGGTGATGATGCTCTTATCGTGTACGATGATCTTTCTAAGCATGCAGTAGCTTACCGTCAGGTATCGCTCATCCTGCGCCGTCCCTCGGGTCGCGAAGCATACCCAGGTGACGTGTTCTACCTGCACAGCCGCTTGCTTGAGCGCGCTGCTCGTATCAACACAGACAATGGCCGTAAGGGTGGCTCGCTCACCGCGCTGCCTATCATTGAGACGCAGGCCGGTGACGTGTCCGCTTATATCCCTACCAATGTGATTTCCATCACGGATGGTCAGATCTTCCTCGATGCCGACCTTTTCAATCAGGGCGTGCGTCCAGCGATTAACGTCGGTATCTCCGTGAGCCGTGTAGGCTCTAATGCGCAGACGAAGATTGTGAAGAAGCTCGCAGGTTCTGTAAAGCTCGACCTCGCTCAGTTCGAAGAATTGCAGGCATTCGCCCAGTTCGGCTCTGACCTCGATGTGAACACACGCAATAAGCTGGAGCGCGGTAGCCGCATCACAGAACTCTTCAAGCAGGGCCTCTACAAGCCTAAGTCACTCGGCATGGAAGTGATTAACCTCTATGCCATCCAGCGTGGCTACTTCGATAAAGTTCCCGTGGACACAATCGAGGATGTGCGCAAGAAGCTCGAAGCGACAGCCGCGATGGACGATGCTCTGCTAAAGGAAATCGAGCGCGTATGTGACCTGACTCCAGAGCTCGATGAGCGCCTGAAGACCTTTATGGAAAACTTCAGCTTCATTGCTTAATCTTATCCCCCTTGAAGCCCTACCATGGCTAGCCTCAGAGACATCAAGCGCAGAATCAGTTCTGTGCGCAACACATCTCAGATCACCAAGGCGATGCAGCTCGTCGCCTCGGCGAAGATGCGTCGCGCTCAGGAGCTCGCCCTGAAGGGGCGCAGCTATATCAGTGCGATGGCGAATGTGCTGAAGCATCTAGAGGAGACGATTAACGAATGCCAGACTCCACTCATGCTGGAGGAAGAAGAGGGCAAGACACTCGTGCTGCTGATCAATACGGATCGCGGTCTCTGCGGTGGTCTGAACTCCAACCTCATGCGCTTCCTGATGAAGGAATGCCCAGAGGATGCCGACATCGTGACCATAGGCGCGAAGCTAAATCCCCAGCTCGCGCGTCTCAAGCGTAATCTCATCGCCTCCTTTACCCTGAAGGATAACTTCGACGATGCCGCCCTTAAGCCCATCGCAGACTACCTGCGCAAGGCCTTTATTGAGGATGGTTACAAGGAAGTCTACGTCTGCTTCCAGCGCTATGTTAACATCGTCGTGCAGAAGCCTACCCTGCGTAAGCTACTCCCCGTCACTCCTGAGGAATTGCTTGTCATCGCATCTGACGATGATATCGCTGACACGGAGAATGATCTCTTCATCCTTGAGCCCGGAGCGGGTCAACTGCTCGATTCTATCCTGCCTCTGTACTTCTTCCACTTGCTGACGCAGCTCATCCTTGAGGCGAAGGCTTCTGAGCACTCGGCGCGCATGGTCGCGATGAAGGCTGCGACTGAGAATGCCAAGGGCTTCATCGATAGCCTCACGCTGGAGTATAACAAGGCGCGCCAGACCCAGATCACGAATGAGCTACTGGATATCACCACTGCCATGAAGGCCATGGAATGATGATAGTAGCATAGCAACAACCTCTTTTTTAAAACAATTTTCAACATCACAACTTTAGCATAGAAAAGCAGCTTCATATGAACAAAGGAACCATAGTCCAAGTTATTGGCGCGGTCGTCGATATCGACTTTTCACAGGCGGAAATGCCCGCCATCTACAACGCGCTTACCGTCGAATTCGAAGTCGAAGGTGAGCCCAAGCAGCTCGTACTGGAAGTAGAGCAGCATCTCGCTGATGGCTGGGTTCGTACCGTAGCAATGAGCAGTACTGATGGCCTTAAGCGCGGCATGGAAGCTATCGATACTGGTAGCTGTATTACTGTACCTGTCGGCACAGGCGTGCTTGGTCGTATCTTCAACGTACTCGGTGAAACCGTGGATGACAGAGGTGCTCCTATCTGCGAAAAGCGCTACCCCATTCACCGCGAAGCTCCTAGCCTTGAAGAACAGGCTACGTCCTCTGAGGTGCTGGAAACAGGCATTAAGGTCATTGACCTCATCTGCCCCTTCATTAAGGGTGGTAAAGCAGGTTCCTTCGGTGGTGCAGGTGTCGGTAAGACAGTGCTCATCATGGAGCTGATTAACAATATCGCAAAGGCTCGCTCCGGTCTTTCCATCTTCGCAGGTGTCGGTGAACGCACACGTGAGGGGAATGACTTCTACCATGAAATGAGTGAATCTGGCGTCGTGAACATCGAGAAGCCAGAGGAGTCGAAGGTAGCACTCGTCTATGGTCAGATGAACGAGCCTCCCGGTGCGCGTCTTCGCGTCGCTCTCTCCGCACTGTCCATGGCGGAGTACTTCCGCGATGAGGAGAACAAGGATGTGCTGCTCTTTATTGATAATATTTTCCGTTTCTCGCAGGCTGGCTCCGAAGTGAGTGCCTTGCTCGGTCGTACGCCATCAGCTGTGGGCTACCAGCCTAACCTTGCTGAAGAAATGGCGCAGCTTCAAGAGCGCATTACCTCTACGAAGAAGGGCTCGATCACGTCCATGCAGGCTGTTTACGTGCCTGCGGATGACTTGACTGACCCTGCTCCAGCGACGACATTCTCTCACCTTGACTCGAAGGTGGTTCTCGATCGTGCACTGTCCGCTCAGGGTATTTACCCTGCGGTTGATCCTCTCACATCGACTTCTCAGGCACTCAGCCCAGATCTCGTCGGTGAGGAGCACTACCGCGTCGCTCGTGGCGTGCAGAAGAGCCTCCAGCGCTACAAGGATCTCCAAGATATGATCGCCATTCTCGGTATGGATGAGCTCTCGGAGTCTGACAAGCTCATCGTGAGCCGCGCGCGTAAGATTCAGAAGTTCCTCTCTCAGCCACTGAGCGTCGCTGAGGTCTTTAGTGGTATCCCCGGTGCTTATGTGCCAGTCGCAGATACGGTGCGTGGCTTCGCAGAAATCCTCGAAGGCAAGTGGGATCACATCCCAGAGGCTGACTTCTACATGAAGGGCAGCATCGAGACTGTCGTGAACTCCAACGAATAATCTCTAGCATGGCTCTTGATCTAAAAATCATTACCCCGCAACGTACCGCTGTGGAAGCGGCGGTGCTCAGCGTCCATCTGCCCAGCCAGCAGGGTGAGATAGAGATCTTGCCAGACCATGCTGATCTCATCGCAGCCCTGAGCTATGGTGAACTCACCTATAAGGAGCAGGCAGGGGAGACGAAGAAGCTTTTTATCGGTGGTGGCTTCATGCAGGTAGAGAAGGGGCATATACTCCTTGTCACAGACATGGCAGTCGAAGCCGAGCAGATCGAGCTTAACAGTGTCGAAGAAGCAGTCGAGCGCGCTAAAAAGGCGCTGCTTGATGGAGCATCTGTCATGACGCGTGAAGAGCAGACCTATCTGGAGAGCCGCATTGCGCAGCAGCTAGCTCTGCTGGATTTTCGTAAGAAGAAGTAATTTCTCAATAAAAAAAGGGCGACTCTCTGTGAGTCGCCCTTTTTTTATTGCTATTTTTAGAACTTCAGTCCAAAGCTGACTGTAATCGTCTGGTAGGTGGTATGACGTGTCCTCACGGTCGCACCATTGGAGAACTGATACTCAGGATTTGAGGTTTGGAATTCTATACCATAGCTTATTTTTGAGAAAAATCTTGGGGTGAATTGGTACTGGAGACCTAGGCTAATGCCTGTGGCGAGACCGAGATCCATGTTATCCGCCCAGTTTTCTTCTTGGAAGTTTTCTTCGTAATAAGGATCGTTGATATCATGATAGCCCTTGTAATTATCGAAGATTCCCACGAGGTTAATCCCTGCATAAGCATCACCTATGAGGCTGAGCTTATCTGTAATAGGGAGCGTATACTCATAGCCTGCAGTAAGCCCTAGCTGCATCAGGTCATTTCCTGAGAGGAGGTGGTCACTGTAGTAGGGGCTGACGGGGTGGGTGGGTACTTCCGGTGACTGGGTGACGCGCGGCGTCTTTTTAAAAGTACCAAGTCCGTAGCTTAATGAGGCATAGAGCCAGTGGCGATCATTCTCAGAGATGCTGCGTGCCCCTTTCAGGCGGAATCCCATGAACTGTACGCGATTTCCTGCTTCGATGAGTCCTCCTCCCTCTGAAAAGATATTATTCATCGGTAGCCAGACCTGAGCCTCTGCCGCGAAGTAGTATGGGGTAGGCTTCTTCTCTTGCTCTGACGCAGCGGCTGTAGGTGGGGTGCCTGCTAGCGTCAGAGCGCAGAGTAAATAAATCGGTGCGTTTTTCATGAAGGGGTGGGGTGGAGGCTCTTAGAACTGCCAGCCGAAGCCTACACTGATGTTATGGTAGAGCAGTGATCTGGCGGAAGCTCTGCGCTGTTTTGAGAACTCGTAGTCGGGGGATGCGCTGTGGAATTCTATCCCGTAGCTTATAGCGAGGAAGCTGGAGGGTGTGATTTGGAATTCGAAGCCAAGTTCTGCCCCGACGACAACTCCGAACTCGCTGTTATCTGCCCAGTCACTATCATTGTAGTAATAGGGATCGTAATACGGATTGTAAGGATCGTTATAAGGGGTGTAGAAGGGATCATAGAAGCCCACGCTGCTGAAGCCAGCAAATGCTCCTACATGCATGGTAACGCCACGCGTGAGGGGACGCAGGTAGCGATATCCACCTGTGACACTGAGCTGGAACATATCGTTCTCAAGAAGGAAGCGATCGCTCTTATGCGGGTTGTTTGGATTGAGGAAGAGATCTGTTTCCCTATCGTAGGTACCAAAGCCGTAGCGAAGGTCAAAATATGCCCAGTGGTGGTTGTTTGCGCTGATGCTCGTGCCAAACTCAATCCCAAAGCCGTAGAACTGTACTTTTTCGTCTTCTGAGATGATGCCACCACCTTCTTCGAAGAGGGCATCGTTAGGAAGCCAGATTTGTCCACTGAGGCTGACGTAATTGCGCGTGCTAGCAAAGAGGGGGATAGAGCCTGGGCTCATCGCTGCCTGTTGCGGAGCTAGAGAAGGCTGCGTTATGTGCTTCGTTTGCTGCACGGGCTGCGTGTACTGTACTTGCTGAGGACTAGCGTTGCTTGTTTGATAGTTCGGGTCATCGATGGTGACAACCTGCGCGCTTGCTGCATGGCAGACTGCGATTAGAAGTGCTGAGATAAAATGGCGTGTTTTCATGACGTGTTCTATGGTTCGAGGTTATTAGGTGTTTTTATAGTGAGTTGTATAATTTACGCGGGAGATGTTTTATGAAGTCGAGTCCAGATTCCCTCCAATAGCTTGATGGCCAAACGTGTTAATTGCTGCACGAATACGGCTATTACGAGAATGTAGGTGATGAGAACGAGGGAGAATAGAAGGGTGTTTGGCGTGGCTGGGTTGAAAGTTATGAGGAATTCGCGCAGCATGCCTTGATCTACGATATAGCACTCGAGGCTGATTGTTCCGATGACGGAAAGACCTGTGATCACTTTTTGGGAAATCGTATACTGACCGAGCTTACGCAGAAGTGATATGAAACTTGGTAGGATGATAAAAATGGTTAATAAGCCATAGACCGCGAGAAATATAACGCTTATACCTTCAGTAGAGGCAAAAGCTTGTAGATAGTCGTGAAGCAGTATGATTATGGTACTCATGCTTATGAATAGCAGGGTCGTTCCCATGCTTTGCGGTATAAAGATGGAGAACTTCTTATCGCTGGTAGCCTGTGCGAGTATGCTGCCAAGTAGGAATATGAAAAATCGTGTATTAAATCCTAACCATAATGTATCCTCCGCATCGCATAGTACGGTAACTACATAAAATACACTTGTCAGTAGCAGTGCTAAGAATATGCTACGTAAATAAGGCGCATTCTTCTGAAGCCTGTACCATAACGGATAAATAAGGTATAAGCAAATGATCATATTGAAGAACCAAAGGTATGATAATTCGCCTTTCGTCACGAAGTCAAAAAGCAACATATGCTTTATTGCTTGTTTCGCCCAAGCTATTCCAGGGAAATGAACGAAGAATGCAACGATAATCACAAGAAATAGCGCCATATAATATGCAGGCAAAAGGCGCAGGAAGCGTTTTCTGTAAAATTCGCGGAGCACAGAGGACTTTGTGAATGAGTAATATAAACCCGCTCCTGATAAGAAGACGAAAATATCTACCCCAAAGTATCCCATGCTTGCAGGTATGGTTAACCATTCATTGTTAGGGACGAATGTTAATGCCGCATTATGAAAGAGCAAAATCCAGATTGCTGCGATTCCAAACAATGCGCCTCTATACTTCAATATCTCATCCATAATGTATCAATTTTATCTAATAAATTGCTTTTTACAATTTATAACTAGTTTAGATAGCCATATATTACTCCCCTATTTTTAATGATGCAAGTATTTATTAGAAATTATGCTTGATCTTGTCATCACTTCTGATAAAATACCCACATATCCAAACATTGGGTGTTTGGGTGAATGATAAAAACTTTTTTATAGAATCACAAGATATGGATATTCTCCACGACAAAGATGCAGACGTAAGTGTGCTCAATGGCAAGACAGTAGCAGTAATCGGATACGGTGCACAGGGACGCGCACAGGCACTTTGCATGCGCGATAGCGGTGTAAACGTCATCATCGGTCTGCGTGCTGGCAAGAGCTGGGACACAGCTGTACAAGAAGGCTTCGAAGTACTCAGCGTCGCTGACGCTTCCCAGCGTGCAGACATCATCCACATTCTCCTTCCTGATGAATCCCATGGTTCTGTTTTCGAAAATGAAATCAAGCCTTACCTTGCTACTGGCAAGACTCTGAGCTGCTCCCATGGCTTCGCATATGTATTCAAGACCATCGTTCCTCCAGCTGATGTTGACGTCATCCTCGTCGCTCCTAAGGGACCAGGTACAGAAGTTCGTCGCGTATTCGAAGAAGGCTTCGGCTGCCCAGGTCTCATCGGTGTGTACCAGAATGCTTCTGGCACAGCTCGTGATATCGCTCTTGGCATGGCTAAGGCTGAAGGCCTCACACGCGGTGGCGTTCTTGAGTGCACCTTCGAGCAGGAAACATACGAAGATCTCTTCGGTGAACAGAACGTTCTCTGCGGTGGTATCGTTGACCTCATGAAGTATGGTTTCGAAACACTCATCGAGGCTGGCTATCCAGCAGAAATGGCTTACTTCGAATGTGTCCATGAAGCTAAGCTCATCGTCGACCTCATCTACGCTGGTGGTATCGAGCGCATGAATGAAGTTATCTCCAACACAGCTGAGTTCGGTGAGTACTACAACGGACCACAGATCATCCAGCCTGACGTGAAGGAAAAGATGAAGGAATCTCTCAAGCGCATCGAAAGCGGCGAATTCGCACGCGTCTGGCTTGAAGAAGCATCTAAGGGTGCACCAGTTCTCGCTGCTAAGCGCGCAGAACTCCACGAACACCCAGTCGAAGTTGTCGGTCGTAAGATCCGCTCCCTCTTCGAACGCAAGTAATTCTCGATAAGAGACTAAATATATTTACTATTACTGGGGCGCAGTTCCTAACTGCGCCCCATTTTTTCACCTGAAGACCTGAATATATGGATGCTACAGAATTAGCTATTAATATAGAAAACGCTACCGTGTTCTTAGGCGGCCGCGAGGTGCTTCATTCTATTAATTGGCAGCTTACACGTGGTGATCGCTGCTTCATTCTCGGCGCCAATGGCGCGGGAAAAACCACACTCGTACGCATGCTCCTCGGCTACGCTTGGCCTCTCTTCGGGGCGACTGTAGAGGTGCTAGGCTCCCGCTTCGGGCAGGTGAATCTGAAGGAGCTGCGCCGCCGCATCGCGTGGGTCAGCCCCTTCATGCAACAGTGGCTGAATGGTGAGCGCGCGTGGACTGGTCGCGAGATGGTACTCTCTGGTGCTGACGCGACTATAGGCCTCTTCCGTGATCCTACTGAAAGCGAAGAAGAACGCGCTACCGAGCTACTCAGCTTGCTGCATGCCGAGAGCTTAACTGATCGTCCTGTCCATCAGATGAGCAGCGGTGAGCAAGTAAAGGTGCTCATCGCACGCGCCCTCATGACAGACCCTGAGCTCATGATACTCGATGAGCCTAGTGTGTACCTTGATCTCGCAGGAAGAGAGTTTCTCCTACAGACGATAGCAGATCTGGCGGCTCGATGCCCTGAGCTGACGATGATCTTCATCACCCAGCGCATCGAGGACATCATGCCCAGTGTCTTTAAGACGGGGATGATACTACGCGAAGGCAATATCATGGCACGCGGGACGAGAGATGATGTACTTACAGAAAAGATACTTTCCGAGGCATTTGATCTGCCTATTCGCCTGATGGAAGGCCGCGACGGTCGCCTCTGGTCTATGATAGCACCATGACAACACCGAAGCCAAAGCCTCTGAAGCGCCAATCTCTCGCTGGTCAACTACGCGAGCAGATGGAGCAGCTTATCCGTGAGGGGAGCTGGCCACTAGGTGAGCGCATTCCTGCTGAGGCAGAGCTCGCTCGCCTCTTCGCTGTCAGTCACAACACCGCTCGCGAAGCCGTGCAGGGACTCATCCATGCAGGGCTCCTCGTCGCACGCCCTGGTGATGGCACCTATGTCACCGCCACTGACAGACTTAATGCCGCACTCGACCAGAGGTTAGAGCAGGTGGAGATGGATAGCATACTCGAAGCCCGTCTCGCTATTGAAAAATCCATCGTAGCACTCGCGGCTATTAACCGCACTGAGGCTGAGTTAGTAGAGCTAGAAGACGCGCTGAAGGCCTGCAAGAGTAAGGCTGGGGAGGGGATAGAGGCTGACATGCACTTTCATTCCCTCATCGCCGACTGCACGCATAATCCCATTCTCAGTCAGATTTACCGTGTGATTGCAGAGTACCTGAGCCGTCACTGGCGCGAGGTGCTGCATGAGAAGCAGTATGAGCAATACGCGCTGTCGCTACATGATGAGCTCTTAGAAGCACTGCGCGCAGGGGATGGCTCAGCAGCACAGGAGAGTATAGAAAAGATCGTGATCTTCGCCCATAATGCGGCGAAAGAATAAGCGTCTGTAGAGCACTTTGTATCTTGTCTTTTCTCATTATTTGTGCTATATCATAAATAATGATACGAAAGCTTGTCGTAGACGGTGTGACCGTATTCCCGAAGCGTGAGGTGTTCGACCTCGTCGAGGGGATTAATGTCGTGGTCGGTGGAAATGACTCAGGTAAGAGTCATCTGCTTAAACTCAGCTATGCGCTTTCTCACTGGGCATGTGTTCAAGGCTCGCGAGAATTACCAGATCGATGGGCTGCGGAGGAGAGGCTGCGCCAGACCTTTATCAGTACCTTTGGAGTGCAGGGACTTTCCTCATTGTCATCGCGTGTAGCTCGCTCGGAGAATCCGAGTCTTATGGCGAGCTTCTCAGGTGATCACGTGCCACTAGGTTCATCGGAATTGGCCTTTCACTTTTATGGGAAAGAAGAGGTGCAGGGGCTGAATATCACGCGTATGCCTGATCGTTCTCTGCTGGAGAATGCTCTGTTTATTTCACCGCGTGAGGTGCTATCTATATTTCCCTATTACACGCATGGCGCGAAGCGCTATCCAGAGCTCTTTGATGGGGTGAGTCGTCGCCTGTGTGAAGCTCTGACGAAGTCGCCGATGAAGGAAAAAGCACCTGCCACTATTGCTGAGGCGAAGGCGCAGATTGAGAGCTTGCTCGGTGGTGAGCTCGTGCGGCAACATGCTCGATTTTATCTTAGGAGACCACAGATTGGGCTTGTGGAGCTGAATCTCATAGCGGAGGGATTCAAGCGTCTCGGTACGCTGGCTCTTCTGCTGGATAACGGTAGTGTGCGTCGCGGCACGATGCTGTTCTGGGATGAGCCTGAGATGAATCTTAATGCCTCCCACCTGCCGAAGCTCGTTCGCATCATGCTCTGCCTCTGCCGCGCAGGTGTGCAGGTGATGATTAGCACACACAGCCTCTTCCTGCTCAGAGAGCTGAGTATTCAGTTACGAGAGCATGAAGGCATAGCTCGCCGCTTTATAGGCTTACAAGCCCCCAGTGAAGAGCATCAGCTCGTGCGCGTCTCATCAGCCGATAGCTTGATGGAGCTAGAGCCTATAGATAGTTTACAAGCGGAGGTAGCGCAGGCAGATCGCTACCTAGGTCTGGGTGTCACGCCCCTGGAGCGACCCTACGCAGAGATGCTGAACGATGATGATAACCCATGAGCCCTAAAAAGCCAGAAGCTCACTATATAGAAGGGGCGTTTCGATTGGATTTCCTCGCTGGCGCGAAGGTATGTCGCTTCGAGTGCTCAGATTTCTATGCTCAGCGTGCGCAGAACTTCTGCTCAGGCTGTAAGGAGATGGATTATGTACTCTATCTGCCGAAATCTCGCGAGCTATGGCTTCTAGAGCTGAAGGATTTTCGATTCAATGCGCGCCCCCGCGTCGATGACCTCGCGGATAAGCTCTGCTGTAAGGTGCGTGACAGCCTCTTTGTTCTTCAGATAGCTGCAACATGCGCCCCTGAAGAACAGCCTGACGAAGGTATCTCCCTGCGTGAGATGGGACGACTGGCTGGTCAGGCACTGCGGATACGACTCGCCTTCGGCATAGAACTGATGGGTGATCCCGCCATCGTGGGAAGCATACTCATGGGGATTAATGATGTCTTGAAGCGTAAGCTACACTTCATCGATCCTGATCTCCTGTGTATACCTATTTCACGCTCCTCAGGTATAGGCCCGTGGCGTGTCAGTGCCGCGAAGGGGGAGCTGAGTGCGAAAGATAAGAGACGCAAGCTCATGTCTGAAATGGCACATAAGAAACACTGCGCCCAGTCCTACCATAATGGGGACAAGCAAAAGAAAAAGCCCCTGTCGCGCAGGGCGCAACACAGGGCTCTTCCACGCTGGAAGCAGCGCGCTATCGAGCGTGCTCGTGGCTACTCAGGCACGCATGTCGATAGGGATAGATTTCTTGATGAGCTGAATTAATCAGTCGGATCGTTCGCGTGATAGACTTCTCCGTCTATGTCCGCCGTGTAGCGTCCACCTGATATGATGGAGATCTGTAGCGTCTTATCAGCATAGGATGCCGTAGGAGTCTTGATGCGGTAGCGACGAAGCTCAGGAGCATCGTTCTGGTCTGGGTCTCGGAGTACCACAAGAATGGGTGAGGCGATAGGGGCAGACTGCTCAAATGGGATGGTGAAGGCCTGTCGCGGCTGGGTGAATCCACAGGGGAAGATCGTGCCATTCGCATCTTGTGCTTCGATGAAGAGGCGTGAGCCTGTCGTGTTTGTGATCTTCACCGTGTAGTCCATAGGCCCACTGTTCTGGTCATAGCTGGGCTGCGCCATGAACTGCTGGGCTGGTTCTGCTGCGGGCTGAGGCTGAGCTATAGGCTGCGCGCTTACCTGATCCCCTGACTGCCATGCGTAGTTTGGATCTGAGGGATTGGCGTACTGCTGCTGTGTGTGCTGCTGCTGCGCGTATTGTTGTTGACCGTATTGTTGTTGACCGTATTGAGCCTGCCCACTTGTGGCCTGATTGAACGCTTGTTCATTCTGATTCGGGCTGACGCGAATAGGGGCTTGCCCCGGCAGGGTAAGATGGCTACCTTGAATAGGAGGGTAAATATAATCTGTATCTACTGTCTGGCAGGCAGGCAGTATCAGGGCACAAGCTAAGGGGAATGACCATGCTCTCATGAGCGTTATATTAGCAAGTTGCAGCTCTGCGCGCAAGCTCTTTCTACGTATGACACAAGCTACATGCTAGATGCGAAGTTACCATATGGCATGTTCTCGTGATTTCGCGCTGTTTACTTCATTCTCAACATTCGCCTTTGCTGAAAACGAATTGCGAGAGCTTGCCATATAATGCTTGCCTAAGAGTACGAGATGACGTACACTGCTCGCCTTATTGTTATTTTATGAAGACACTACGCTCTATTATTGTTGCGCTGTCGAGTTTTGCAGCGGTTGAGGCTCATACTGTCAGTTTAGATGATTCAGTTAGAGAGCTCAAGGATGCTCTCGTGGTTTATAAGGATGAGGAAAGCTTCGTTCGTCAGGCGAAATTAGGGCTTATCATCCAGTATCAAATGGCTGTGACGCAGCCGAATGGTAGTAATGGAATGCACTTGCGCGATGGCGCGAGTCCTTTTAATGATGAGTTTCGCCGCATCTGGGCGACAATGAAGGTAGACTTCGCTAGTGACACGAGCTTCAATGCTATCTGGAAGTTTGGTGGCATGCCTAGCATGGAGAGTTATCCGAATGGTCAAGGAGTTGATAATTACAGCTACGCGGGACTGTTCACACTCTATCTAGACCAGAAGATTAATGCTGTCGATGGTCTCTCGCTGAAGCTCGGGAAGATCAAGACACTCTTCCTTGACGAGTACCTCCGCTCGAATATGTTCATCCCCACCGTTGAGCGTTCCCTTCTCTACAATCAGACCCTTCATGAAGCAAACTGGGGCATCGAGCTCCACTATGCTCCGACGAAGCATGATTATGCGTATTTCCAATTCTTGGCTAACGACCGCGCCTGCGGTTCCTATGCTCCGGGACATTCTGATGGCTACTTCATCGGTGATGGTCTGAAGGGGGAGTTCGGCTGGGAGGATAAGGCCTTCATAACAATGGGTGCGAAGCATCGATTACAAGATGGTGAGGCAAGCTTCCAAGATATCACCTTCCAATACACGCATGACTTTAACAATATTTATGATGGTAGACGTAGAGCAGGCGCTAATAACTACGGCGTGGGAGTGAAAGACGCTATCACCTTCGGTCACCAGATGAGGCAGGATGATTTCTACCTAGATACTGCGGTACTGGTAAATCTGGAAGTACAGAAGGCTGACTTCACACGTGGCTCTGGGAAAAGCGTCGGTCTGAGCGTCATGCCACGCTACAGAATTAGCCCCCACGTGGAGCTCGTCGCGCGCTACGCTGTCCTCTCAGGGAAGGGGGCTGTGTCACTAGGAGGTGAGCGCTATATCGTCAAGCAGACTACAGCCGATACCATCGTTGATAGTGCTAATAGCTTTTATCTAGGAGCGAACTATTTCTTCATTCCTGAAGACCCCCATGCGGTGAAGTTCATGCTCGGTACAGAGTATATCACGAGCCGTAAGGATGGGGCAGGGGCATACTCTGGATGGACTTATAGCGCTGCGCTGAGATTTTTCTTCTAAGAAACTTTTCTTATTCACTTTTGCGGAAAACGAATTGCGAGAACTTCCCTATAACGATAAGCCCGCTTCACGCATAGAGCTGAAGCGGGCTTTCTTTGTATACGAATGTGATTATGGCTTAGCTTTTTCACTCAAAGCGCATTTTCCCATCTGCGACATCTGCATGGATGCTGCTGCCCTCTGGGAATCGCCCTTCCAGTATGGCGAGACTGAGTGGGTCGAGTAGGTCATGCTGTATAGCGCGCTTTAATGGGCGTGCGCCATAGACAGGATCATAACCATGCTCCGCGATGAGCTGGATAGCTGCTGCGCTCAGAGTGAGCTTCAAGCCTCGGTCGGCGAGTCGTTTTTCCACGCGCTGCAGTTGTATAGGAATGATACGTGCGATGTCGTCACTCTGTAGCTGATCGAAGATGATGATTTCATCGATACGATTCAGGAATTCAGGACGGAAGTGCGCGCGCAATGCATCCATGGCCTTGCTTTCACGCAGCTGCGCATCAGACTCATGTAGGATGTACTGGCTTCCTATGTTGCTAGTCATGATGAGTACCGTGTTCGTGAAGTCCACCGTACGCCCTTGACTGTCCGTCGCACGTCCATCATCGAGAATCTGTAACAAGACATTGAAGACATCACTATGAGCTTTCTCTATCTCATCAAAGAGGATCACACTATAGGGGCGTCGCCTTACAGCCTCCGTGAGCTGTCCGCCTTCATCATAGCCGACATAGCCCGGAGGTGCACCTATGAGGCGCGAGACACTGTGCTTCTCCATGTACTCAGACATGTCGATGCGTACCATGGCGGCCTCATCATCGAAGAGAAACTCTGCGAGTGCTTTCGCCAGTTCAGTTTTCCCGACACCAGTAGGTCCGAGGAAGATGAAGCTTCCTAAAGGGCGATTCTCATCTTGAAGACCTGCACGCGAGCGGCGAACGGCATCAGAGACGGCCTTCACCGCTGAGCTCTGCCCGATGAGTCGCTCTCCGAGTCGCTGCTCCATCTGGAGGAGTTTTTCTCGTTCTGCTTCTGCTAGACGTGCAGATGGGATGCCTGTCCATGTGGAGACTACTTTTGCGATGTCGCTTTCAGTGACTTCTTCCTTTAGTAGTGCTTCCCCGCTGCGCTGCAGATCTGCGAGGGCTGTGCGAGCTGCCTTCGCGGCATCTTCTGCGTCAGGAATCTCACCATAGAGTATCTCAGATGCTCGCCCTAGGTCGCCGAGTCGCTGAGCTCTGTCTGCTTCGGTGCGTAGCTCGTCTATCTTCTTCTGCGCATCAGAGGCGCGTGTGACGATTTCCTTTTCACTCTTCCATCGAGCGATGAGGGCGTCGGCTACTTCCTTCGTATCGGCAAGTTCTTGCTTGATCTTATCGAGACGCTGCTGTGAGTCCTTGTCCTTTTCCTTGGCGAGGGCTTGACGTTCCATCTCGAGCTGCATGCCTTGACGGTTTAACTCATCAATTTCACTAGGCATGGAGTCTAGCTCTATCTTGAGGCGTGCGGCTGCTTCGTCAACGAGGTCGACGGCCTTGTCTGGTAGGAATCTATCTGTGATGTAGCGATGGCTCAGCGTGGCCGCGGCAACGAGTGCGCTGTCTGTGATGTGTACACCGTGGTGGGCTTCGTAGCGTTCCTTGAGTCCGCGTAAGATAGCGATCGTGTCTTCTACACTGGGCTCAGCGACGAGGACCGGCTGGAAGCGTCTTTCGAGAGCTGCATCCTTTTCGATATACTTACGGTATTCGTCAAGTGTGGTCGCGCCTATGGTGCGTAGTTCACCTCGTGCGAGAGCTGGCTTGAGCAAGTTTGCTGCATCCATGGAGCTGTCACCACCTGAACCTGCACCGACGAGAGTGTGGAGTTCGTCGATGAAGAGGATGATCTCTCCATTAGAATCGGTGACTTCCTTAATGAAGGCTTTCAGGCGTTCTTCGAATTCGCCACGGAACTTTGCCCCTGCGAGCATAGAGCCTATGTTCAGGGATATGAGCCTCTTTCCTTTCATGCTTTCGGGCACATCTCCGTCGATGATGCGACGCGCGAGGCCTTCGGCTATGGCGGTCTTACCCACACCAGGTTCCCCTATGAGGACGGGGTTGTTCTTCGTACGACGTGAAAGGATCTGGAGAACACGGCGTATCTCGGTGTCGCGTCCTATGACAGGATCTATCTTCCCCTGACGAGCACGGGCGGTCAAGTCAGTTCCGTATTTTTCCAGAGTTTGGTATTTTTCCTCTGGATCAGCATCCGTGACGCGCTGGCTACCGCGAAGTTCTTTCAAGGCTGCTAGGTACTGAGCCTCTGTGATGGAGCAGCTTTCCAGTATGGTACGCATACTGGCGTCGGCTTTCAGTATGCCGAGCAGAACATGCTCGACGCTGAGGTATTCATCCCCCATCTTGTCTCGCTGTTTATCGGCTTCATCGAGGTTCTTGTAGAGCTGACTCGAAAGATTCGGAGGGGTAGAGAGGGGCGTTTGCTGGCGCGCTTCACGTGCAAGTGCTTGCTCAAGCTGCGACTGTAATGAGCCGATCTGTGCCCCTGCTTTTTCCAGTACAGGGGTGAGTATGCCTCCTTCTTGCTTCAGCAGAGAGAGGAGTAGGTCGGCAGTGTGGATGGTGGCTCGTCCAGAGCCTTGCGCATCGCGTTGAGCGACCTGCAAGGCTTGCATGAGCTTTGTGGTCATTTTTTCATTCATATAATGAAAGACACAAAGATCACGGATTTTGTTCAAAAGCGATTTTATAAAAGGTATTCGCCCCCTCCGCCTTCTGGCTTATACCGTCCAGTCGACAGGAACTTCTGTCACTTCTCCATTTTTATTCTCGTAGCGCACAAAGCCATTCTCCACGCCAAATAAAAACACCTCCATCGTCACCTTCACATCGTAGCAGCAGTAAGTCGCTATATCAATGAGCATCTGGGCATCACCAGTCTTCTCATATTCCGCCCACCATTTCAATGCATCTGTGCCCTTTGCTGTTTTGCTGAGGCCTCCGAGACTGGGCTTTGCGACTGAGTCGAGGCTGAGTCTATGCCCTAGCTTCGAGCTGAGGTAGATGGCCATGTCGAGGTTTGTCGTCATGTCGGCTATATTCCAGAAACTGAAGGGCTGGATGACTTCATAGTCGAAGCCTATGTGGTTATAACCTACGACGAGATCAGCCTCTCTTAATTCTGCAAAAAGGTCGGCTAGCTGATCCTCAGTGTAGATGCGGTAGATCTTGTCACGGCTTGAGTAGGTGACGCCTACTGACATCCCCATTTGATTAGCATTATGCCAGCCGCCTACCTGCGCGGCAGAACGTCGTGTCTCAAGGTCAAAGTAAACGATATTCTTCATGATGATTCAGCTGATAAATGATGACGACGCAGCCCCTCATAGAGCATGATAGCGACAGCAGTAGACAGATTCAGGCTGCGCGACTGATCACCGGGCATTGGGATGCGTAAAGCGGTGTCAGGATGATCCTTTATCCAGCTCTGAGGGAGCCCCCTCGATTCTGCTCCAAAGACGAAATAATCACCTTCCTTGATGTCTATCCCTTCATCCCAGATGGACTTCTCTGACTTCGTAGAGAGGTACCAGAAGTTCGCGCCTTCTGGGGCGGCTGCTACCAGCTCATCTAGCGAATCCCAGAGTTCTAAGTCCACATGCTGCCAGTAGTCGAGCCCTGTGCGGCGTATATGCTTTTCATCAAGGCTGAAGCCCAGTGGACGTATGAGATGCAGCTTAGTCCCTGTTGAGACGGCAAGGCGACCTGCCGCCCCAGTGTTATGCGGGATCTCTGGATGATGTAAAACAATATTGAACATAATGGGCTTCGTTGGCAGAGTATCACATGAATCGCTCTTCTTACTTCGCTCCTCGGCGTAGGAGTACTGAAGGAATGGTGCGGAAGAAGAGGGTGATATCTAACCACAGCGTCCAGTTATCAATGTAGCGTAGATCCTGACGTATCATCTGATCGAAGTCTGGGTTGCTGCTTCTATCTTCTACCTGCCAGTAGCAGGTGATACCGGGTTTCACGCAGAGGCGGCGGCGGTCAGAAATCTTAGGGAACTCCTTCGTTTCGTAAAGAGGGAGGGGGCGAGGACCTACGATGCTCATATCTCCCAGTAGCACATTAATCAGCTGCGGGAGCTCATCTATGGAAGTCTTGCGCAGGAGATGTCCGATGGGGATGATACGTGGGTCATTCGTCAGCTTGAAGATAGGACCTTCCATTTCATTACCGTACTTCTTCTTGATTTCCTCAAGTCTTTGATCCGCATCGCTGTACATGGAGCGGAACTTCCACATTTTAAATGGCTTGCCATAACGACCAGAGCGTTCTTGGAAGTAGAATACAGGCCCCTTAGGATCACAGATCTTAATAGCGATAGCTGTTGCGATCCAGATAGGGAAGGTGAATAGAAGTACTAGCATTGCTATAATCTTGTCGAGGAGGTGCTTCGTGAGGTACTTCCAGTTATGCTCGGGTGTGGAGCTTACGACAAGCATACGGTGATGGTCAATCATCGTGATGCTGCTACGTGTGAATGGTGTAGCGTGACTCTTGTCAGGGATGTAAATATCGATCCCCTGTAGTTCGCAGAGCGTGATGATCTCACTCTCTTCAGCATAGCTGTGCCTATTACCAAAGAGGAGCACGAGGTGCGGGTGGGTCTCTTCGATGAGCGCTTGGAGTTCATCACTGCTTTTGTTATTAATGCTAGCTGAGCCTACGAGACGGTAGCCGCTGCGCCACTGCGCGGGAAGTTCATTCCAGTTCTTATCCTGAGTACCCTCTGCGGAAATGAGGAGAATACGGTTCTTAAATCCCTGTCCTAGAGAGGTGTTTAACTGCAGGAATCGGAATAGATAAAAGCGGAGAAATAAGAGAATGGGAACACCCACCATATTTACCATGAGTGTATGATTCATGATGGATAGGCGAGGTTGACGGCTCTGGTAAAAAGCTATAAAGCTCAGGCAGATAATAGTAAAGTAAAGAATCTGTCCAGCAGCGCGAGAGGGGCGCTGGAGATTATTTTTCCCATAGAATCCCACTAATGAGAGAATGATAGGGCAGCAGGCGAGCCCCATCCCGACAATCAAGGGAAGTGCCGTGAATAGGTTGAAATTGATCACCGTTTTCCAGTCAAATAGGGGGCCAACGATGTTTGCAATATGAGGTGAGTAATAAGAGTATAGGATGATGAGAATGAGGTCTATAGAAGGACTCATTCTCGCAAGTAGAGGTTTCATCTGATTTGACATAAAAAGTGTGGTGTAAGAGTTATGTTAATTTGAGCTTTTTGTAATGCGTAGAATACGCGCTCGGTCAAAGTCAGCTGGGGAGATAGACACTTCTACCTCGTCTCCGCTCTGGATGATGTCCTTGAGATCTTCTTCCCTTTTCTGGATGAATGCGACAGTTTTTTTCCCATTAGGGAGGCTAGCGCGAAAAGCCGTCGGCGCAAATCGCTCAAGGATTTGGCATGTGGTGATAATGAATTGTGATGGATATTTACTCATGAGTGCATATCTAATGGATGTTAAAAAATAGTATTAAGTCCTTCAGTTACAATGTCGCGTGATGACTTCAGCCCTTGCTCGATGAAGCCCGGCTCTTTTTCCTCTGATCCCCCATCAGGGGTGGACTCCGCAGCATCGCTAGACTCACTGTCTTTCGGAGAAAGTACGCCCTGCGTGACTGTGCCAAAAATCTCTGTGATGTTTCTCCCCGTCTGGGCTATCTGATCGCTGAGAATAGACTTCAGGCGAGCACTGAGATCTTCTCGTGGAGAGTCTAGAGTCCCGCTAATATTGACATTCGCCCAGCAGAAGCCGTCTCTATCTTGCTCGCTGAAGATATCGGCATTGACGACAAGGTTAAAGAAGGGGACGCGCTCATGGATCTGATGGGGGATACCCAGCTTCAGTGTGCCTCCGAGACCGCGATTTTTCTTAATGAGAATATAGCCCTTTACCGTGATTTTTTTATCGGCTTGGATGAATATATCCTTGATGAGCCATGCGTCGGAGATATTCTGATTCTTGCTGCTATAGGGATACTGTACCTCAGCGCTCACGCGTGAGAAGTTCAAGCTGCGGTAGGGGTAGCTATTCCCGATGCGGAACTCCTCCAAGATGGGGAGGGCTTCCGCGTGGGCATTTAAGAGGGCGACTTTACCAGTCAGGAGATTCAGACTAGAGCTCTTCCCTCGGAAGACGAGATTCGCGTCGAGTTCACCGGTAATACGCTTTTTCCAATTGTTGTCCAGTAGCTTGGCGATGGGGGCATCCTGTGCGTGAAGGCGAATGAGCCAGTCCTTGCTTTTGCGCTTGTAGAGACCATTCAGAGTCATCTCGCCAGGAGAGAGGGAGAGAGTAGCCTGCTCTAAGCTGATGCTGTCAGGCTTCACGATGAAGCTAGCCGCACGTGCATTAGCCTTTTCAAGAAGGATATATGGTGTGTAGATGACGCCTCCCGAGAGGTCGATACGCCAGCTCTTGTTGCTTTGGTCGAGTGGTGTGACAACAGCCTTGTAGTTGTTGTAGCTGAAAACACCTTTTCCTACGGTGACCTGTGTGCTGGTGTCAAGGCTGAGCAGCTTGTCGACCTTCCACTTATTGGGAATATAGCTTGATGGATCGTCAGCGGATTTCTTACTCATTTCCACTGGAGGGAGTGTGTTGAAGTCTATATTAAGCTTGAGTTTATCTAGCTCCAGCAGCTCTATATGCGCGAGCCTATCGAGCAGGGCGAAACGATTGATATCGACAGAGATGCCGTCTGCTGTGATTGATTGATCCGCATCCTTGGATTCTAGCTTGAACTTTGGCAAGGTGAGATGGGAGCCGCTGACTTGGAGCGTGTCCTTGATGTCGATATTAATGAGTGGACTCAGCTCGTTGAGCTTCTCTTCCGTGCTAGCGCGGAAATCTTCACTCTCTAAGTATGAGTTAATAAAGTAAATAGTAAGAAAGGCAATCAGGCATAGAGAACTCAGCCCGATGAGTAAAATTTTCACCCAGCGAGATTGGAGAGGTGATGTTTTTTTCTTGCTCGTATTTAGCCTCTTTCCTCTTCTTCTCATGGTGAGACAGAGTATAGCAGATACTAAGTGGGTTGCCAAGTGGATTTCTGAAAATCTTTGACCTATTTTAGAGAGTATATAAGTAGTGTTTTACGGTATTATTTTCTCCTTGAGTATGTCATATGAAAAACCTTGATTAGATGGGGAGTTTCGCTACAATAGAGTCGTTATGGATAGATCCGACATGCGATACAACTTATGGAAGGCACTGCACGATTACTGTCAAAAACCGCACGCACACCTTTCTGCTGCATGCACGGTGATACAATTCATAGAAGAGCACCCAGACTGTTTTGAGCGTACGCAGTTAAAGGGGCATATCACTGCCTCCGCTCTGCTCTTACACCCGTCAGAGCAATCTTGCCTACTTACCTTCCACCGCAAGCTTCAGCGCTGGTTACAACCTGGGGGGCATGCCGATGGAGATAACTCTGCACTCCGCGTTGCGATGCGAGAAGCAGAAGAAGAGAGCGGTATCAGCGGAGTAGAAGTGGTCGATAGCGAGATATTCGACGTCGACGTACATCTCATCCCTGCACGCCCTCAGTACGGAGAGCCAGAGCACTATCATTATGACGTGCGCTATCTGCTACGCGCACCTCATGAGAAGATGGTATGTTCTGATGAATCTGAAGCACTAGCTTGGATGAGCTGGCAGGAAATCGAAGAGCGCAGTGAGCTCTTCGATGAAGCATTCCTACGCATGCGTCGCTTATACCTCGGCGAGAGTAGCACATGAGCCCCACTTATTCATTGTAGTACTCGTAGGGGTGCTTCACGCCTCCTTCCTCAAGGCTGTCCACCAGTTCGAAGATATCGAATCGATTTTTCTTCATCCTATGGCTGTGGTTGATGAAGTGGTACAGGGCAAGCCGGATGACTGAGCTGCGGTCTATGCCGTGCTCATCCATGATTATTTTGATTTCCCGGTGCATCTTTGTCGGGCATTTGAATGAAACTGATTCTGATAATTTCTTTTTCATGCGGTTTTGAGTGCGCTTAGCCCTCATATATCTTGCCGCTGGGAATAGATATTGTATGATGAGAAGGCTTTCTGATGCAAGCATAGCGGATTTATAATCCGCTATACATATATTCTCTTATACAATTTTCTGAATATTATTGTGTTGAATAGTCGACTTCTCGTCTACAGTGTGTCTCACTTATAGTTTAGACGTATTTTAATGTTGTTCTGTTCACTAGCTGATAGTAAAAGTTTTATTTGATTTTTTACGCCTCTTCTCTTGACCACGGATTATAAATCCGCTTAGTAGAAAAAATATGAAAAGATACAACGACCCCCAAGAATTCACCCTCCAGCACATGCTGATGATTCTGCTCAATTTTAGCAAGAATCAGGTGCAGGAGCAGATTTGCTTTGAAAAAGCCTTCGATGAACTCCTCAAGACAAAATCCCATCGCCGACCTAGAACCCAAGCCGAGATCCGCAGCATAGGCCGACGCTTCATGCGAAACGACCCTCAACTTGCCACGCGTCCCCTCTCAGAGATGAATGCCAGCTCCTGCGAGAGGCTGCTGCAGGACACCTTCACGAGTCCGCGCCAGCGGGTGAAGGGGAGGGCTATCCTGCATAGCCTTTTTAATCTCGCCACGCGGCGTGGATGGTGCTTTTACAATCCCATCAGCCAGATAGACAAGGATGTGATCTGCGAAAAGCAGATACACCCTCTCACATGGACGGAGCTGAAACGGCTCTTCAGCGTGCTGCGGCAGGAGAAAAACCGCCCCTGCATGCCCGCAGTCGGGCTCATGCTCTGGGCTGGACTACGACCCACAGAAGTGGAGCGTATGGACTGGTCACAGATAGACTGGGAGGAGGGCGTGATCGTCGTGATGGCACAGCATGCGAAGACAGGTGGCTGCCGACATGTGACCATGCCCAAGGTACTGCGCAACTGGCTTAAGCAAGCCGGTGTGAAAAAGTCAGGGCTCATCTGCCCACCTAACTGGGCACGGCGCTGGAAGCAAGTACGACGCGAAGCACGCCTCCTACCATGGCGGCAGGATGTCCTGCGACATACCTACGCTAGCTATCATGCGAAGTACTGGCGCGACTTCGGCTTATTGCAATCCGAGATGGGGCATAGGAGCGCAGCTCTCTTGCGCACACGCTACCTGAGTATGCAGGGAGTGACAGCGGAGCAGGCGCAGCAGTTTTGGACTGCGGGTAGGCTCTGAGAGATGATGCAAGGATGAGATTACAGCCAGAGCTTCTTCTCCAGCGCATCCTCAGCTGCGGCATTCTGCGCGCTCTTCTTGCTGAGGCCTTCACCTTCGCCCATGAGGGTATCACCCCAGTAGACACGGGAGCGGAAAGGACCCGCTCCCTGCTCTCCGAGAGCTATCTCTTCATAGCGCACACGGTCTGGACGCAGCGACTGGAGTAGCTCTAGGAGCTGCACCTTGGGGTTCTGTGTCATGCCCTGCGTCGCTATCTGGTGGATGCTCTTGTCGAGCAGCTTTAGTGCGACGCGACGCGCAGCCTGGTAATTTGAATCCATAAGGACAGCCCCTATGACCGTCTCAAAGGTATTCGCAAGAATGGAAAGAGTCTTCGCTCCACCTGATTGCTTCAGGTGCGGATTCATATCCAGCTGATTCCCCCAGTCCAGCTCCGCTGCGAGACCTGCGAGATGCTCGCGGCTGACGAGGGCAGCGCGTAGACGCGTGAGCTCGCCCTCATTCGCCTTGGGGAAGAGGGTGAAAAGCTCGCGACTGACAACGAGCTCCAGTAGGGCATCACCTAAGAACTCAAGACGCTCGTACTGGCGATTCGTCTTAGACTTGTTATCAATGCTAGGATGCGTCAGCGCCTGTGTGAGCCACTGATTATCTGTGAAGGTGTAAGAAAGCTGACTTTCGATGAGTGCCTGATTCATGTGCGATATCTATTCTTACTGCGAGATGTGCTTCATCCAGCTCTTTGCTGTCTTCTCTGAGCGTGGCCATAGCCTCTGCTGCGCATCTATACCCGATTGAAGAGCCTGTAAGATAGAAGTCTGAGCGGCGAGATCACCAGAGATAGCTCGCTCATGCAGCGCGATAAGCTCAGCCATGCTATTCAGACTCAGCCCATTGTTCAGCTGCTTGAAGAGGAAGCAGAGTCGTAGCTGGCGTGCGAGCTGTGCTTCATGTTCCTTACCCGCTGTAGGCTTCGCTGCGAGCATGGCCTCTTCCCAGAGCTTGATCAGATCTTCATCTGCTGTCTTTGTAGACACGATACCACTACCACCCTGTACCTGACGCAGAGCCTCATTGTAGAGGTCGGGATCTAAGGTGAGATCCTGAGCTGCTGTTATGCCTATACTCGAGAGTGCGACGAGCAGCCCCATATGCGAAAAGTGCAACATAGAATACATGATAGTTCGAGATTAACGACGGCGACGCCCCTTATTACGAAGAGTAGCCTCGCGTCTTTCGGGATCGAGAATGTAAGCCCAGCTTTCCTGTAAACCAGAGCTCTTGAAGTACTCCTCTTTCGAGAGTCTTACCATCATGCGGTTGATGATATTCTGCTTGTCGTGAAGCTTAGTGAGACTAGCATCGGAATGATACTGGTACACCGCTGGGATGTCGTCGAAGATTTTCTTGATTAGCTCCGCTGCTGCCTTCGCAGCCTTCTCATCCGATACCTCTGCGAGGGCGCCGCGAGCTTGGTCGAGTGCTTCGTACTCCTTCGTCATATCTCTGGGGACCTGTGCCCATGCTGCAGAGCCGAATGCACAGCAGAGAGCGAAGAGAAGTGATAGTGATTTAGCCATAGTAGAGGTCATAAGAGTGGGGTGTTATCGTGTGCTTAATAGATTATTTGACGCTGTAGATGAGCTTATAAGGCTGAGACGTCAGCATAGGAATAGCGTAAACCTGAGAGCTGTTATTCCAAGGAATATCCTTCACGGAGAACTGAGGACGGTCGTAGTAGCCTACTACCTTTCCGTCAGTCTTCACGCAGAAGGCTGCGGCATTCTCACCCTTGCTTACCTTGATGAGATCGCCTTCCTTCTTCGCGCTGACATCGCTAGGTAGAGTCGCCGTGGGCTTGAACTTCGACCAGTAGCCATTCAGCTCTGAGCCCTTCATGCTTCTGCCCCAGAGAGTGATCGTCTTACCATGCTGATGCATGAAGGCCACGCGGTACTTTGGCTTCGGGAAGTTCTTCGCCTTCACGCGTGCTTTTGCCGCGTCTGCCATCTCTTTCGTGAGCTGGTAATGATAGTCGCCATACTGGTGCTTCTTCACGTCGTGCGGGATGAACCAGTTGAAAATCTCGAAGTCCTCGGTGAAGTCCGTCTTCGTCTCCTCACAGATACGGATGTACCAGTTCAGATGCGCGCGTGCAGGGTTCTTCCATACGTCATCGACGAGGGGCTTCTTGCGCAGAGACTCGAAGAGCTCTGGGTAGAAGTTCGGATTAATACCCAGCTTGTGGAAATACAGGTAGAAAGAATACTGAGCGAAGCCCCACTGAGACCAGCCATTCATATCATGGAAGGGCACACCCTTCACCGCCTGCTCGAGGAGGTACTTGCAGGGATTCTCATTGTCCGTGGCGGTGGGATTCTTATCCTCAGAGTAGAGGGTCTCGTCGAGCAGCACCTGAGCGAAGAGATTATTCGAACTCTCCGTCATGCTAGGCCAGTTGATCACCGCCTGATGGCTGTGACCGACCTCATGACCTATACCCCATGCCGTCTTGCCCTTCATGACATTCGGTGCGATCACTTCATTGCGCATGTTGTACCCATCGCCACCATTGCTGTAGCCACAGCCATACTGACCTGAGAACATGTGAGCCCCACCCTCAGTGGAGTAGCCCAGCATGCGGTTGTTAATCTGCGGACGATACGCATCGAAGCCGATGAGGTCACGAACAGATTTTACACAGTCGTCCCAGAACTTCACCGACGTCGAGATATTCTTCGGGCTGTACTTCTGGAGATACTTTGTGGTGAGTATCATCATGGACTCCTTGCCCACGAGGTCGAACACCTCCGCAGGAGCATCGCTAATCATGCGCTCCCAGTCCGCGTCCGTGTGCTTCGTGATATCGAAGTAGCCATTCACCTGACCACTACCCTCAGGGATGTGTACCGTGATAGGCTTCGCATCCTTTGTGATGTCCGTCTGGTAAGATATATAAAGTAGACCATCACTCGTGACCTTCACCTTATTGATCCCCTCCTCGAGTGGGTAGGTCGTCGTGTGCAGGGTCAGCGGGCGGTTGCTCACGAGGTCGATGTTCTTCCCGCGAGTCGGCCCGACGAAGACGTAGATCTCGTCGCCAGCCTTCGCGTAGATCCCTGTAGGATTGTCCAGTGGATTCAGTGGGTTAATCTTGAGAAGCTGATTCGCCAGCTCGGGGGTGGAGAATGCCTTATATTGTGCGATACGGAAGTCAGCGTCTGCGTAGTCACCAGACTTGATCTTCTTCGCTATGTCACGCAGCTCCTCGGGGAGCTTGGCGATGGCATCATCCGTGACATCAGCACGCAGCTTCGAGCAGCTCAGATCAGTGAATACCGTCTTGATAATAGCATTCTGAGGGGAAATCCCGCGCTTGTAAAACTCAATCTCACGCAGCGTGAAGCCAAAGGGCTTCTTATCCTGCACCTTCATACGCACCGCCTCGATACCCGAGATCGTCTTAGCGAATCTCAGATTACGCGAGCTAGGCAGTGTGAATACACTCGGCTTTGACCACTTGCCATCCTTCTTGATCTCCAGTGAGACAGAACCGAAGTTAGCCGATACGAAGCGGATACCATCGAGAGCCACAGGCTTCTCGAAGACGAAAGTACCATCCACACGGCTCTCAGAAGGAACATGCCAATTCGGAGTCTCCAGAGAACCATCGATAGCCTGAGCAATCGTGTGATTAGCCGTGTAGCCACCCTGCGGAGACGTCGCCTTCACCACGCGGTGAATCGTAGGCTTCGCAGGTTCGAGAGCAGCTTGAACTTGCCCCAGAGGGAGAATACTCAGAGCGGATAAAACAAGGATGGAATGCTTAGTCATAAATAAAAAAAATATTAAGCGTGGGCACTAGACACACGTCTTCTACACAAACACTATAGCAAAGCACCCCCAGCCGCGTCAATCCAAATCAAAGTCCATCCCAAAAGTAGCCCCCAGCTTCTCCTTATCAAAATCCACCTCAGCTAGCCCCTGCGACGGCATCTCAAGCAAGTCCTGTGCCTCGATCCCACGCAGCGCAAAAAGCAGTGAAGCATCCGTGTCGATGAGGCAGCCTGCCGCATACACCGCCGCCGCCGCATGCGCGCAGGGACTCGCCCAGTCAGGACAGGTGCAGGAAAAATCCCAATCCTCAGCCAGCGGCAGCAGCCCCTCCTCAGGATCGCACAGAGCCTCCATCACCGCTGCATCCACTTTCCCCTCCAGTAGAGACACGAGAGAATCCAGACGCCCATGACACAGCTCGCGCAGACGTGCCAGCCTCTCCTCATCCAGCAGCTCCACATGCAGCTCCACCTCATAGAGCTCCTCACCACTCACAAGAGCCGACACACGTCCCTCGCTGAGCTTCACATCCAGCACACATCCATGCCGCAGCAAACTACGCCCAGTCGATAGCTGCATCCCCTCCTGCTCACAATAAGCCAGCTGACGCATCCATGCCGCGCCCCAGACCTGAGACGCAAGACTCCGAGAGCCATTCTTCACAGGATTCAGATCCTCATGCCCCTCCTCACGCAGAGAAGCCAGTCTCTGCTCCGCCAGACGTGCGAGATCCTTCACCCGCATCGGGCGATCCTCATCATAACCACACATAAAAAAGAGAAAAAGATAAAAACCGAGAAAAGCTACAACAAAAAGAAGGAGGGACACGCCCTCCTTCTCTGATAAAATATTTTTTTTACGCGATAAGGATTAGCCCTGAATCACGCTCTTGAAGTACGCAAGCGTCGCGTCCAGACCCTCCTGCATCGTGTACATAGGCTTCCAGCCAGCAGCCAGCAGCTTATCCGCACAAGCACGAGAATGCTTCACATCGCCAGGGCGCTCTTCAAGGTGTACCACCTTGGAGCTAGAGCCAGAAGCCTCGATGATCATCTCAGCGAGAGCCTTCACAGTCATCTGACCGCCGTAGCCCACATTGTTCACACCTACGACCTCTGGATTCTCAGCGACATAAGCGAGAGCACCCACGATATCCTTCACATAGATGAAGTCACGAGTCTGCTCACCGTCACCATAGATGCAGATATCCTCACCCTTGAGAGCCTTCTCGATGAAGATAGGGACAGCCGCGGCGTACGCACCCTTAGGATCCTGACGAGGGCCAAAGACATTGAAGAAGCGGCACACGCCCGTATTCAGCTGCCCCGTGGTGCGGTACATATCCAGATAGTACTCACCATCCAGCTTCGTGATACCATAAGGGCTCTTAGGCTCTGGATACATCGTCTCCACCTTAGGCACGATAGGATTATCGCCATAGATAGCAGCAGAAGAAGCGAGAACGACCTTCTTCACGCCAGCCTTCGTAGCCTCTTCGAGAACCACGAGCAGGCCATTCACATTCAGATCGAGGCACTCACGTACCTTTGACATAGACTCAGGGACAGACACGAGAGCAGCCATGTGGAAGATATAATCTACACCCTCTACAGCCTTAGCCACAAGCTCGCGATCCGTGATAGAACCCTCGATAAACGTATGCTTCAAGCCATCGAGATTCTTCTTATAACCCGTACGAAGATTATCCAGAATGCGGATCTCCTCCGCCTTATCTTGATAATGCTCGCAAATGTGAGAACCGATGAAACCAGAACCGCCAGTAATGAGAACTTTCATAAATGTATAATAAAGTGATTAGAACTGCCACTTATTCTAAGCACTTCCACACGGAAAGCAAGAAAATAAGCCGCCCCTTAGAAAAAAGCCCGCCTCACAGCCCGCAGCGCAGAACCCAGCATTAATAACTTGTCACCGCGCCACCCGCTCTGCTAAAATACCCGATGATGAATGAAGACCATAAAATGATGGAAATCCCCCCTAGCGATGACACCAGCTACTACCCTGGACCTATTCCGCATCCGCCCGAGCCTCGACTACATCCTCCCACGCGCAGAGCCACCGCCTACTCCGACCGCGGCACCGTCTACACCGTCGACTACCGCCTCACAAAGAGCGATGGACTCGAATATCTGAAATGTAGCTGCCCCGGAGCGGAGAAGAAGTACTTCTGCCGCCATCTGAAAGACTTCATCAGCGGAGAGTTCCACTTCTACCGCGACATGAGCCCCCACGAGAAAGCGCGCCTGCAGAAGCTCCTCCCTGACAAGGAGAACTACACCTTCATACTCAAATCACTCTACACCACAGTCATCGAAGTACTCGATATAGAGAAAAAGCTCGCAGCCATCCAGCGCGACGTCGATGAAGAGATGGATCACGCCCTCCGCTGGGCTATCGCAGAGTCTAAGCTGCGCCGCCGCGCAGGCAGCGAGCGCCGCTGGCAATACATGGAAGCCGCGCTAGAGCGCGTCATGGACAGACTCGATTTACAAGAAGAAGAGTGGGGCAGTGACCTCCTAGAGCAGCACTTCGAACTCGAAGAAGAGCGCCGTACGCTGAACCGACAGCTCCACAGACTCGTCCCCGACCTCACGTCCGCCTACGAGATCTACCTATATGCGAAGGATACCGAAAGAGATAGCGAGAATAGCAGCGAGGATAGCAGCGAGATGCAGAATGAGTGATTTTATATTAGATTTCGAGTGAAATGATT
>CAYJLR010000005.1:0-37434 GCA_964370895.1 uncultured Akkermansia sp. | reverse complement strand
CTTCTGGGGCTGCCTAGGCGTGCTTTCGCCCAGTGCAGAGCCTCGCAGGCGTCACTGACGAGGGCGGGCTGGGAGGGGGCGCCTTCGCTGCGCCCGTAGCCACGGTAATTTAGCATGAGGTAGGAGCGCGATGTGTCTGCTACGACCATGTCGCGTAGGATGGCGACGTCCATGCCATTGCCTCCGTAGAGGGCGACGAGGGGCGCGCTGCGTCCTCTGTTATAGAGCCAGCCTTGTAGCTTCGTACCGTCGGAGGCGGTGAAGGTCACGGCATGCTGCTTCATGTGCTCGGGGTAGAATGTATCTCCCTTCGACTGATGCCTCCCAGGGTAGATGAGCTGTCGCACCGAGCAGCTGGGGAAGAAGAGGAGGAGGACAAGGATGGCGACCATGAAGGTCGCCATCGTAAGGAGTATCTTTTTAATCATATATTAAGCTTCTGTGCTATTAGCTGCTTTATTGATACGGTAGTAGCGATGATTCCTGAAGCTTAAAAAGAGCAGCGGTAGTAGGAATACGCTTCCGAGAATGAGGAAGGGATACACTTTGAATGGATTAGAGATATCGTCATACATGATTGGGTCTAAGGCTGTGCGATACTCTGTAACAGCCTGCATTGGAGAGAGATTCAAACCTATCCCGAGCTTGAAGTTGATCAAGGTGATGAAGCTTATAATCACAGAAAGAGCAATGCCACCGAGTATGAATGATAAGGCTCTTCGCCCGCTGTACGGGGTCGTAGCGAGTTCTACCATGAGCAGAGAAGCCGCTGTAAAAATGATCAGCTTATAGCTAAGCATGATGGCGCATGCATAGCCCGTAACGATACCTTCGTGAATAGCTACAGATGCTCCAGCAACTATAAGCAGAAGTATCATCGTCAGTAGATTGCTAAATGTACCCTGCCCCTGTGTGAACTGGTGTATGCCGCTCCACTTATAGTGACGCGGGTCACGCTTCACGAGGCAATCTAAGAGGAGTATGCCTATTGCTGATGAATAGCAAAGGCTTATAAAGAAATCAAATCCCAGTTGATGTGTAAAATCTACCGTCGGCTTATCTTTCCAAAACAGTGCTGGAAGTATCATGATAGCGATACAGATAAGGCGCACAGGCAGCATATTATGCCTATCGCTGCTCTCGTAGAAGCGTCGCGCCATGAGGAGGAGACATACAGCTACGAGAAGCACGAGGATGATCGCGCTCAAGGGAGCGGTGCTACTCGAAAGTGAGACGCCAAAGAGAGTGCTGGCGATAAAGCCCATGATGCCTAGCCTGAAGATCACACCCCACCCTTGCAGCAGAAGCATGAGCGAAAGCATGAAGGCCGCGACGCTCAGGAGATAAGCGACGTACGCGATGAGGTTTTCCTTATTAGAAAGCCAGAAGGGGAAGATACATGCAGAAACAAGCAAGACCATGACCATGCCCGATATCCATTGATTTAGCACAATGCGCTGGGGGCTTTGAGGTGTGAAGATGAAGAAATTATTTCCCTTCTCACTGAGTTCTTTCTTGTTATGCGTGCTGATGATGAATGAGATACCTATGCAGGCGACTATCCATAAGACAGATGCAAGGATTTCTCTCTCTCTCTCAGATGTGGGGAATACAAAGAGAATCAGCGGTATCAACGCGATGAATATAATGTTGATAGGAGACTTGAAATACTGACGAAGACTCTTCACGAGATCAGCAGGGAGGATGTCACTGAGCTTTGCTAGAGGACTCATGCCAGCTCTTGCGGTTGTCGTGTCGCTCGAGTTTTTGTTAAAGCTGATACGGAAGCCATTCCAAGCGGAGCTAGCTATGTAGAGTAGCAGTACGATAAGTGCGTAGGTGAGTGTCGACCTTTCATCAATGAACAGATCTTCCAATAGCCCCATGACAGTGGTGAGAACCAGCATGCCAATGAAGAGGTAGTTCCCTGCCTTTATACTATTCGCACCGAAGATTATGCTGATGATGAGCAGCGGAACGAATATGAGAGTCGTGAAGCCGAACATGAATGAATCCACCGCAGCCTCGTACGCACCAGGATCAGCAGGGAAAATCTCACGGGGTAATAAGCTGGCTGCTAAGAAAATAGCACCCAGCCAGAGGCGCGATGAGATGATCTCTCGTACTCCTGCACGAGGGGCGAAGTAGAGGCAATCAGCGATGGCGATGATGAGAGTTATCCATATACTAAGCTCCCACAGAGGCTGTAGCAGGATAGGCGTAAGCCCATTCATGAGTTCGATGCTCGTCGTGAGTGCGAGTGGGATGAGGGAGAGAAGGCGCATGCCCCATGGTCGCCACGTAGCACTGGGCTTGTAATGACGCTGAGCCATCGTGAGCATGAGCACACTAGAGCCCAGTAAGAGGGTATTGCCCAGCGCATAGCCTAGCCATGCCTCGTGCTGGGTGAATAGGAATGTTTCGTCGAAAAAGTAGCGGAGGTGGCTTGATTCCGAGCTGTTTACTGTAAAGCAAAAGATGCCGATGACAAAGCCGAGACTCACAAAGCTATTTAACTTAGATCCACTAGCTATCATATGCGCGATGGACACGAGAAAGCTCGTGAGGCAGATGAAGGATAGCAGGTAGGCCGAGTTCAGATTCGTCGTCAGAGCATCGTCTAGGGTAATGAGATTACGCACATCTCGAGCTGCCATGGATTCTGGTAAAGATACGGCAAAGAGTACTGAAACGATATCGATGAGTAAGACAATGGCACCTATGCTAAAAAGAGGTAGGATGACAGCGAGCCAATGTCCCCACACGATACTCCTCCCTGAGAGCGGGGTGAGGAGAAAGAAGTCTCGGCTGCGTGTGGCCAGCTCCTTATGGACAATCATGCTGATCCCGAAGGCTGCGAGCCCCGCAGCGAAGAGTGGGAATGGGCTAGTGAGGGAGTTAAACTCTATAGATCCCAAGAAGCTGATGCTTAAAAGAATTAATCCGATTATGATGAGACCTAGCTTCGTCGGTGAATTGCAAATTCCTGCGTAGACTTTAATCAGGCTGGGTGGGAGACGATCCGAGAAGAAGCGCTTTTCTTCGGCATTTGGAGACTGGGGAGTGTAGCTTTTTACAGTGCTCATGGCTTGGAGTCTGTGCTAGGAGTGGCAGAAATTGTAGGAATTGGGGGAAGGCTGGGATTGCCACGCAGTGCGACGAATCCTTGCTCCCAGTTAAGCTCGATGCGACTGCATTCCAGCAGTGGCTGTGCGGTCATGATGGCACTGAGTTCCTGCGCAAGTGCTGCGTCGTCTCCTGTGAAGCTCGCTAGTAGCTGGTTCTTCTCTTCTACGAGCTCTGTCCAGTTCTCGCGTGTGGACATGTAGCTGACGAGTGAGGAGAGCTCACCGAGCGGACGCAGGCGCATGCGTGTGCCTTGATGCCCGACTTTTTCCTGTACTTGGCTGAGCATTTCTTCTGGGCTGCCGGAGTAGAGGAGGCGTCCTCTGTCCATCATGATCATGTGGTCGCACATCTCAGCGAGTTCGGAGAGGATGTGTGAGCTGATGAGAAGGGTGCGACCCTCGTCTTGGAGGGAGCGGACGAGCTGCTTGAACTCGATGCGGGCTTCGGGATCGAGGCCTGCGGCAGGCTCGTCCATGAGGAGGATCTGTGGATTCCCCACGAGCATGCGTGCCATGGAGACGCGCTGGAGCTCACCCTTAGAGAGACCTTTCATGCTGCGCTTATTATAGCGTGTGATACCGGTGAAGCTAGACCATTTTTCGACGACCTTCAGTCGTTCGTTGCCGACGTAGCCGTAGGCGCGTGCGAAGTAGTCGAGGTAGTCCTTTGCCGTGCAGTTCGGCCATGGATCGATGTAGTCGGGCATCCAGCCTATTTTCGTGCGTACCTTTTCTGGATTCTTAATGATGTCATTACCGTACATGCTGATGTCGCCTGTGTCAGGGAGGTCTAGGGTGGAGAGCATGCGCAGGAGCGTCGTTTTCCCGCAGCCATTTGCTCCGATGAGACCAGAACACATTCCTTCAGCGAGTGTGAAGGATACATCGTTTACGGCGCGTACGCTGCCGAAAGAGCGCTTCAAGTTTTTGACGGTAAGGATATCCATTCCGGCAATCTAGCATATAGTGTGTTTAGTGGCAAGCTAGATATGTGTATGTAATATGTATTTTTTTGTTTTTTATATATCTTGCCATGAGCTTGCTTGATGCTTGACCTAGAGTGAGGGAAGAGTTATTATGATTGCATGCAGATTTTTTCATGGATGACTTGGGCGCTCAGCCTTGCTCTCGGAGTGGGCGGAGTGTTGAATATTTCTCAAGCACTTGACCTCCAGACTGAGGTGATGACGTGGCAGACCAAGTACGTCGTTATTATTAATGCCGCATGGCCCCTGTATGTCGCATTTCTGCTCGCGCTCATCGCTGGTATAGGGGCGACCATTGAGGTGTATATTAATACGATGCCTTCATCTAGTGCGAGTCGTATTCCTAGTCCTGTCGGTCAGACTAGAGTTCAGCCAGCTAGTGCGGCCGTGAATCATGCTAGAGTCGCGAAGGTAGCGGGAGGGAGTGGAGATGCCTTTGTGCAGGACTTTGAACTCGTCAGTAAATCTACTGCTCACCCGATGGTGAATCTCTATGATGCTGCTCAAGCTGCTGATGCGAATACGATGGCTGTCTCGCAAACAATGCCCGTAGAGGAAAGGCAGCCGCAGCGCTTTGTGGGTAATGCAAATGCGAAGAAAAACGACGATGATCTCGAGTTCTTCCGTATGGATTAATGAATACATGTAATTTCTGAGACTGACTTTTCATTATAGACTATGAATATATCACCGGTTGATCGCGTCGTTTCACTCTTGGAAGGGATAGGGCTGAGCTCTGTAGATACTTCTACTTTCGAGCAGGTGGCACAGGGAGCATCTGGGCGCACTATTATACGTGCCTATGGTGTCATCGCCATCGTGTGGACGAACGAGCGCGCGGATAATGCATCCTTTCTTCCTGCCGCTCGCGGTCTGGCGTCACTCGGCTTGCGCGTGCCTCGCATCATCAGCTACTGGGAGGACGGTGAGGGGAATGGTGCCTGCCTCGTCGATGACCTCGGTAAGACTGATCTTCTGAGTTATAAGCGGGAAGGCTGGGATGTCTTACGAGAGCGTTACCGTGCTTGCTTTCAAAGCATATTACCATTCTATGCTCTGCGGCCTGAGTGGGATCTGCAAGAGCCCTTTGATGAGTCGCTGTACCGCTGGGAGCAGGGCTACTTCGCGGAGCACTACCTCGGTCGCCATTGTGCATGCTCATTAGAGCAGCAGGCTGAGTTCTTGCGCCAGAGTGTCTGTATCGAACTCTCAGAAGATCTAGCGAGCTTACCACGTATGCCCATCCATCGCGATCTCCAGAGCCAGAATCTGATGATGAAGGATGATCACGCATGGTTGATCGATTTCCAAGGGATGCGTATGGGGCGCTATGAGTACGACTTAGCGTCGTTGATTTTTGACCCATACATGAATTTAAGCTTAGAGCAGCGTATGGACTTACTCTCACTTTGGGAAGAAGTTAGTGGAGTGCAGGTGGATCGTATGCTTTTCTGCGCTTGTGGCATGCAGCGAATGATGCAGGTGCTCGGCGCCTTCGCAAACATAGGTTATAATCAGGATAAATCATGGTATATCGACATGATACCAGCTGCTCAAGAATCCTTGCAGCAATTAGGTGATATCGCAATTGAAGGCTCTATGGCGAAGCGTCTATATGCTCTGATATTAACTGTTTTATAGTATTGAGATGTTTTTTTCAACTCTTCGCCAGAATAGGACTTGAAATACGCTGTCTTATTGCTATAATGAGCGGCAAATGAAAGCCCTAGTCAAAACAATAGCTGGTGAGGGGTTAGAACTGATGGATGTACCTAAACCTGAAGTAGGTTACAATGATGTTCTGATCAAAATAAGAAAGACTTCTATCTGTGGCACAGACGTGCATATTTGGAAGTGGGATGAATGGGCTCAGAAGACCATTCCAGTCGGCATGCATGTCGGTCACGAATACTGTGGTATCGTGGAAGAAGTGGGGGCAGGTGTATCAAACTTCGCCCCTGGCGATTATGTGACAGGTGAAGGGCATCTCGTATGCTATACCTGCCGTAACTGCCGCCGCGGTCAGTACCATCTCTGCCCTAATACGCAGGGTGTGGGTGTGAATCGCCCTGGTGCATTTGCTGAGTACCTCTGTATCCCCGCGACGAATGTCATACCTCTTCACCCTTCTATTCCTGAGTCAGTGGCAAGTATTCTTGATGCTTGCGGGAACGCTACCTACACCGCCCTTTCATGGGATCTCGTAGGTGAGGATGTCCTCATCACAGGTGCTGGTCCTATCGGTGCGATGGCTGTAGCTATCTGCAAGCAGGCTGGAGCACGTTCCGTGACCATCACTGATATTCTCGACAGCAAGCTTGAGTACGCCCGTAAGATGGGTGCAGACGTGACCGTGAACGTGACACGTGAAACGATAGAAGAGGCACGCGAAAAGCTTGAAATTAAAGAAGGTTATGATGTCTGCCTCGAGATGAGCGGTGCGCCTGCTAGCTTGCAGACCATTCTTAAGCACTCTATTAATGGTGCGAAGATCTCCCTTCTTGGTATTCAGCCCGGCAGCTCTGCGATCGACTGGAATGAATTCATCTGGAAGGGTCTTCAAATGAAGGGTATCTACGGACGCGAGATGTTTGACACATGGTACCTCATGCAGTCGATGATCCAGTCAGGCCTCGATCTCACACCTATTATTTCACACGAGCTACCTTACACCGAGTTCAAGCAGGGCTTCGAAGCGATGATGTCTGGGAACTCTGGTAAAGTCGTACTCGTCTGGTCTGAATAAATTTTAAAAAACTTCAAGTTTATATAGCCGGTAACGAGATTTCGATCTTGCTGCCGGTTTTTGCTAGCTGACACTACTTGGGCTGGGCAAGGGTATAAACTTGTGCTATGATATCAGCTGTGAAGAAGTGCCAAATATGTGGGAAACCTGCGCATGTATTCCTGACGCAGGTGGTCAACAGTGAGATGACCGAGTTGTCTCTTTGCGAAATATGCGCAAAGGATAGGGGCTTTTTTGACCCTACTGCCCTTGCTATGGCCGAAGAGCATTTCCCTGAAGCCGTCAAGAAAAAGGTCGAAGAGCTCGCTCGCGAGATCGCCGATAAGCTCAAGAAGAACGAAGATCTTTTGAGCCTCGAACCCACCATGGAGCGACAAGCTCGTGCACATACGCGCAAGCTATGCCCTCATTGCGGCTTCAAACTCGAGACGATAGCCGCGACTGGACGTGTCGGCTGCCCCGAATGCTATGCGTTCTTCCGACATGATCTAGCTAAGATTGCGAAGGAGCTCAACTTCGGTGACGATATCGTCGATGAGATCCGTAAGCCCGATAGTGCTGCTCCTCAGCCTCACTCGGCAGCTGTACCCGTCGCACAACGCCGAAAAATCCTTCAAACCCAAATGAAGAAAGCCATCATTCGTGAAGATTACGAGAGGGCGGCTCTCCTGCGCGACGAACTTAAGAAATTAGAATCCGAATCATGAAGCTCGATACCATACTGAAAGACAGCCATAGCTGGATAGGAGCGAGTATCGAGAAAAACGATGTGATACTCGGGACGCTGGGGCGCGTATCGCGATCCCTGCGAGGGCATAGTTTCCCTGGATGGAGCACGGATGAGGACAGGCGTGGGCTCATGGATTATCTGCGCCCGCATGTGCAGTCGCTTTTCGGCTATAAGACAGCCTTTCATGCCGAGATGTCATCTCTCGATTGGCAGCAGCGTCGTTTGCTGCTGGAGAGAAAGCTCATTTCTCCCTGCATGGCTGCCCGTCAAGATGGCTGCGAAATTTTCATCCCACGTAAGCAAGATAGCGTCGTCATGACAAATGAGGAAGAGCATCTTGTCATTCATAACTTCGCTACAGGATTCAAGCTAGCGGAGACCCACGCGAAGCTGCTCAAGAGCGTAGAAAAGCTGGAGACGCAGCTTAATTTCGCGAAAGATGAGAAAAGAGGCTACCTCACTAGCCTCCCCTTTGAATGCGGAGATGCTATCCAGCTCTACGTATTATTACACCTTCCGGCGACGACATGCACGAATGTCATCCCACAGCTCCACGCTGCTTTAGATAAGCTGGAGCTAGGCATGCAGCCCTTCTATGCTGATGAGCATGAGGATACTGGAAATATGTTCATCCTCCACTGCCATCCCACGTCTTATAATAATACCAAGAAGGCGATCAGCAAGCTGGAAAAAATAGCACTCACGATCGTAGATCATGAGCTAAACTTGAGAAAGCATCTGCTCGAGACTCGTGAAATCGAGATGCGTGATCTTATCGGTCGCGCACTAGGCATTCTCCTCTATTCCTCGAAGCTCAGCTTTAAGGAACTGGCGGACTCATTATCCCTCATCAGACTAGGCCTATCACTAGGAGTGCTTCACAGTGAGCATGAGGATATGAACCGTGACGAAATCATTGACACACTCATTGATCTCTATATCTCACTCGCGCCAGCACATCTGAGGCGTCTTGCATCGCTTGACGTAGAAGGCAGCGCAGACGAGGTACAGCATCTGCGCTCACAGCTAGTGCAGAGCACCCTAAACCAATTATCAATAAAATTCACAACATAGTAGTATGAATAATTTCACACCAAGAGCCCAGCAGGTTATCAACATAGCGCGCCGCGAGGCCGAGCGTTTCAAGCACAGCTACATCGGTGGCGAGCACTTGCTGCTCGGTATTCTGAAGCTAGGACACGGGGTCGCGATCTCTGTCATCGAGTATCACTTGATTAATGCCGAGCATCTCGCTGAGACACTAGAGAGCACCATGGAGCTAGGTGATGCTCCTGAGAATAGGGGGAATCTTCCTTACACGCAGCGCGCAAAGCGTCTTATCGTGAATGCTGGTTCAGAGGCAAAGCGTCTGAATCACACCTTCGTCGGGACAGAGCATCTCCTGCTTGCTATGCTAGCTGATTCCGATGGTCTAGCATGGACCACACTGAGTCACGCGGGCATGACCTACGATATGGCACGTGATCGTGTTCTAGATGAGACGAATCTCAAGTTTGACCTCGACAGAGCTAGCTCTCTCGACGATGATGATGATGACGACGACGATGATGATAAGGACGAGAATACCTTTAGTTTCCCTAGCTCAGATGATGATGATGCTTTAGGTGAGCATTTCCGCTCTATGAGCTCTGAGATGTCGCAGCAGGCGGATCAGGGGCGCATATCCGCGCTCAAGGCCTTCGGTCGAGATCTGACGAAGCGCGCAGAGCGTGGTGAACTAGACCCCGTCATCGGACGAGAAGAAGAGATACAGCGCGTCATCGAGATTCTCTGCCGTCGCATGAAGAATAACCCCGTCCTTCTCGGTGAGGCTGGTGTCGGCAAATCTGCTATCGTAGAAGGGCTCGCACAGCGCATCGTCGATGGTGATGTGCCAGAGTTTCTCATGGAGAGACGCATCATCTCGCTTGACCTCGCGATGATGGTCGCAGGTACGAAGTACCGCGGTCAGTTCGAAGAGCGTCTGAAGTCCGTGATGGATGAAATCATGCGCGAAAAGAACATCATTCTCTTTGTCGATGAAATTCACACTATGATAGGTGCAGGCTCGGCAGAGGGTACGATGGATGCGTCCAATATTATTAAACCAGCTCTGTCACGTGGTGAACTGCAAGTCATCGGGGCGACCACCTTGAATGAGTATCGTAAGCATGTCGAGAAGGATGCCGCATTCGAGCGCCGCTTCCAGCAGGTACAAGTCGCAGAGCCCAGTGTAGAGGACACCATTCTCATCCTACAGGGACTGGCCACGCATTACGAAGAACATCACAAGGTACGCTACACGCAGAAGGCGCTTGAAGCCTCCGCTAGCTTATCGAAGCGTTATCTCACAGGGCGTTTCCTTCCTGACAAGGCCATCGACGTCATCGATGAAGCAGGTGCGCACAAGCAGGTCGCACGCATGACACGCCCAGATGATATCAAGGCTCTGCAGCTAAAGCGCAGAGAACTCTCGAAGCAGAAGACCGAGGCCATAGGTGAGCTGCTCTTCGAGCGCGCAGCCCAGCTCCGTGATGATGAAAAAGCCATCGCTAAGAGCATCGAGCATGACCTCAGTACCTGGAGAAAGAATGTGGACTCCGTCTATCATGACATCGATGAAGACGACGTCATGCAGGTACTTTCGCGCTGGACAGGTATCCCGCTTGCGCGCATGGAAGAGAAGGAGGCAGCGAAGCTTCTTCGCATGGAGCAAGAGCTAAAGAGTACCGTTATCGGTCAAGACGAAGGCTGCGGCGCTATCGCACGCGCTCTCCGTCGCAGTCGCGCAGACATTAAAGACCCACGTCGCCCTATCGGATCCTTCCTCTTCATGGGACCGACTGGTGTGGGTAAGACCTACCTCGCGCGCAATCTCGCTGAAATCATGTTCGGGACAGCCGATGCGCTCATCCAGATCGATATGAGCGAGTATATGGAGAAGCATACGACTAGTCGCATGATAGGCTCGCCTCCGGGCTATGTCGGTCATGATGAGGGCGGTCAGCTCACCGAGCAGGTGCGCCGTCGTCCCTACGCTGTCATCCTCTTCGACGAAGTGGAGAAGGCTCATCCTGACGTAATGAACCTCCTCCTCCAGATTCTGGAAGAAGGTGTCGTGACAGATTCTCTCGGTCGCAAGATCAACTTCCGCAATACCATCATCATCCTCACTTCTAATGTGGGAGCGAACCTCGCTAAGGTACAAGGTACGATGGGATTCGGAGCTGTGGAGAAGCAGGAAGCTGACTACGAGTTCATGAAAGAAAAGATCACCGAGGCTGCGAAATCACATTTCCGACCTGAGTTTATCAATCGCTTCGATGAGCTCATTGTCTTCCGCATGCTGGAGAAGCAGGATCTCGCTCTCATCGTCAAGCTCGAAGCCCAGAAGCTTATCGAACGCCTGAAGGAGAAGAATATCCGCCTCGAGCTCTCGGAAGCACTGGTGAATCAGCTAGTCGAGCGTGGGCATAATCCTGAGTACGGAGCACGTCCTATGCGTCGTGCTATCGAGCGCATGCTTGAAGACCCTATCGCAGAGGCCATCCTTCGCTCAGAACTCGTCGCAGGGAAGAGCTATGTGGCAGACCTTTCCAAGGATAAGAAGACGATAGCCTTCAAGATGAAGCGTACCACGAAACCCGCAGCGAAGCCATCAGCTAAGGCCACATCCACAGTAAAGAAAGAAGCGAAGAAACTCACTAAGGCGAAGCCATCGGAGAAAGCGATGAAGAAGCCCGCTGCTAAGCGAGCTCCACGTCGTAAGAGCAGCTCTGAAGATACAGAGAAATAAGCTTCTTGTAAGCACAAAGAAGGGTGAGTTTAACTCACCCTTTTTTTATGCTTACATATACTCTGCTATGAGCTCTTTGATCTCTCCCTGTGAGAGAGAGTAAGCAGATTGTCCCGCTCTATTGCGCATGCTAGGATCAGCACCCGCTTTTAATAGCGCCTCTATGATTTCCTTATTCTTAGTGCGCGCCGCTTCGATGAGAGCGGTATTTCCATTTGATATACGCACAGCGTTAGGGGCTGCTCCAGCCTCAAGAAGAAGCTTGACGATCTCGATATGTCTCCTGCCTGAGGCATCCATGAGGGCTGTGCCACCACTTTTGTCTTGGATAGAGGGATCAGCCCCGCGCTTGAGTAGGTAGGTAGCTGCATCCACTTGTCCGTGATAGGAGGCCTCCATGAGAGGAGTATTCCCTTGCACATCTAGCATATTCACGTCCACCCCCTTCTTGAGCAAGTAGGCTATCACCCAGGTAGATCCTCCCATACCAGCTGCTGCCAGTGGGTGTATGCCTTCTTGGGAGAGGACAGCAGGATCATCTCCTTCTTGTATGAGATGGATGACTGTCCTGAGATCTCCTTCACGTGCAGCGTCGTTGAGTTCCTTAGATGAACCGTAGACGGAGAGGGCACTGAGTGTCAAAATGCCTGTTATGAGGTAAGATTTCATACAAAGAGCGTGGCTTAGGATATAGATTGTTTATCGTAGAGTTCTTGATAGAGTTCACAGCTAGCGTAGAGCTCCTCATGGTCACCGTCACCGACGATATTTCCCTGATCGAAGACGAGTATGCGCTGTGCATGGCGTAGCGTGCTGAATCGATGTGCCACGATGAGCGTCGTGCGTCCCTGCGCCAGCTTATCGAGTGCTTCTTGGATCTCACGCTCACTCTTCGCATCGAGTGAGGCCGTAGCCTCATCGAGGATGAGAATAGGGGCGTCTTTAATGAAAGCGCGCGCGATGGCTATGCGCTGACGCTGACCTCCAGATACTTCCTTGCCACCTTCACCCACCTCTGTGTCGAGACCCTTCGGAGATTGTGATAAGAAGTCAGTCAGTGAGGACTGCTGAGCGGCTCTCTGTATCTCCTCATCAGTGGCATCAGGCTTACCGAGAGCGATGTTCTCGCGTATAGTTCCTGAGAAGAGTAGCGCCTGCTGACCTACATAAGCTATCTTGTCTCGTAGATTCTTCTGAGTCACCTGACGTAGATCCAGCCCGTCAACGGTGATGCTTCCCTCATTCACATCGTAGAAGCGCTCAATGAGGTTGACGAAGCTTGTTTTCCCTGCGCCACTTGGTCCTACTAGTCCCACTATCTGACCTGCTGGGATATTCACTTGTATCTTCGAGAGAGCTTGCTTTTTCTCTGTGTAGGCGAAGCTCACCTGCTCGAAGCGAATATGACCTTCCACTGGGGCTGCCCAGTGCTTTGGCTCGCTGGGATCGAGAATATTATTTGGCTCGTTGAGTATCTCGCGTAGTCGCTTCAGCGCACCCTGAGCGGAGTTAATGCTGTTGAAGGCTCTTCCCGCGCGACTCATGGAGTTAAATGCCATGTAGAGTGCGGTAGCGAGAGCGAGGAAGTCACTGAGCATCATGCCGCGCATCTTCCCTTGTGCGAGCAGCACTGCGAGAGCTATGGCTGTGACGATCTCCATGACGGGAATGAGTGCTCGCTGGTAGCGCACCATTTTCACCATCTTCTGCCCATAGGTGTTTGTCACGTCGGAGAAATCCTCAATCTGGCGAGATTCGAGGCTGTAGGCACGTATCTCTCGCTGTGTCTCTAGATTCTGCTGTAGGATGGTATTCATCTCGCCGAGATCTGTCTGAGCCTGATGGGAACGCTTCGCAATGCGCTTGCCAAAGACGGCGATAGGGTAGGCCGCCAGCATCACGAAGACGAAGTTGATAATGAAGTCGCTCGCATTTCCATTCTGGAAGATGAGAAGGAAGAAGGCGACCAAGGCGCTAATCGTCGTGATGGGCTGCTTGATGATCTCATTAGACGTATGAGAGATTGCAGTCTGCACATTCTGCGTATCAGAGACGATGCGGCTGAGTAGATCACCCTTGTTCTGCTTATCAAGGAAGGCGAGAGGAAGTTCTTGGATACGGGTGAATACTGACAGGCGAATTCCTTCCAGAACACGTACAGAAAGTATGTTCACAATCACGGAATTCAGCCACATTCCCAGACCGCGTAGCGTGAACATGATAGGTAATATCATGCAGGAAATTAGTAGGATAGTCGAGTTATCCATCCCACTGATGTAGGGGCGTATAAACTCATGCGCAGCCTCAGGACCATTGAATATGATGGGGAAGACCGCGTAGATGGCAAAGGGGAGACCGAGCCCACTCGCCCCTGCTGCGACAAGTCCCGTCAGCAGTGCTAGAGCGAATAAGCGCCAATGCGGCAGCATGTAAATGCGTATGAAGTGGAAAAGAGCTTTCATCTCAAGTCTATGATAAAGGATTAGTCATTTGTGTCGCATCTGGCTCTACAGTCGAGATCTCAGTCTCGCTGGGCGTATTCTCCTCGGCGTTCTTTTCTTCTGTGCTCACCTGCTCATCGTAGAGTCGCTTATAGAGTCGGCTCGTTTCATAGAGCTCCTGATGACTACCATCACCTACAATGTGGCCATCCTCAAAGAGGAGGATGCGGTCAGCCTGACGAATCGTACTAAAGCGATGCGCGATGATGAAGCATGTATGCTCACGCGTGAGAAATTCCAGAGCCTCTTGTATCGTCGACTCACTCTTCGTATCCAGAGCTGATGTGGCCTCATCTAAGATGACAATAGGGGCATTTTTCAGGATGGCTCGCGCGATAGATACGCGCTGACGCTGACCACCAGACAGACCGCTGCCACCTTCGCCGAGCATGAAGTCATAGCCAGCATCCTTCTCTGCGATAAACTCATCGACGAGAGCATGGCGCCCAGCTGCTTCTACCTCTTCATTATTCGCGTCGGGTGCGCCCACACGTATATTCTCGCGTATGCTGCCACGGAATAGGGCGGGGAACTGAGAGACGAGACCGATGCTGCGCATGCGGTCGTGACGGCTGAGCTGACGTATATCGATACCATCGATGAGGATTTCCCCCTTGTTGATATCGTAGAAACGGCAGACTAGATTGATAAAGCTTGTTTTCCCTGCACCACTCGGTCCGACGAGTGCGACCGTTTGACCTGCTGGGATATGGACACTGATGTCCTTGAGAATGTACTCATTCTTATGGTAGGCGAAGGAGACATCCTTAAACTGGATATCACCCTGTGCGCGTGTGCCTATGTGGATAGGATGCTCTGGCTCGGGCATGTCTGATTTCTGGACGATGAATTCATGAAGGGTTGACATCATGCCACCAATGACTTGTAGCTGATTCATCACCGCACCGAGTCTCTTGATAGGATCGTAGCAGAAGTAGAATGCGGCCGCAATCGAAGAGAACTGCTCTAGCGTTAGACCATCACCAGAGCCTCTATAGAGTGCGTAGCTTAGACCGAATGCGCTGGCTATCTCGATAGCTGGACTCAGACTCTGTCGCCATGCGGCAAAGCGGATGAGGAGGCTGTTGTACTTACGGATTCTCTCACGAAGAATGCGTGCTTGGCGGGCCTGTAGATTAAAGGCACGTACCTCACGTTGATTAGAAAGTGACTCTTCGATGGTGGAGTTAATATTACCCAGATTCTGCAGAGCTGCTGACATCACGGAGATGATCTTCTTACCTACAAAGCGCACGAGAGGGACACAGAAAACGACGATGAGAAGGTTCAGGAGCAGGGATGCCACCTGCGAATTCGACATAGCCGAGTATGTAAGGAACACGACAGCTGCCAGCAGGGTGAGCGGCTGGATGACGATGTCATTGAGCAGAGAAATCATTGTCTGCTGGATAGTCTGCGTGTATTGCAGCACATAAGTCATCCATTCGCCACGACGCTTCGAGTCAAGGAAAGCCATGGGCATATCCTGCAAGCGAGTGAATAGATCCTGTCGCAGCTTGGCGAGTATGCCCATCCCCACCTTGCTAAGCAAGTAAGTGTTGACATAGTTCGCGATACCGCGTAAGCCCATCATGAGGGGGAGAAAGAGCACCGCTGCCCATAGAAATGTCGATTCGAGACGAGCCTCTCCCACGAGGGAACGTACGAAGTCGCTCAGCCATTGCGGAGCTTTGCTTATATCGAAAACAACGGGGAAAACATTCGAAATGATGAATGGAATACCGAAGCCGGCTGTCGCTGCTGCGACGATACCAGCAAGCATAGCGACGAAGAGAATCTTCTTATAATGCGACGCGTAGTTTTTGATAACGAAGGAGATAGCCTCGCGTGTCTTTTCTTTCTCTGCCTTATTTTTAGCCATGATTATCGTGTGACCTATAATAGCTCATTTAAGTGTCGATTACAATGAAAATTCAGGTGATGCTTCTGACCTCAGCTATCAGGGCATAAAAAATGACCGTGTAATACGATTGATTACACGGTCAAAAAGAGTTATCTTATTTTTCTAATTTTGTGATCTTCTTCCACTGATAGATGATGCCAGCACTATCAGCCTTGAGTAGATTACCAGACGCATCGACGAAGGTGGCGCGAGGAATGAAGCCTCCGCGCGTATAGTGGGGGAGCTTCTGAGCTGACTCCTCATCATTCATCACAACGGGGAAATCCCCCTTATTATCCGTGACGAACTTCACACCGAGCTCTGGAGTCTTATCGGCGCTAAGAAGGATGACCTCTACGCCCATCTCCTTCATCTCTGGATACATCTTGACGAAATGAGGCATCTCTTTGCGGCAAGGAGGGCACCAGCTAGCGGTCTGTAGGTAGATGTAGAATTTTGCATCAGGATTCACCTTGCCGCTCACGGTCTTAAGACCATCGACGATTTCCTTCATCGAGACTACTGGGGCTGCGGTCTCTGAAGCCTGCCCCTCTGCTGTAGCTGATGTATTAGCAATAGCTGTGAGTGAGAATGCGACGGAAAGTACTGTAGAGCTTATGAGTGTCTTGATCATATATTTATTAGAGTAAATGTTAGCCCACCAGCTGTCAAGCTGAAAAATCCCTTCGTGATTTCGCGCTGTGAATTACGAGAACTTCCCTAGGGACCCTGAATTAGGCATGAAATGAGGCTGTGAAGGCTTATTTCCTCCCCGAGTTTAATCCTTCGAAGATAGGGGGGATAAGCTGCTTATCCCATTCTAAGCGTTTTTTATCCATCTGCTCCACGATGTCGCTGTGCTTATCGATGATATTCGTACTTTCACTGATATCCTTTGAAAGGTCGTAGAGTTCCACCTTCTTATTTTTTGATTTGGTGAAGTTGAGTAGTTTGAAGTTGCCGTGGCGCAGCGCATAGCGACCAGCATCATGCTGTCGTAGGTAAATGAAAGGGTGGGGCGCATCCTTCTTTTTCTCCTCGAGGTAGGGGAGGAGATTCACACCATCGAGAGGCTGAGATATCGGTGCTTGTACATAGGCCGCGATCGTGGCGAAGATGTCCATGGAGGATATGGGATGCTCGTAGCTCCAGCCACCCTTGACTTTCTTCGCCCAGCGCATGGCGAAGGGGATACGGAATCCTCCTTCGTACACGCTGCCTTTTCCATCGCGCAGTGCTCCATTGTCTGATGAATTATGAGGCTCAGGACCACCATTGTCAGAGAGGAAGAATATGATGGTATTCTCGGCTATGCCTTGCTTGTCCAACTCATTGAGGAGGGCTCCTACACCGTCATCGACAGCACTGACCATGGCGGCATAGGTCTTACGTCGCCCCTTAAGATCAGGGAAGCGATCCAGATACTTCTCCGTCGCCTGCATGGGAGTATGGGGAGCATTGTAGGCGAGGTAGAGGAAGAAGGGGCTCTTCGCATTGCGCTTAACGAACTCCACCGCCTCATGAGAGAACTCATCGGTGAGATAGCGCGTTGTCTTCACATGCTCATGCCCGCGCATGATGAGGGTACGGTAGCTCTGCGACTCCGTGTGTATCTGATAGCTGTCTTCATGCACCAGCTGCTCGGGGAGGTACATATGACCGCCACCGAGGTGTCCGAAGAACTCATCGAATCCGCGATTGCAGGGGTGATTCTTCTTATGTGCACCCAGATGCCATTTTCCGATTATACCCGAGTGGTAGCCCACCTTTTTCAGAGACTCAGCGAGCGTCATCTCCGTGAGGGGGAGCCCTATTTCTAATTGATTCGGTCTGTAGCGTGGGTTTCGCTCATAACCAAATCGCTGAGGATAGCGCCCAGTCATCAGCCCAGCGCGGCTGGGGCTACTCACGGAATAGGTCACGTAGGCACTATCGAAGCGCACGCCCTCCTGAGCGATGCTGTCAATATGTGGCGTGGGGATGTCCTTTGAGCCATTGAACCCTACATCTGCATAGCCCAAGTCATCGCAGATGATTACGATGAGATTCGGCTTATCCTCAGTCACGGCTGTCAGTGGGATGAGTGACGCCGCTGAGGTCTTGAGCATAAGAGAAAGAGCAGTCATACCCAGTATTATACAAGTGGGGCATAGAACTACAAGTTTAAATGATATGTCATACAAATGAATTTTCTTGCTCTAGCCATGATACTGTGTAATATGGTTTAATATGAAAGCAAATTTACTATCTGGATGTACCTTAAGTCTTTTCGCTCTGCTGTCGTCATGCACGAGCTACGACACGCCTGAAGAGCTAAGTCTAGCCTACACCGAGGCTGCGCAGGACTTCCTCGAAGATGGTGATAGTAGTAACTTAAAGGAGATACTGGATAGTGACAAGGAAAGATCGCTGATCAGTATGCCTAGTGAATCGAAGGAAACTTTATACTATATTAAGATGCATGAGCTTAATCCTCTATTACAAGCAGTCCTCATGCCTGCCTCTGAGGCTAAGCGCATCGAGCTCATCGCTCTACTTCTTAAAGAAGGTGTAGATATTAATACGGAGATGAACTCCGGAGAAAGTATAGAGCTGAAGCGTGCGGATGGGACGAGCTATTCTATGACTCTCTACGCTGGACGCACCGCATTGAGTCTGGCTTGCGAAATGGAGGGGGAGCAGACAGCTCTGATCAAGTACCTCATCGACTCTGGCGCTGATTTACAAGCTGATGAAGGTAATAACAGTGCCTTTTATTTAGCGGTGGATTCCTTAAAAATAGAGGCGGCGAAGCTTTTTATCCAAGCAGGTGCAGACGTCAATAAGTTACCATTGGATGGGTATGAAAGCGTACAGCGAATCGCTGCACATGGCACGCCAGCTCTACCGATGATAGATCTACTCTTAGAAAACGGCTTTGATATTAATAAGAGAGATGATAATTTTAAGGCTACATTCCTGCACTATTCTTGCCCGAATGGTGGCTGCGAATGCCATCCTCAGACGGATTACAGTGATCAGACTGCCATGGCTCTCGCGCTCATTAAGCGAGGTGCTAATAAGTGGCTACGTAACAGCCTAGGAGAGACCATCATCGACTCTGCCCGTCACTCGCTTCCTCACACAAAGAGCTTTATCGAGGCGGTTAAGGATGCGAAGTAGCCTCAGTCCACGGTAACAGAGAATGGAGGACCGAGAGCTAGAATGGCTCATGCGCGGGGAGTTGATAAATCTCCCCGATGTCAAGGCATCGGCAGAAGGTATTGTCGACTTGCAGAGTCTGACTCCTATGGAAATGCCCGCAGTACCAGATCGCTGGCTGGAGAAGTGCGATAGTAGACATGACAGCATCCTCTTCGCGCGCTAAGTCGAAGCGTAAGTCATGGTCGCGATGGATGTAATCCATGATACTGCCTAAGCCTGGGAAGAATGGCCCCGTATGAGCGAGAACTCCGTGTAAACCCGCAATCACACCTGTAGGTGGGGTGAACTCTTCGTCTGCCCAGTAATCTACACCTAGCTCACGGGCTGATCTATCTACTGAAATCGCTCCACCGAGTGCTACATAGCGCTTTCCCTGTATCATCATCAGCTGCCCATCTGGTACAAAATGAATGTGCTGGAAGGAAGTCGACCATGCATTTTCTCCACCTTCTTGCCAGAGTGAGGGCTTATCATGGTTTCCACGGATGAGGTAGAGGTCATTCTCTGTAGCACTGAGGAATACATCACAATTACGCAGCAGCTGCTCTTCTTTATCTTGATCGAAGCCTAAACCCACATCACCTAAGATAATGATAGAACTTCCCCTTACTTCGTTGTCTCTGAATTGTCGCATGAGTGGCCCAAGAAGCGCATGCGTATCGCCAGCGAGATAGGTAGTGGTATCGATGTGGAGGATATTACTCATGATAATAGGTTTTTTATATTATCTACGATGAAATCTAGTCTGTCAAGGAGCACCTAGCCATGGTGAAGCCCTATCTTCATTTCACAGCTGATGGGGAGTTCTCGTAATTCGCAGCGCGAAATCGCGAAGGGAATTTTCGGCGTATTTTTTTCATTTTCGATGGAGCATAATGGCCTATTCGACGAGAAAAGGGTAAAAATATGCGAAAAATACCGAGCGAGGCGCGCTGTTTACTTCATTTTCTACATCCACTTTTATGGAAAACGAATTGCGAGAACTTCCCTGATGCTAGCAGAAGAAGCTTCCTTCGTCTAGCTTTTCCGATTTGAGAATGAACAATAAGGTGCGCGTACAGTCTTGCTAGTTAAGATGTGATTATGGATAAAGTAAGGGTGTATTTTTGTTTTGAAAAATTTTCAAAACACTTGACAATTTGTTAGTATGCTGGTAAAAAATGGCAGATGCTTCTTCCATATAAGTTTATATATTAATAAATAAAACTATATAGAAGTGAGAGTTATCCCCCCCAACGTACCCACATGAAACTGAATCGCATTATTCAGATATTAGTAGTCCTATGTCCTATGTTCCAAGGAGCTAGGGCTAATGGAGTTTTAAATAATCCTGTCTATGATATCACATTTAGCTATGATGATAGTTATCTTGTGACAGAAGATTATGAGAAGTACCATACCTCACTCGGGAACGATCCGGGGTCAGTACTCATCGAAGGCAACGGCTCTACCGTGATCGATGGTAACAAGAAACAAGGTTTTCAGTTTATAGGAACATCGGGTAATCGTATCACCACAAATATCACCATCAAGGGGATTAAAGAGTTTAAACACTTTGTGGGTAATGTTGATGGGATTATTAATACATTCGAAGGTGGTAGTGTCTTGAAGCTTGTCTATGGTGGCACGCTGAATTTTGAAGGCTACAGCGAGGATAACCGCATTACTTTCCGTGGAAATGAGCAGTCCAGCGATGGTCACAGCTCAGGTGGTGGAGCCATCATCATCTCTGGTGGTGGAGATGTAGGCGATCTGTACGCTGACTTTTACTTTAATAAGCTGGATCAAAAGCCCACACTCGTGACAGGGCTTCAGTATGGGCGTGGCGGCGCTCTTAGCGTAGGTAACTGGAATACGGGAGGGTCTAATAATACAGATATCTCTACTACAGGAAGAATTCATGGAAACTTTGTAGGGAACGAATCTGAATACGGTGGTGCTATTTATGTGGGACCAGGTGGAGAGCTAGGGGCTATTAGCGGCTTATTTATGAATAACATCGCGCAAGCTGCCTTAAAGACTGGTAGCACGACGGGTGGCGCAGGCGGTGGAGCTATCCGAATTCATACGGGTGCTATGGGGAATGTGTATGCAGATTTTACAGGAAATCTTTCTTACGCCACTGTGGGATTTTCCTCAGGTGGGGCAATAGCTCTGAATCAGATGATTTTAAAAGGTGATGCAGAAGGAGTCAGTACGATTACAGGTGTTTACTCGGGGAATATTAGCTTTTCTGGCACAGATTCTGGTTATGGTGGAGCCATCGCTATCACAGCTCAGGTTGCTAAGTCGACCCTGAACTTTACAGACTGCACTATCATAGGGAATATTGCAGGGACAGTCGTGGATAATGAAACGAAAGCCCGTGGAGGAGCTATGTATTTCGAAGACTCTGCGAATATTAATATATCAGCTCAGGGTAAGGATGTATTGATCAGAAATAACTACGAAACATGGGGTGCAAAACTCACGACTGTTGCAGATCCTGAAACTGTCGCGCTAACAGGGAAGACACACACTGTCTCTGGAGGTAAAATAGATTATAACGCTATTTATGCGACGAACAGTACGATCAACGTGAGCTCCACAGGCGACTATATCGTGCGTATCGATGATAGCATCGATGGCGGAGGCTCGGGAAATATTCTTAATATTAATTCTGATTCCTCGCGTGATTATGGTGTTGAGTTCAATGATGAGATTACCAATTTTACTGTGAATATGCAGTCAGGGCGTGTGAAGCTAGGTACATTCCAGCACGTCGAGAACGATGAGAACTCCTACACGAGCGCGGGCTTTAGGAATAGTAAATTGAATATCAGTGCCGCTGCGACTGTGAATACGAAGGGGGATTACCTGAGCTCCGCTACAGCAATTACGAATGCAGGTAAAATCGAGTTCGTAGGTGGTACCCTGACACAGGGGATCAATAGCGCCAGTACACAGACTGGACATCTCTATATCAATGAGAACACCACTGTAGGAGGCAGCGCTGCTGTCTACGCCCAGCAAGTTGATATCAACTCCATCTTAACATTAAAAGCTGATACCACCACGGATGTAAGCACACTCCTCTTCAGTGGCGCGAATATGAATGAAATCAATACTGGAGAGCATATCGTCATGGAAGCAGGAGCGATGCTAGACTTCGACACTATTAGACTGGAGATAGGCAGCGCGGAGCGTCAAGACTACTTTGATCTCATTATTAGTGATGGAAGTGGAGACATCGTCTACGACACAGATTATACTATCGAATTCACACTGGGAGGACATCTTCTCACTCAAGAGACCCAATACGTGGTGGAGACTATCGAGCAGGGTGGTCTGCGTGTGCGTTTCCTCATACCCGAGCCTAGTACAGCTACATTAAGCCTCGCGGCCCTCATCGCGCTATTCGCACGACGTAGACGCGAGCGTAAGATCTAGGCAGGAAATACGTCAATGTTGTAAAAAGCAGCACTCTACAGGGTGCTGCTTTTTCTATGAGTTGACTGATGTGTGTTTTTTCTATCAGTGCTATGTATTGTGTTTGTGTACTCAGTATATTATTATAATATGATTCTATTTTCTTGTTGTACTTTTTTCTTTCTTTTTGGTGGTCAAAGGTTTATTGTATGGAGTGTGGTTAACCCCCACGTATATACTATGAGATACCAATCAATTGTAGCAATGGGCGGGGCATTTCTTGTACCTGCAATCGTGCTGACCTCTTGCGGAGACAGCGAAACTAATGCTTTTAAAGATATGGCGAAGGCTCAGATCGAGCTGGGGAATATCTGTAAGGATGCTCTTGATGGGAAGATTGAACCAGAAGCAGCAGCCGATAAGATTAATTCCCTCGCCGCAGACAGCAAACCTCTTTTCGAAAAGATGAAAATCTACCAGACCGACAAGGAAAAGGGTGAGGCTCTGAAGAAGAAACTCGAAGCATTTGAGCAGACCGACGAAGGTAAAGCTCTTAAAGCTGAGCATGAGGCCGCCATGGAGCATATTATCTCTGCTACCATACGCGTGAAGAATGATAAGTTCAGAGAAGCTCTCAACAACTTCTCAAATTAGACCGCATTATCTGAACAGAAGATAATGCTGGGCATACCAAGAAGCCCATGCAAAAGCAGCACCACGTGACTTTCTCGTGCAGTGCTGCTTTTTTATAGCTTAGGCGCATCGCCGCCTATTGCGCTCTACGAGCTTTTGCTCGATCTCTTTTCGCTTTTCTTTCAATGGTCTCAGGGTATCCAGCCTCTATAGCTCGTCTTTCGTACTCAGCGGCTTTTTCCTTGTCGCGTGGTACACCTCCTTGACCATATTGATAGATGAGGTAGAGTGTATCCAAGGCTTTTCCTATCCCTCTATCAGCCAGTTCTTCTAGTATGGGGATTTGCTCCTTAGGATTATTCTGCCGCTGGAGGGCGACTTCGATGAGTGATGCTAGATGCCCCTTGCTTGCCAACTCTTCGAAGACTTCGGGAGCTTTCTGCTTGAGCTCTTTTTTGATAAAGGTGCATCTCTTGTGCTGGACGTAGATCGAATCGATATTCCCCATCTTGCTCGCCTCATCGAGGCAGGACGCAAAGGCTCTCTGAGCAGGAGTGGTGAGGTTCGTGTAGGCGATGAGTCCAGCGAAGAGCTGAGCCTTCTCAGTCTTAATCTCTGCAAGCTTCTTGATATACTCGAGAGTCTTATTCATGTCCGGAGGTTCGGTGACGCCATATTGGGCATAGAGTGAGAGGTCTACCAGCGCATCGACATTCCCTCTGTCTGCTAGCTTTTCGAGCAGGGGAAGGGCTGCCTTCGGCTCTACTTGTCCGGTGTCACCGCGCAGCATGGCTACAGCGAGTTGGTACATGGCTTTCTCATCGTTCATCTCTGCCTTAGATGCTAAGGATAGGCACTGCTCCTTCGTGAGGCGAGGAAAGTTCTGATCATCAATTTTTAGCATTTGGTCGAGAGCCAACCAGAGCAGATAGTTGTATGTGCCTTGGAAATGAGAGAATTGTCCCTTCATGAGCTCGTAGGCCTTCATGGAGTTCTGTAACTTGCCCGCAGAATTCTGTATATAGAGCTCGACGAGCTTAGGGACACGACCACGGTCAGTAGGTATCCTCGCATTCTCATAGTGCATAATCGCTCTTTCTACATCGATAGGGACACCGTACTGTCCTTGGGAATAAATATCAGCGAGTGCGTTAGCTGCTTGCCTTCCCTGAGGTGTTTGGGCGTTTTTTTCAAGCATGTCTAGACCGCGCGGGATGTCTTTCTTGACTCCGTTGCCTTGTAGGTAGATGTAGCCTAGATCATTGATGGAGGTACTATCTCCGAACTCAGCCGCTACTTCTAGCCAGTAGATGCGCTTGTTTATATCAGGCTCGTTTCCTGTGTAGCCTACATAGTAAGAGGCGAGCCTGCTCATAGCCCTGATCTGCCCCAGTTCTGCGCCTCTTCTGTAGTAATCGTACATGATTTTGCGCAGTTCTGGTTTAAACTTACCATTGGCATCTTTGTGGTTGTGCATGACGATGTTGGCGCGTTCGCCTAGGGTGAAGAGGGCATTGGCGAAGTTATTCTCACCAGCTTTTTCGAACCACTCCTGTATCTCTTTCTCTGTTCCCTTTCTACCCATACCGTGGTAGAGCATGTAGGCCACTTGGTTCTGAGCAGAGGCGTGCCCAAGATTCCCTGCACGCATGAAGTATTCAAGGGATTTTTTGTAATCTCGTGGTAACCTTAGCATATATCTTTCATCATGTAGATAGCCGAGAGCTAGTAGGAAGAGGGCATTCGGCATGTCTTTCTCCGCAGCTCGCTCTAGCCATGCGACGGCTTTCTTATGATCTACTTCACAGCCTATCCCGTAAGTGTGATAATATCCTAGTGTGCCCATCGCGTCTTTAAGACCCTTCTTCGCGGCTCTTTCGATAGCGGAGAAGGCTGCTCGCGGGTTGCTCTTCGACATGCCTAGTCCAGAGTAGAGAGCGAGACCTAAATTATACTCACCTAGTGCATTACCTTTCTTCGCTTCATTCCGAAGGAGAGCAAGAGCGGCCTTATCATTTTTAATGACCTGTCTACTGAGCTGGCAAGCGGCACGATAGGCATATTGGGCGGCTAGATCGAGATCATGACCATTGATGACGACTTCTATTCGTGAGTTGAGCTCCTTGACCTTTTCCGCTGACTTCGGCACCCCTATACCCAGTCGGTAGATCGTGAGGAGGGCAGCCATGGCGCGTACGTGATTTTTATCCGCCGCCGCGCTCAAGGCTGCGATGCTTTGCTTCATATCCTTCTTGACACCCAGTCCATGCGCATATGCCACTCCTAATTGGAAGTTCGCTTCTGCGAGTCCAGCCTGCGCCGCCTTCTCTAAGTATGGCAGCGCATCTTCATAGGCACCTGCTTGCACGAGGATAAGTCCTCGTTTCTCCATCGCCTCAGGGTAGCCGGCTAAGGCCGCTTTCTGGAGATACCCGCGGCTGATATTCATGTCGGCTTTTACACCAATGCCATGCTCGTAGGCACTCGCAAGTTCAAAAAGAGCAGGGGGGTAATTTTTCTTCGCTGCGAGATCAAGGCGGAAAATATACCTGTCCAGCGACTGATCCATGCCGAGCCCATAGCGTGCTTGTAGGGCGAGGATGTAGGCACCGAGGGGGTCGTCCTTCTTGTCTGCTTCGCGGGCGAACTCGTAGCTCTGAGCGAGATTCTCTTTCCCCGAGAGCTTGATGATGCGCCTGATGTTGTTCATCTTATTCGCTTGCCTATACTCATCTGAGTTCGTAATCGTGTATCCTAAAGTATAGGTTGTCCCATCTATTTCAAAGCTAATTTCAGGATGTGAGCTAGCTTGGGCGTGAAGGGGTGTGTGCAGTTGACTTAAAAGTAGAACTGCAAAAAAATGTGCTAGAAATATGCTGCGTTTCATGTAAAAGAAGAAGAGAATTTAATTAACATTATATATATTTGGAGTGTCTGTCAAACATGAATTTGTATAATAGAGACATATTTCTCATTCTTGCTCATCGGATATGAGATTGACAACAGACTTCGATTAATTTATAATAATATACGATATCATGAGCAACGATCTTTTCCAGTTTCTAAATATTTCCCCTCTCACTGCACTGCACTGGATGCTGGCTGTGGCTATTTCTCTGTTCATTCTCGATATATTCCTCCAGAGTGACTTCGTGTCGTGGCTTGCACTGATTCTCTTCTCTGCCTACTTCTCACTCTACCTCGATGTGTCGATGAGCTTTCCACTACAGTGGCTCTTGCTTCTGTTTATCGTGACTCTGGGGCTTCTCTTCGTATTCTATTACACCGTGTGGGCTAAGCTCGTCAGTCCTATCGTGAAAAAGCTACTGCTGCGCAATGCCACAGCCGAGCTTCATGATAGAGCCGCAGGTCAACTAGCGACTTTCCGCCAGATTGAGGGGAATGACTTCGTCGACTGGAATGGTGAACTCTGGGCAGCTAATGTCAATCTCTCATCTGCACGTCCTCAGGATGGCGATCAGATACGTATCATCCGAAGTGAATCTGGTAAGATGATCGTCGAATCAATTTCTTGATTTTTTAACAATACACATTATATCTACTATGTTTATATCCATTGTACCGCAGTCACACTGCCGCATCATTGAGCGTTTTGGTAAGCCTATTAAGGTGCAGCCTAGCGGTCTCGCATTCCGTATCCCTATCCTCGACCAAGTGAAGCTCGCTCCTCGTAACTGGGGTGAGTCTGCGAATGAGCGTCGACGCTTTATACAGCTAACTGAGCAGATCCTTGACACTCGCCCACGTGATTGCATCACACTTGATAATGCGAAGGTACTGGTTAGCTGCATCATCCGCTGGCGTATCATCGACCCTATCAGTGCTGTCTACGAGGTGGATGATCTCTTCGCATCCCTGATCAATGCTGTCCTGAATATCCTACGCGCAGAGATAGGTAAGATGAATCTCGATAATGTCCTCAGCGCACGCCAGTCGCTGACGGAGCGCATCATTTCTACTCTCTCTGCGACATCCGGCCGCTGGGGTGTGCAGATTATCTCTCTGGAAATCCAAGAACTCAGCACGGATGATGCCACCTCATCTGCGATGCTTCAACAGATGGAAGCCGAGCGAAAGAGCCGCGCCATCGTCTCCCAAGCCGAGGGCTCAGCCACAGCAGTGATTAAGACGGCAGAGGCAGAGAAGACAGCAGCTATTCTCAAGGCCGAAGCGATGCAGGCATCACTAACCATCATGGCAGAAGCTGAGAAGAATTACTTGGAAACCCTCATTCCTTCCATCGGAGCAGAAGCTGCGGCAAAGCTGCTCATGACGGCGAAGATAGTCGAAGGCTACGAAGCAATATCAAGCAATCCTGCTGATAAGGTCTTCATCCCATCGAATATGAATGGTATCATTAATTACGATCAGCCGAAGTAATCCTTCATACTCTTATAAGAAGCAGCTGCGATCGCATCTATGATGATCGCGGCTGCTTTTTTTTGCCAGTATTATGCTCCATAAAAAAGCCCCCCTCACTTAGTAAGCGAGAGGGGCTGTAAAGTATATCTATTTCTACTTAGAGAACATTGATGTTACTCAGGTTGTCTTTATTGTCGCCTTCTTTGGTACGACCATCACCGAGACCATCAGCGCCTACTGAGAAGATGTCGAAGTCAGGATTAATACCAGTGCCTTCTCTCTTCGTAGTGCACTCTGCTTCGCAGCCGAGGGTGTAGCGGAAGGCGTTCCCCCATGGGTCGAGCAGGATGTAGCGAGCACCCTTTCTGTTACCATCATCAGGAGACTTCATGAGAGGTCGCTTGATGACTGGGATACCAGAGGAGGAGTCTTGCTCACCAGCTTTGAGATAGTTCAGCTCACTGATATAAGAAGTACGCATTTGGTCCGTCTTCTTGTTCTTATCAGGACTACCATCGTTGTTCGTATCACCGGAGAGCATCATGTAGAGAACATGTCCACTCCATTCATCCCCATTCGCATAGGGCAAGACACCGCCGCTATCAGCCTTGTAGGCATCCATCGCGCCTACGATGAGGGCGAGGCGTGACTCAGCTGTTTTCTCCATGCCTCGGGCGATGAAGTAGTTACGGGCTGTCCATGCTGCGGCCATAAGGAAGGCCATGATGGTGATAACGATGAGGATTTCAATCAGGGTGAAGCCTTTCTTCACCCTGAGTGCACCGAGTTTTTGTGCGTTGATTTTCATGTCTAGCTTAAACGCTCTTGATGATTTCCATCATAGGGAGGAAGATCGCGAGAACGATACCACCAACAACTACTGCGAGGAAGACGATCATGATAGGCTCCAGCATGGAAGTCATGGCGGAAACCGCGTTGTCAACTTCTTCATCATAGACGTCTGCTACCTTCATGAGCATGTCTGGGAGCTGACCTGTTTCTTCACCGACGTCGACCATGGAGATCATCATAGGAGGGAAGACGGGGCAGGTGCTCATAGGGGAGACGATGGATTCACCTTCACGAACGGCATCATGTGTCTTACCGATGGAGTCAGCTACGATCATGTTACCCGCGGTATCACGTGTGATGAGTAGTGCTTGGAGGATAGGGACACCGGATGCGACGAGTGTGCCGAATGTACGTGAGAAACGTGCTACGGCGCTCACGCGGTTAAGCTTACCAATGAGAGGCATCTTGAGCATGAAGGTATCATAAGCGAGCGCGCCCTTAGGCGTACGGCGCCAGAACTTCAGACCGACGATCAATGCTGCCACACCGATCATGAGAACGAATGCATTCGGCAGGAAGGGAACGATAGTCGAACTCATCATCTTGTCCGAGGCGTTGAACACGAACTCAGAGATTGCTGGGAGTTCTACGTCACTGCCTTCGAACATGGACTTGAACTTCGGCACGATAACGAGCATGAGGAAGATCAGAATACCCATGGTGATGACGAGAATGATGAGTGGGTAGACCATCGCAGAGGTGATCTTGCCGCGCAGCTTGCTGGCCTTTTCTTGGTATTCAGCGAGACGGTTCAGTACGACTTCGAGTACACCACCGACTTCACCAGCCTTCACCATGTTGACGAAGAGATTGTTGAAGAGTTTTGGGTATGCAGCAAGACCCTCGGAGAAGGTAGAGCCGCCCTGGACGGAGTCAGCCAGACCTTGGATCGTGGCACGCAGGTTAGGATTAGGCTCTTGCTTCGTGAGTACAGTGAGACCCTGAAGAAGAGGCAGACCTGCATTAATGAGTGTAGCAAGCTGGCGGGTGAAGATCATGAGTTCCTTCTGCTTGACAGAAGCACCTGCTTTACCCTGGCCTTTTGCCTTAGGTCCTTTTTTGCCTTTGACCTTCTTTTCTTGTGGTGCGGTGGCCTTGCCGCCCTTTACTTCGCGACAATCGCGAAGGAGGAGGCCGAGGTTGCGAACTTGCTCTGCTGCTTCGATCTTGGAATTAGCTGAGACGATGCCCGTTTTTTCGACACCGTTTTGGTCGAGTGCTGTGTATTTAAAATTCGGCATATGCGTGTATGATTAGTTGGGGAGAGTGTTATTTTATGATGATGATAAAGAGTAACAAATTTGCGTCCTTAGGTCAAGTATTAGGTGTACTTGAGTACTTCTTCGATGGTTGTATTACCTTCGAAGATGTTATGGATACCATCTTCACGAAGTGTGTTCATACCTAGTTCGATAGCTTTTTGCTTAAGAACGATGGATGGCACGTTCTGCGTGATCATTTCTTTGATAGGATCAGAGGCGTGGAGAAGTTCGTGGAGACCTTTACGACCCTTGTAACCCGTGTTTGCGCACTTGTCACAGCGTTCACCTGTGAAGAACTGCTGAGATCCAATGAGGCTAGGATCGATGCCAAGCTGCTGGAGGAGGCTCAATGATGGCTCGTAAGGAATTCTGCAATAAGGGCAGATTGTACGAACAAGTCGCTGAGCGAGGATACCTATCATGGTAGCAGAGAGGAGGAAGGGCTGTACACCCATGTCGACGAAACGCGTCACAGCACCTGCGGCATCGTTCGTGTGAAGTGTGGAGAGAACCAAGTGACCTGTCAACGCAGCCTGAATAGCGATCTGAGCTGTGTCTTGGTCACGAATTTCCCCCACGAGAATGCGGTCAGGGTCTTGGCGCAGGAAGGCACGTAGTACACGAGGGAACGTTACCCCGATGCCTTCATTAATAGGCACCTGAACGATACCGTCGATGTCGTATTCGACTGGGTCTTCCGCAGTGAGAACCTTCGCGTCTTCTGTGTTTACCTCACGCAGAGCAGCGTAGAGAGTGGTCGTCTTACCAGAACCCGTAGGACCTGTCACGACGAAGATGCCGTTTGGCTTGTTTACAGTATCTAGGATGTACTCATGAATTCTCGGAGCGAGGTTGAGATTGTTCAGGTCAAGACTGACGCTGTTACGGTCGAGAACACGAAGTACGACGGACTCACCATACTGGGTAGGCAGGGAGTTAACACGCATGTCAACCGCAAGATCTCCCACCTTCATCACGATGCGTCCATCCTGCGGGATACGGCGCTCAGCGATGTTCATCCCAGCCATAACCTTCACACGTGAGATAACCGGTGTGGCAAGATGTACTGGCGGAGGTGACATTTCGTAGAGCGAGCCATCCACACGGTAGCGGATCTTGAACTCCTTTTCGAATGGCTCAAGGTGAATATCGGAGGCCTTCTCTTTAATAGCCTGCGTGATGACGAGGTTCACGAACTTGATAACCGGGGCTGCACCTGCCTCGTCGAGGCCATCATTGCTGCCTACGCTCATGTTGCCCAGTTCGCTGATGAGATCATCCATCGCAGCTTCTGCACCGCCGTAGCATTCTACGATACGTGCGCGGACTTCGTAGTCAGCTGCGACGTGAAGGTAGATGTCACGGTTTGTAGCAATGCGGAGGTCATCAATGATCTGAGGGTTCAGGGGATCTTCTACGCAGATGTAGAGACCTTCACCTTCGCGATATTCGATAGGAAGTGCTCCGAGCATGCGTGCTTGCGCTGCTGGGATCATGTCAAGAATATGCTGTGGTGGAGTGAAGTCAACGAGCGAGATGTACTGCGCGCCTACTTCTGTCGCGATGACATTCCAGAAGTCTTCTGGAGAGCTAATGATACCAAAGTCGATGAGGGTTTCCCATACTTCCTTGCCGCTGTTTCCCATTTCATCAACGATGTCGCGGGAGAGGCTGGTGTCGAGCATGCCACTGTTAATGAAAACCTCGAGTACTGTATTTGTATCCATAAATGGTAAATTGAACTATAAAAGGGGTGAATATGAAGGGCTAGTTGCTTTAGTGGGCATCACCTGTGGTGACTCGGATGACTTCTTCGGCAGAGAGGAGACCTGCAAGTACCTTACGAATACCATCTTCGCGCAGGGTGCGCATGCCGAGCTCGCGTGCCTTTGCTCGCAGCTGTACGGAGGTGAGGTTAGAGTTAATCAGACCGCGGACGTCATCGGTGACTTGGAAAATCTCGAAGATACCCATACGTCCACGAGCACCCTTGCCGCGGCACTTGTCGCAGCCGACTGGTACTTTCACAGTGCGGTTAATGTCGATACCCAGTGTGAGGGCTTGCTTCTCTGTGAGCTGGCCATCACCCTTACAGTTCGCGCAGAGGCAGCGGCAGAGACGCTGTGCCATGATGGCGCGTACAGAGGAGGCGATAAGGAAACGGTCGATGCCCATGTCTGCAAGACGTGCTACCGAGGAAGGAGCATCATTCGTATGCAGGGTGGAGAGTACAAGGTGACCTGTCATAGCGGCCTGAATAGCGATACCTGCGGTTTCGCCATCTCGAATTTCACCGATCATGATGATGTTCGGCGCCTGACGGAGCATAGCGCGCAGTGCAGCTGCGAATGTCATGCCGATATCTGTACGGATCATGACCTGATTGATACCTGCTAATTCGTATTCCACTGGATCTTCCGCCGTGATGATCTTTTTGTCAGGGCGGTTGATGTGGTTAAGACAGGCGTAGAGAGTGGTCGTCTTACCAGAACCCGTAGGACCTGTAACGAGGATAACACCATCGGGAAGCGTGACAAGCTGATCGAATGTCGCTTCATCATCGGAGAGGAAACCGAGCTGAGGAAGACCGAGCGCGAGAGCAGACTTATCAAGAATACGCATAACGACGGATTCACCATGGTTTGTAGGAACTGTGCTAACACGAAGGTCAATGTGACCGCCATTCTTCAGGTCAAGCTCGATACGACCATCTTGAGGGACACGCTTTTCTGCGATACTCATCGTGGAACTCATCACCTTCAGACGTGCGATGATAGAGCCGAGAAGCTTCTTCGGGTGGTTCGCCACTTCGACGAGGCGACCATCCACGCGGTAGCGCATGCGGACGCGGTCTTCCATGGGCTCGATGTGAATATCGGATGCACGCATGGCGTGCGCTTCATTGAACATGTTGTCAATGAGGGCTACGATAGGGGCGTCACCATTCTGGTTAGCCGTGTCGACTTCTGGGAAGTACTTCAAGAGAGCCTTGTCCATTTCTGCGTCGGAGCAGACGAAGAAGGCGCAATCACGACCTATGAACTGAGGAAGACTGTCGAGCATGTCCATGTCGAAGGGGTCGACGATAGCGACCTGCATAGAGTAGCCATCATCACCGATAGGGATGAAGCGAACGCGGCGCGCAAGTTCATCCTTGACAGTCTGGATGATGCTAGGATCTACTTCAAACTGGGAGAGCTTGACGTATTCCATTCCTGAATGACGTGCAGCAGTTTGAGCAAGATACTCGGCATCAAAGTAGTTGTTTTCGAGGAGATAGTCGAGTAGACCCTGAGTAGGGAGCAATTCGGCGCGAATTTGCTCGATAGTCATCTCGTCAATGGCTTGATCTTCAATTAAGAGTCCTATTAGATAGTTTTCGTTAGAATACACAGCTAGTAAAATGTTGGATTATGAATAATCGTAGTACGAATAAGTACTCATTACAATGTACAGGAAGAAGCGCCGAACGTCAACCATTCAAAGCAAAAAAAGCTATTTCTTTTCGATGAATTCGGTTCCAGACTCGTGAATGGCGTTTTTTGGGCAGTTTTTCAGAACAAATCGCTCTCCATTGTGTCGTGAAGGGAAGAGGTCATTTATCTCAACCTTGTTATTTCGGAAGATGATTCCATCGGCAGAAATCGCGAAGACGAGAGGCACGCGGTGGCTGACAAAGAAATTATCCTCAATGACGATATTCTGATGATAGGCGACCTTCTGATCCTGCGGCTTCTTTACCTCCGGATAAATGGATATCACCCCTTCGGTGAACTGGTATCCAGATGTGAGATTCTGGATGAACTTATTCCCCCTGATCGAGACATCCAGACATCGACCACTCTCATACCAGCCCTGCGCGTCACCTGCGAGGAGGATAGCAGAGCCGCTGCCCCAGTGGAAGAGGTTATTCTCCACGAGTACTGGCATAGGAGTGGTGAAGAGGGCACCACGCGCACGATTCCAGCGTACCGTGTTGTTCGCAAAATGCACTGATGGGTACCAGTCTGCATTCTCCCACGCATCACCGACGCCGATGTCGGCAGGGAGATCTTCCTCCAGTAAGACGCGTAGATGACGCTCATCGAGTCGTTCGACTGACTTTACCTTAATTTTTGTCGGGTGATTCTCTAGGCTGGGTCCCTTGATAAATTGAAGCGTCTCGCCTGCGAGGGCTACTTCGAAGCCGACGGCTTGTCCATGCATGTAACGAGAGATAATCTCACGAGCTCCGCGTTTCTCTACGATGGAGAGGCATGTGGAGTGCACATTAATAGCATCATCCATCATGCTCTCGTAATGCGCATTCTCCACGCGTATATCTCCTCGGCAGTTGGAGAAATGCGTGGCATCTGCACCTGTCGTATGCATGCGTCCATCGCGTCGCTTGCAGCCACCTCCTACGATAGTCACCCCCTCACTGCGCTGGGCGAGAAGAGCCATGCCCTGCGAGTCGTGGAAGACGACATCCGCGAGTGTGGTTTCACGACTACGGTAAATAACCATACCTGGGTGGGGGCGAGCATAGCTGCGCAGGATAAGCGTGTCGCCCTTCTCTAGACCGAGTGAGGCTGTGTCCTGATGGAAGAGTACTTCATTCTTGTTCACGAGCTCTGCCTTCGGAGCCCAATGGATATCACCTGAGTGATGAAGGGGAGCCATGCGACCATCTGGCTTGAAGACCGCAGCATTGTTTACCTGCTCTTGCCACTTATGCCCCTTGTTAAAGAAACGTCCATTCTCCACCTTCCAGTCGAATAATCCCTCTGCTATCTGCACGCGCGTCTTTCCGTTCGCGTTATCCATGATGCGTGCCTCTGTGCTGTAGGCTGTCTCGTAGGCAATGTGAAGATTCTTCAGCGTGACGAGAGTGCTGTCCATGATGAGGACTGGCTGCATCTTTCCATGAAAAATAAAGGTACTGCCCTGCGCGTCTATATCAAGATGTCGGAAGTCTACTAAGGGGACGGCAACGGGATGCATGTCCTGCTGGTCGTGGTTTGACGTGTAGTAGCTCATCTCCAATGCGCCTTCGGGGTAGAAGTGATACTCGCCCTGAGGAATGCGTATCTTCGCGGCATTGCCATACTCGCGCGCCTTGTCGAGTACACGGCGCAAGTCTGCGCATGAGTCGTGTGTACCAGCTCGCAGCCCGAGCTCCTCAGCCTTGATCACAGGGTGGAAGGAGCAGGCTTCATCCTTCGGGATTACTTCGTCAGCCTTAATATCAGAGATGAGCCAGTTCTTATTACTCGAATGGCGTGAGAGAAGGTAGAGTTTTCTTGTGTTTGCTGGGATGTTTACTCGGAACTCAGCCTCAGCATCACCTTCCCAGAGTACGGTATTCCCCGAGAGGATGCGGAAGGGTGCCCCATCACCACTAGGTGCTGTTCCTGAGATTTCTGAAGCTAGTGGGGGTAAATCTATCGCTACCATGCGTCGCCCCGACTGGGCAAGCTGCTCTGCTGTGACGCTACCATCAGCAAGGAGGGCTGGGCTTAGGAGACAGGTAGAGAGAGAGAAAAGAGCGGGGATAGCTGATGGCATAATCATGCCTCATATACTAGCATATCAGTCATGCCAAGGACAACAATAAAGGGAGAGAGCCCCCCAAGACCCTCTCCCTTGTTTTCTTGCAACTGAACAGATACTTATTGCATTGAAACTTTTAATTGCTCAACCCAGTCGCTGATGCGCTTCTCGGTGAGGTCAGACTCATTGTCTTCATCGATTGCGAGACCTACAAACTTGCCGTCTACGACAGATTCGGACTCGTCGAACTCGTAGCCAGAAGCGTCTACTTCATTACCGATGAGAGTTGCGCCTGCTTCTTGTGCTGCTGCTGCGATAGCCATGAGCGAGTTGCAGAATGTGTCTGGGTAGCAGGAGGAGTCACCTGTACCGAATACTGCGACGCGCTTGCCTACGAGAGGAGCGGACTTGAGGTCGTCGATTACTGATTCCCAGTCGTCTTGCAAATCGCCAGCACCCCATGTGGATGAGCCCATAAGGATGAGGTCATAGTTTTCCAGCTCAGAGAGATCATAGCCATCTACGCTATGTACTTCATCAGCAGAGACTCCGAGAGCTTCAGCGATGCTGCTTGCGAGGGATTCGGTATTACCTGTTGTTGAACCGAAGAGAATAGTAGTGTTACTCATATGCGTGTATATTAGTGTTAAAAAAGCGAGTTGTCAAATATAATTTTAGTCTTAGCTAACTTTTTCCTGTATCGAAATGTCAGCTAAGACTAATTTAAGATTTTAGTATTAAATGTTATACAGCGGTGAAGCTATCTTCGCATGGGCAGTTTGCCATACTCATAACTGCAGCGCCATTCTCCGAAAGGTGAACAAGTGCATGATAGCAGTCTTCAGCGTCAGCGCCAGTGATAGCCGCGATCTGCTCTGCTGTGGCAGGAGTAGCAGTGAGGCTGGACTTCACCTGACTAAGGAGCTGAAGGAATACGTTTGCAGCGAGCTTACCTGCTTGTACACCGGGCTGGTGGTAAGCATTGATATGTACAAGGCTGGCGTAGAAGCTCACAGCGCGCTCGAAGAGGGCGATGAGCTGACCGAGTGTGTAGGCAGTGACCTCTGGGATGGAGATGGTGACGCTAGCGCGACCATTTTCAGCCAGAGCCTTGCGTGTGCCACGAAGGAAGCCCTGAAGGTAGTCGCTGGAGCTGAAGCCAGGTTCTACTTCGATGCCGTCTGCGATAGACTGGCGTACTTCGATGAAGCAGACGAAGAAGTTGTGAATACCGTCGCGGAGCTGCTGCACGTATGCGTGCTGGTCGGTAGATCCCTTGTTACCATAAACAGAGAGACCTTGGTAGACAGGGACACCATCGAGGTCGAGTTCCTTACCGATGGATTCCATGATGAGCTGCTGGAGATACTTTGAGAAGAGTACGAGGCTATCCTTGTAAGGGAGAACTACCATGTCCTTGAGCCCCTTACCTTCACCAGCCTTGAACCAAGAGAGAGCGAGCTTCATCGCGGCATTAGAAGCTGTGTCCTTGCTGCGCGTCTTAGCATCCATGTCAGCTGCACCCTTGAGGAGTTCATCGACATTGACACCTTGAAGAGCTGCAGGGATAAGACCTACAACAGAAGTTTCAGACGTACGTCCACCGACCCAGTCTTCCATAGGGAATCGCTGCATCCATCCTTCCTTGATAGCGACCTCATCGAGAGTCGAGCCAATACCTGTCACCGCGATAGTCTGAGCGGCGAAATCGATATTGTTCTTGCGGTAGAAGTTCTGCGCATAGACCATGCCATTGCGCGTTTCTGGTGTACCACCGCTCTTCGAGATGACGACATTGAGAGTCTCATCAAGAGGGAGGGTGTTGAGAACCTTCAGCATGCCATCTGGGTCAGTATTGTCAAGGAAGGCGAGCTTCAGACCGTTGTTCGCGAGCGCGTCTGCAACGAGTTCTGGACCGAGGGCTGATCCACCGATGCCGATGACGAGGCAAGTGTTGTACTTCTTCCCCTGTGGGGTGCGGATCGTACCACTGAGGATATCAGCGGCGAATGTCTTGAGTGCGGCGAGTGGCTCATCAATCTTGGCCTTCAGTTCTGCTGTAGGCGCGAGATCACTGTTACGCAGCCAGTAGTGACCCACCATGCGCCCTTCATCAGGATTAGATATAGCGCCTGCTTCGAGGGCATCTATTTCCTGATAAGCACGCTGGATACGGTCTTCCATGCTGCTGAGGAAATCTGTGTCGAGAGGGAGCTTGGAAAAGTCAAGCGAGATCCCCATCTCAGGGTAACGAACGAGCTGCTGTGCATAGTCTTTCATACGTGGCGCGATTATAGGTTAGAGTCATCCTTTTAGCAATACATTTTCTCACGATTATTCAGCCTCCCCAAAAAAAGCAGCCCCACGATG
>CAYJLR010000004.1:29925-43180 GCA_964370895.1 uncultured Akkermansia sp. | reverse complement strand
GTAAAAATCTTACGAAAATCCCGCCATGAGCTCTCTTTGCGAATTACGAGAACTCCCCTTAATGGAGTCACACAAAAGAAGGGTTAATCAGCGATTAACCCTTCTTGTAAATGATGTTCTCTTAACTTATGCCTGCTTTCTGCGGCGGCGAGCGAACAATGCACCCAGTGCTAGGAGGCTCAGAGTAGCAGTGCTAGGCTCAGGTATGGCGAAGGCAGTACCACTCGTGAGGAGGAAGTCACCATTCTCACGCCATACGATGAAGGTGTCACCAGTTTCCCACTGGGCATCTCCATCTCCCATGTAGAAGTTACTGTTCATATAATCCGTAGCGAGAGCAATCTTAGCCGATTCACCTTGCCAAGTACCATCCAAGAAGGAGATACCAGAGACACTAGAATCAGTGAAGGCAAGATCAGAGAAGAGCACGATCTGGTAGAGGCCTAATTCCAGTGTCGAGCCTCCATTGATAGTAAAGGTCGAATTAGAAAAGCCTGAAATGCCACCCAGATTCGAAAGAGTCAGCATGAACTTCGCGTCGACACTCAGCATGCCACCAATCATACTTGTCCCCATTTCTGCAGCACATCGAGATGCATCAGCAATGAGCTGAGCATTTTCTTCAAGGATCAGGTGACCGTTAATACCAGCGGCTGTACCTGCGGTGTTGCTACCTGCACTCATATCGAGTGTCGCACCAGACTGAATGGCCAGAGTCTTGAAGTTAGTTTGAGTAGTAGCAGCACTGTTAGCAGCTAGCACCACCTTCCCTTCTTCCACAACGAGCTGGAGATTATCCTCACGGCCTACCTGTCCATTCGTGGCACTGAGCATGAGCGTACCATTGCCTGTCTTGCGCACGGTATTCGTGCCAGTCATGATAGCCTTACCTTCAGCATCAAGAGTTACGCGTGAAGAACCTGCGAGCAATTCATTTCTACCTGCAAAGAGATCGAGATCCTGATTATTTACTTTCAAGTCAACGATGGCATTATTACCAGTCGCGATTTCATCAAACTCAGTGAAACTCACATTAGCAATATGCGCGTAGTTATTACCATTTAGCTCAAGTTGACGGTTCCCCTTGACGAGAGAGTTTCCGATAATAAACTCGCCAACTTCTCCGGAGTAGTTAAGTACTTCTTCGACGCGAGCTTGTTCTGCACGGATGCTTGCTATCCACTCATCATACTTAGCTAGAACAGCATCCACATTTGGCTCAGTTCCATAATCTTCAATGATGTTGTTTTTTTCTGCAGTCAAACCAGCTATAAGCTGATCAAATACTTCGACATAACTGAAGCCAGTCTGAGTCAACTGCGGTTCAGTCGTAAGCAAATCACCAGAAATAACAGTGCTATTTGTAAATTTCACATCATCTCCGAGTTCTAGATGTGTAGATTCCGTTGTCACCGTAAGAGGGACTGAAGTAGCAGTCGCTGCAGTAGATGTATCTGGTAAACCAGCATAAGCGGGTGGTGGAGTCAACGTATCTAGGATCGCAGTGAAAAGTTCCTGTATCTCCGAAGAAGTAGGTCTCCAATGATAGGGCCATGAATCTGCAATTTCCTGATAAGCATTTACGTGATTAGCAACGATTGCACCTGCCACCGTACTCGCACCTGCGTCAGAGAGCAGCTGCCCAGATCCATACAGAGATTCAACTATACCTGCTGCTGAAATGCTAGCACCTGAGATAGTAGTGTCACCAGTAATACTTAAGGATAGATTCCCCTGAGTGACCAAGTAGCCATTCCCGTCAGCTTTGTTCGCTGCGAACGCCTCTCCTATATAGCTACCAGAAGTCACGTTACCATGCAGCCCACCCGTCACGTTTATGTCCGTATCATTGATCACTACTGCTTCGCGAATAACAGCACTCTTCTCATCCAATATATCAGTGACAGTACCGTCGATGTAACTACCACCTACAAGCGTTTTCACAGAGCCACCCGAAACGTTCATCACGATGTTTGATTCCACGACTGTCTTACCAGCTGAGGTATCGAGATAATTACGCCCATCGAATTGATCATATTTCACCAAGGATGCATTACCACCTATAAGTGTGTTAAATGTGCCCCCAGAGATAGTAGCATTCGTCTGCCCTGTAGTGGCATTGCCACCGCCAGCACTCACTGAACCGACGATGAAAAGTTGGCTATATTTATAGATATCAGGTTCAGAACCACCTAAAAAGCTTCCGCTATCCACCGATACATTCACTGATTCGATATAGCCAGAGGAGAGAGCGGTTCTATCAATATGGCTATTAGAAAGCCCATTATGCGTTGACTCAATAGCATCAGCTACGATATTACCACCTACAACGAATCTATCAAAGCGGACATTCTCAGCTCCGGTAATGACGACATTGGAACTCCCACCCGTGTGAGTGAATGCCTGACCTGAGCCCACAATAGATCCGCCTAATACCGAAAGGCCAAAGCTTCCTGCCATACCATTTGCGGTGGCAGAGCTATTGGACAAATCGATTGTCACATTCGTATTACCTACAAGAGTTGCTTTTTTACCAGTATAATCGATTGTAGGATAGTTATCACTTGGATCTGTCCCCTCTTGTGCCCCATAGACGCCATAGCGCACACCATTCTCACTGGCAATACCTCCCACGATGTAAGCCGTACCTGATTCACCTACAGAAAAGGCATTTCCGTACCAATTATAAGATAGATCCTCAGTTACCTCTGTAATACGGATATTCGTATCACCAGTGAAGCTTGTATCAGAAGCATTGAGATGGTTATTAGCTCCTATAACGGAACCATACCCTTCAAGTCGAGCATCTACATGAATCGTCACATCACCCTTAAAAGAACCTGCATTACCAGAGTTCCCACCAACAACATTGTAAATTTCACTACCTCTATGTGCAATGATAGTCACGGAGCTATCAAGCTTATCTTCGACTCCGAACGAACTCGCATGCTTCGAATCATTCTTTATCCCACCGATAATTTCATAAGAAGAGGAGTTTCCTTGGATAGAAATATTTACTTTACCAGAAAAATCCGCGCCATACTTCGCATCGCTTTGAATATAATTGGAACCATAAACATTACTTCTCGAATCACTTACTATGATGGTATTGTCACCTATATAACTAGCTTGCGCTGTGGCATTCACATCCATGAGAACACCGCCAGTGACAAAACCTGCTTCGGCACCATTTTCCATGATGATAGTTGTACTAGCGCGCTCTTCGGTACTACCACTCGATCCATTAATAGCGCCACCCACATATTCAAACTCACCACCGCCATAATCGCTGATGCGTGCTTGCGTCTTCAGGCCATCGCTGAACTTCGTATAGTCACTCAGCGCAATACGAGTATCACTGTGCCTATAGCTAACACCGTCTTCGTTCGTATGAATAGCAGTCCCGAAGAGAAAAGTGCCTACTTCAAGGGTATAGGAGTTACCGTCCGAGTCTATACCAGAGATTTCTTTTGTGGTCTCTACTACAGAAGCTAGCCCCGCATAATAACCATCCGCAGAGTTAATGAAGCGGTTACCACTTGCGTCGAGATACATCCCCCAAGTATCTACACTGACAGCTCCGTCTGGATGCGTGAATTTCGCTTTATCGACACGCTCAGCGAACTTCAAATCGGATATAGAATAAGGCTTAGGGATAACACCGTAATTCCAATTAAGGAATATGGTGGCATCTATACTTTCATAATTTACTGCATTTTCCCAAGAGAGGAAATCTGCGGCACTTACCTGATTGCTTACAGCTGCCGACGCAGATACTGCAACAATGGCTCTCAAAAGAGCTTTAGGGAGGTGGAGTTTCATATTAAATATTAAAAATTAAAACCATTCGTTAGTTAATAAAGGACGCACATAATATCGTATAAAGATCCTTAGTCAAGCCAAATTACAAAAAAAATAACAACTGCACAAGAAATCATTTTTCGCATACATCCACACAATATCGTATAACACTCAAGATAACAGTTTTAAAAAGAAAAAATCAAAGATAATATCAATTTCCTACTGTAAAAGTGGGTTTAACAGTTTCTTATCTTCAAATCTTCTTTTTGAGAGATTCGCGCTATCAGTAGCAGTAAATTTCCAAAAACAGCCCTAAATCTCAAACGCAAAAAAAACACTATCTGCAAGCCCAGAAAGTAGTACTTTGTGGCAATTTTGCCACATTGTCCCAGAAGCCTTGACATAGAGAGAATAAAACACTATTATAAGCCTGTTAAAATCTTCTCAATTAAGCAAGAAGAAAGCTTGCTCATATATAGCATTTTACACATTTTTTATCCCATATGAATACAGAAAACAACGAAAAATACGTCTACCACTTTGGCGGCGGCACAGCCGACGGTGGTGGCAGCATGAAACCTCTCCTTGGTGGCAAGGGAGCAAACTTAGCAGAAATGGCCCGCATCGGACTGCCTGTGCCTCCAGGCTTCACGATTACTACAGAAGTATGTACCTATTACTACGCTCACGCTAAGAGCTACCCCAGCGTGCTGGAAGCCCAGATTGCAGAGGGCGTGAAGAAGATGGAAGTCGAGCTCGGCGCTAGCTTCGGTGCTACCGAAGGCAAGCCCCTCCTCCTCTCTGTGCGCTCAGGCTCTCGTGAGTCCATGCCAGGGATGATGGACACGATTTTAAATCTTGGTCTCAATGACGACACAGTTGAAGCTCTTGCGAAGGCGACAAACAACCCACGCTTCGCATGGGACTGCTACCGTCGCTTCGTACAGATGTACGGGGATGTCGTTCTCGAAGTACAAAAGGCGGAGAACGAAGACCACGAACCCTTCGAAACCGTCATCGACCAGCTGAAGATGGAGCGCTACCAGCGCGATATCATCGACTCCGAACTCACCGCAGACGACTTAAAGGAACTCGTCTCACGCTTCAAGGCTCTCGTCCTCCAGCGCAAGGGTCGCAGCTTTCCCTCTGATCCATGGGAGCAGCTCCAAGGTGCCATCAGCGCGGTATTCAACTCATGGAACAACGACCGAGCCATCGTCTACCGTCAGAAGTACGGCATCCCTAGTGAATGGGGTACAGCTGTGAACGTACAGGCTATGGTCTTCGGTAACACCTCAGAAGCCTCTGGCTCGGGTGTCGCCTTCACACGCAATCCTGCAAACGGCGCAAACGAGTTCTACGGTGAGTTCCTACTCAACGCACAGGGTGAAGACGTCGTCGCCGGTGTACGCACACCAGCTCCAGTCGCTCAGCTCGCTGACGTCATGCCTGATGCCTACGCAGAACTCTCGAAGATTCGCGAGACACTGGAAAACCACTTCCGTGACATGCAAGACTTCGAGTTCACGATCGAAGAGCACAAGGTTTACATGCTCCAGACACGTAATGGCAAGCGCACAGGTGTAGCAGCATTCCGCATCGCATGCGAATTAGAACGTGCTGGACTCATCGACTGGGAAACAGCTGTAAAGCGCATCCCTGCCGATCAGGTAGATCAGCTTCTCTCCCCTATCTTTGATGCTGACGCTATCAAGAGTGCCAAGTGCATCGCAAAGGGGCTCCCCGCAGGACCAGGTGCAGCATCAGGTCGCATTTACTTAAATGCAAACCGCTGTGCTGACGCTGTCACACGCGGCGAGAAGGTACTCCTTGTACGCATGGAAACATCTCCAGAAGATCTTCGCGGCATGATTGCAGCAGAGGGTATCCTCACCGCTCGCGGTGGTGTATCCAGCCACGCTGCGCTCGTCGCACGTCAGATGGGTAAGGTATGTGTCTGTGGTGCAGAAGAACTCCAGATCGACTACCATGCGAAGACCGTCACCGTCAATGGAGACGTATACACAGAAGGCGACTACCTCTCCATCGATGGTACGAATGGTACAGTCTACGAGGGCAAGGTAGCCACAGCAGCCTCTGAGATCGTACAGGTATTAATCGACAAGTCACTCGCTCCTGAAAAGAGTGAGATCTACGCAGATTTCGCCCGCGTCATGGACTGGTGCACACAGGCGTCGAAGATGACTGTGCGTACGAATGCAGACTCCCCTGCACAGACAGAGAACGCCATTGCATTCGGCGCTACAGGTATAGGCCTCTGCCGCACAGAGCACATGTTCTTCGAAGGTAACCGCATCGACTACATGCGCAGCATGATCCTCTCAGACCATGCTAGCGACCGTAAGGCAGCACTCGCTGATCTCCTCCCCTTCCAGAAGGAAGACTTCAAGGGTATCTTCAAGGCACTTAAGGGTCTCCCTGCGACGATTCGTCTCCTCGACCCACCGCTGCATGAGTTCATGCCTACGACAAATGCGGCGAAGGAAGAAGTCGCTGAGATGCTCGGCATCAGCTTCGACATGCTCAGTGTTCGTATAACCCGATTATATGAGCACAATCCTATGCTCGGTCACCGTGGCTGCCGCCTCGGTACAGCCTACCCAGAGATCACAGAGATGCAGGCACGCGCCATCATCGAAGCCGCGATCGAAGTAGAAGAAGAAGAAGGCATCGAAGTACGTCCAGAGATCATGGTACCACTCGTCGCCTTCGATAAGGAGCTCTCCCTTCAGAAGGAAATCATCGACCGCGTCGCAGCCCAAGTTTGCGAAGAGAAAGGCAAGTCTGTCAGCTATCAAGTCGGCACGATGATAGAAATCCCTCGCGCTTGTGTCACAGCTGATGAGATAGCAAAGCACGCGGAGTTCTTCTCCTTCGGAACGAATGACCTCACCCAGACAGGTCTCGGTATGAGTCGCGACGACTCGGGCACATTCCTTCCTCAGTATCAGGACCTGGAAATTGTCAGCAGCAATGTATTCTCCAGCATCGACCAGTCTGGCGTAGGCCAGCTCATGGAAATCGCTGTAGAAAAGGGTCGTACTACACGCCCTGGCATGAAGATGGGTATCTGTGGTGAGCATGGTGGTGATCCTGCGTCAGTGATGTTCTGTCACAAGCTCGGGCTCAACTACGTGTCCTGCTCCCCCTTCCGCGTCCCTACTGCTCGCATCGCTGCAGCGCAGGCCGCACTCGGGAAATAAGCATATCCTCTAGATTTACAATCGCAGCTCCCTCATCGCATGATGAGGGAGCTTTTTTCTATCTCAGGAAGAAGATAGAGTAAGGGAAATTTTGTTATATATTACAATGCAATAATTCTTGATTGTTAGATACAATCGTGCTAGATGTATATTATGAAACGATTTTTCCAGCATATTAAAATAGCCCTTATCCTCAGCCCAGCACTTTTGCTAAGCTCCTGTGGTGAGTGCCCTATCAACCTCACAGCCCAGCGCTGTGAAAATATCATTGAGGCTGGCAATATCTGCAGCCTCTACAAGGAAGGCAAGATCAGCTCTTCTGAAGCTAGTAAAAAGCTCGATAAGCTGAGCGAAGAATACAAAGATCTAACTCGCGAATTAGAAGAGATCTTCGCGGAGTATCGCAAAGATCCAGCTAAAATGCGTGAGCTCAACGCCGAGATAGCCAGCTTCGATCAGAGCACCGAAGCTAGAATCTACAAGGAGAAAATGCAGCGCTCTATGCTCATGATCACCGAGATCGCGAAAGGACTCTACGACGATAGCGTACCGGATCAGGATATCATCTCTGCGGTCGAGCGATATAATAAACAGACTAGTATCTATTATCTTTAACGCGAGAAGTACTTCTTAGGCATACTAAGAAGAACCCTCCTTGATAAGATCTGGCAGTCCAGTGCTTCTTATAAGCTTGGACTGCTATTTTTTTGTAGGAGTCTTCGGTGACTTCTTCTTCGCACAGAGCTTGAAGAGGATGATCAGAGCGAAGAGTGCCCCAAGGATGATGAGCAGATTCTTCGTTCCGAGATTCTGCACATAGCCATAGGCGATACTGTAGAGACTCTGCGGTTCTTCTTCCTTCTTGTTGCTGAGATTAGCCAGTGCAGCAGAAATAGCGCTTGGCTCTCCTGCATCTGTAACAGGCTTCGAAACCTGTGTAGGCTTAGATACATCGACATCGATGGGCTTCGCTGCGATAGCGGTATCGCGTCTCCCCTTGAACTTCGCTTCCTGTGCATTCAGATAGGCTATCTGCTCAGCAGAGCTATTACTGCTCGACCCCATAGCGGTGCGGCGTTCTTCTGTGCTGCCTTCAGCGAGTGCGTAGCGATTTGACTTCGGTACATCGGTGAAGAAGTTAATCGAAGTGACCTTCCCTGCGCCATTCTGAACAGCGAAGAAGTAGGTTCTGTCCTTTGACTTATCTTCTATCATGGTGAAGAGAGCCTTCTGGAAGCCGAGGGGTTCGATTTTCGCCTTATCAGCCTTACGCCATCCACGACCTGTTGTTTGCGCTATCGTGTTGAGCTCGCGAGATGCTTCGGAGATGCTGATGGGCTTTTCATAGCGGATGCGTCCACAGATGAGAGATCCATCGCTAGGCTGGAAGTCGAGGCTCAAGCGACGACCGTCTCCATCCCATACGCGGCGCACCGTCGCATCCTCTAAGACAACGTAGGTGAAATCAGAGCTAAAGGTGGTACTGGACTCGTCGCGAGTGATATCAGTGTGCAGCCTCGCTGTATCAAAGGCCATCAAAGGGGCTAGACCGCAAATAAGAGATAGTGAGAAAAGGATAGATTTCATGAATGGGATCAGTATAGCAAAATCAATTATGAGGTAAAGAATAAAGAGCCGAGATGATCATAGATCGTATCGTGTCGCATCTATCGGGTAGGGGCTTTTCCGTTGCTTGTATATACTCTCGTGGCTCGTTATTCATCAAGCTGCGCGCAGGCTGTGACGTATTCTTGCTGACTTGGAAGCACTGTCTTTTCCTTGGGAGCGAAGAGCGCATCAAACTCATCTAGACCTGTGGTTGACTCCTCAAAAACTGGGGAAAAGTCAGCGATCCCCGCGCAGGCATTAAAGGATTCTTCGACGAGTTCTAGAGCCTGTAATCCCGTGTAGTACTGACCGTCTGGCATACTAATGCTATAGGTTTTCCCACCGACAAAACCATAAGGACGATAGTGGTAGGGATAACCGAGGATGAGCACGCGCGTGTGACCTAGCTGCCTAGCGAGCTCCAGTGAGCGCGTGATAAGCTCACGACCTAATCCCTGTCTATGTCGATGGGGAGCGATGTATACAGGCCCAAAGGTGATGCACGGTGCCTCACCTCCGCTATTGAGAAGGACGCGTGAATGCGTGTAGTAGATAGCCCCAACGAGCTCTCCCTTCTCCTCAATGACGAGATTAAGCTCAGGGATATTATCTTCATGACCACGTAAGAGGTGTACGACGTAGTGCTCAGCTGCGCCTGGCATATAGAGATTCCAAAAGGCATCGCGGGCGATTTCTTCACTGCGTCGATAGTCGCAGGGCTCTTCGGGACGTATGTTGATTGTCATAATCGTGCTATTCGCTGGCTTTGAAATTGTAGATAGGGATGATGCGATCGACGATATCAGCGGTAGGGGTGATATGCTTGACGATGCTCTCCATGCTCTTGTAAGCCATAGGAGCTTCATCCAGTGTGTGCTGACTCACGCTCGTGGTGTAGATGCCCTCCATCTGCTTCTTGTACTCGTCCATCGAGAGCTGCTTAAAGGCTGTCGTGCGACTGAAGAGGCGGCCTGCTCCGTGGGGAGCTGACTGATTCCAGTCGTCATTCCCCTTACCTACGCAAATGAGGCTGCCATCTCGCATATTGATAGGGATGAGTAGTCGCTCTCCAGCGCGAGCTGAGACTGCCCCCTTGCGTAGCATCATGCTGTCAGTATCGATGTAGTTATGAATAGTGGTGAAGCGACTCTGCTCGTGTAGCTCCATTTCCTCGAGTATAACGGAGGTCATGGCACGACGATTCAAGACGGCGAAGTGCTGCACTATCTTCATATCATGCAAGTAGTCATCAAAGAGTGAGCCTTCCACGTAGGTGAGCTCCTTGGGAGGAAGATGCCCCTGCGCGTACTGCGCCTTAAACGCTTCGAGTGCGGGCGCGATCTCTTGATGACGCCCCTCGGCCTTGAGCGACGCGATGATTTCTTGCGTCTTCTCTGCCAGTGTACCATAGATCTGTTCAAAGGCGGTTTTCTGGTAATAATCCGCTACTTCATGTCCCAGATGGCGACTACCAGAGTGGATCACAAGGTAAATACAGCCATCAGAGCCACGATTAAGCTCGATGAAGTGATTCCCCCCGCCAAGGCTTCCGATGCTGCGGCGTGCACGACCGAGATTCACATGCTTCATACAGCGTAACTCATCGAGCAGGATCTCGTCATTGAGCGCATGGGCACTCTCACGTACACTACGACCAGAGGGAATATGCTTACGTATGACCTCATCGAGACGCGCAAGGTCTATATCGTTCTCCTTGAGCATGGTGGTTTCCATGCCACACCCTATATCGACACCGACCATACCTGGGACGATTTTATCTTTTATACTCATCGTCGTGCCTATGGTACAGCCCATACCCGCATGCACGTCGGGCATGATGCGAATCTTGCAATCGGCAAATGCCTTTTGCTGGCAGAGGGTCTTGATTTGATCAGCGGCCTTAGTTTCTAGCTCATCGCAGTAGCAGATAGCTTCATTATGCGTTCCAGTAATCTTGATCATAGATAAGGAATTAAATCTATCACAAGACTCAGAGGCTGTCAATCAGGCAATGTGCGCGTAGCGCTGTAGCATCGCAGCAGCATCAGATGCGAGCCGTTGCAGGGCTGACTCCTTGCTGTGGATAGCTGGAAGCGTCCATAGGGTGAAGTCATCATGCGCGACAATGTTAAAGTACATACCACGCAGGCATGTCAAGCACCAGAACCAGTCTCCCCGCGTCACACCGGGGTAGCATTCGGAGAGCGCTTGTTGCCACTCCATAAGAGCAAATGAGTAATGAGACTCATAAACCTCGTGCGTGAGCTCTGGTGACTCGTAGCCCATCTTATTGAGAAAGCAGAGTAACTCTCCCCCTCCTACGAGTGCATCATCATCCCAGTGCGTGTACGGAGCAGCTAGCCACGCGTAAATCAGCTGCTCTGCCTCCACAGACTCGAGCTCCATCACCTCATGAAGAGCTGTCAAGCAGGCCTTGTTATAAGACTCGGAAAGGTGAGCCAGCGTATCGCGATATAGATCGCCCTTCGACCCGAAGTGGTAGCGAATCAGCCCCATATTCAGCTCGGCTTCATTCGCAATATCGCGCAAGGAACTGCCCGCAAATCCGCGCTCCGTAAAGAGACGAATCGCTGCGCGCATGATCTGAGCCTTTGTCTGATCTGACTTCGTTCCCGCGGCCTTCATCGTGTAGTGCGAGTGGCAGGTTTCTTCTCCTGAGGTAGTGCGTCAAGGTATTCAATATCTTTTGCGCTGAAATCAAATAGGTTAAGCTTATAATACTTACCAGACTCCTCCACTAAGTAGACAGTATCTTTCGAGCGATCGAAGCGGCGAAGCTTCGCGAATATCTTCTTGTCGCCTCGCGCATTCAGCCACTCACGATAGCCCTTCGTCTTTAATTCTTCTCGGTGATGGTCGTATATATCCTGAGCCTGCTTAATCGCAGCACGTATACCCAGACTCGCCCCTGCTATAAAGCCATCTGAGGCATCTATTATATCTACGACTTCGCCCGTTGCACTTATCACGACAAAGCTAGGAATGTGCTTCACACCGTAACGACGGCGTATGGCACGGACGTTTTGCGTCTCATCAGCCCCACTCTTCTGTCCAGAATCGTCGAAGCCAGCACTGGAGTCGAGACGCACGCCTATCGCCTTTCCCTTCATCCAAGCTAAAAACTCAGGGGTATCAAAGAGCTCCTTCGCCATGGCCTTACTCTTCGGGCTCAGCAGGGAGTCATGAAACCATATGAGCAGAGGGAGCTTCTCGCGCCTAGCCAGCTTAGATGCTGACGATAGCTTCGAGAGCCAGTTCATGCGCTGACGCGCTCCTTCGAAGGCGGTACTGATTCCTTCAATATCCGCGTCAGGATTATCAGGGTCGGTGAAAAAGACAGGACCTTCAGCGTGATTATCGATTTTCTCTAGTTCTTCAGAGGTCGTGACGCTCATCCCCTGCCCTGGGGCAGCATTATTCCCAGTCATCGCGAGCTCCTCTATGCTGCGCTCTCCTGTAGGGAAATTAGGATCAAATCCCGCTTTCTCAGCAGCAGCTTTGTCTTCAGCAGGCTCAGATGAGAACAGACTGCAGCTAGCTAGTGCCAGCGTGCCCAGCGCCAGAGCGCCTTGCTTCATGCATTTTTCTAGGCTCATTTGAATGACTATGGGGGATAAGAGGGAGTTATACCTCCTTACTCTTCGATTGCTGCCATGCCTGCTCCATCTGGTCAAGGCTAGCATCTTCAAGGGTGAGATGATCGCTGCGGAGAGCTTCTTCTACCTGATTAAAACGACGTGTGAACTTCTCATTCGCTGCACTGAGGGCGAGCTCTGGATCGATATCGCACTTTCGGCAGAGATTCACCATGCTGAAGAGCATATCGCCTAGCTCTTCTTCAAGATGGGCTCTATCCTCTGGCTGAGAAAGACATTCTTCGACTTCATCTAGCTCTTCCTTCACCTTAGCGAGAGTCTCTTCTGCGGCTGGCCAGTCGAAGCCTACCTTCGCGGCTTTCTTCGAGAGCTTGTTCGCTTTCATGAGTGCAGGCAGCCCCTGACCACAGTGGTGGAGGTAGGGCATGCGCTCGATGGACTTCTCCGTACGCTTGATAGCATCCCATTGGTTCAGCACTGCTGCGGTATCATCTGCCTGTGATTGGGCAAAGACATGGGGATGGCGACGAACGAGCTTATCAGATAGCTCCTGCGCGATCTCAGGAAGCCCAAATACGCCTCTCTCCTGTGCTAGCTGCGCGTGAAATATCACCTGCAAGAGCACGTCGCCGAGCTCTTCACGCATGTGAGCATCATCACCACTGCGTATCGCATCGATGCACTCGTAGGATTCCTCAAGAAGGTTATTCAAGATACTCTCATGCGTCTGCTCCGCGTCCCACGGGCATCCACCCGGCTCACGCAAGCGACGCATGATAGCGACTGCACGCTCGACCTGCCTCGCAGGATCGACGCAGTGGATCATATCATCTTCTGTCATCGGCGGTCGCGACGTTCGTTCTTTTTCTTGCCAGCGATGACTTGATCGATGTGGTCAACGAGCTCCCAAGAAACGCGGCGGCGGCGGTATTTATTATACAGCATCGTGCGCAGGCTCTGCCAGATGTCTTCATTGAACTCTGCTGGTTCAAACTCGACTTCATC
>CAYJLR010000004.1:0-29825 GCA_964370895.1 uncultured Akkermansia sp. | reverse complement strand
GCAGGCTCTGCCAGATGTCTTCATTGAACTCTGCTGGTTCAAACTCGACTTCATCACGCTGCGCGCGGCCGAGCTTCGGAGCGACTTCTAGCTGCCACCAGCCACCGAAGTAGGTCGCGCGGTAGGTTACCTTCTTACCTTCTTCATCCTTATCTTGCCAGGAAAATGTATCCATAATTTTTTCTAATGCTTTATTATCTGCCTTCACGGTGGATCTTCTCCACATCATCTCGCATCGTAGGAGCGATGTTCTGACTCTTATGCTTGCTGGTGCTCAACGAGACAACGATGGGCTTCGAGCGATTCCCCACTTCGTCATACTTGTAAATCACGCGCTGCACGAGCTTTCTGTCAGGATTTGAGTACATGCGCTCCTCGATGAGGCGAGCATTACTATCATAGCCGTATGCCACCTTGTAAATAACGCGGTACTTACTATCATAAATATTACATCCCACGAGCTGAGAATACTTCCCCTCGATATACTCATGGATGACCGCTAAGTTCCCATTAGCGGTGTAGGTCATGGAGAGCATGCCGGAATCCCCCGCCTGTCGCTTGTAAATGGTACGTGTCCCATCGGGGTGACGTGTGACTCGCACGACATCGCCTTCCTCGCCTACTTGCGGACTCTGGGCAAGCAAGGGGGTACACAAGCAGCCTAGCGCGAAGATCGCAAATGCAGGCAGTTGGGTTAAAAGTGCTTTCTTCATAGCGGAATTATAACATTTCTCCATAGAGATGACAAGAGTCTTTCACAGCCCCTTATGACAGCTCACGAAACGCGCGCTCCATGGCGGCGACCGTATGGTCGATATCTGCTTCGCTATGGGCGGTTGAGATGAAGCCTGCCTCGTAGGGTGATGGCGCGACATACACTCCCTGATCCAGCATCAAGTGGAAGTAGCGACGGAAGCTATCGAAGTCGCCCCTCATCGCTGAATCAAGATCATAAACAGGCTCATCCGAGAAGAAGAGTCCGAACATAGATCCAACACGGTAGAACTGGTAATTCTTCCCTGTGTCGTGAATCGCACGTCGGACGCCATCTTCTAGTCGAGCACCGAGGACTTCGAGTCGTGTGTAGGCGTCCTGCGCGCGCAGCTCGCGTAGCTGGGCGAGGCCTGCGGCCATAGCGACGGGATTCCCACTCAGTGTACCAGCTTGATAAACGGGACCAAGAGGGGAGAGTGAGTCCATAATATCGGCTCGCCCGCCAAAGGCACCAACGGGAAGACCGCCACCTATAATCTTCCCTAGGCAGGTAAGATCGGGGGTAATGCCATGCTTGCCCTGCACCCCAGATTCGGAGATACGGAAACCTGTCATCACTTCATCAAAGATGAGTAAAGAGCCATAGCGTGTCGTGATCTCGCGGAGGAACTCTAGGTAGCCTTCACGTGGGAGGTAGAAGCCTGCATTACCGGGGTATGGCTCGACGATGATAGCAGCGATGCGGTCGCCATAGGCGTGGAAGGCTTCTTCCAGCGCATTCGTATCATTATAAGGAAGGGTCAAGGTGAGTCGCGCGAAGTCTTCTGGAATACCTGCACTGTCTGGGCGGCCGTGCGTGAGAGCACCACTTCCTGCGGCGACGAGCAGGCTGTCGACATGCCCATGGTAACAGCCTATGAACTTCACAATCATATCGCGACCAGTAAATCCGCGAGCAAGTCGAATGGCACTCATCGTCGCTTCTGTGCCACTGTTGCACATACGCACCTTTTCGATGGAGGGCACCCATTCGCAGACGGTCTTTGCCATATCTACTTCGACGCGGGTCGGTGTACCGAAGCTGAGTCCATTGCTCGCAGCTTCTTGTACCGCCTTAATAACAGGTGCTGGAGCATGCCCGAGAATGGCAGGTCCCCATGTACCGATGTAGTCGATATACTGCTTCCCATCTTCATCAAGCAGGTGCGACCCCTGTGCTTTCGCGACAAAGAATGGTGCACGCTCAAGGCGTCTGAAGGCACGCACGGGAGAGTTCACACCACCGGGGATATACTGACAGGCCTCTGCAAATAGTTCTTCTGAAATGGGCATAGCGCCAGTATAGGGTAGAAAAGAGGGTAAGCTCAAGTATAATCTTTCCTCCTAGCTGTCAGTATGCTTCATTTTTCGTTTGCATTAGCATAACATCTATGCCATACTCTATTTCAGCTATGGCACTTGTTTTTATTCAACGAAAAGACGGCACAAAAAATAAATATAGACTTCCAGCTAAGGAAGGGCTAGCCATAACACTTGGGCGTAATTCTGATTGCGTCGTCAGCCTCCCCGATGTCATCGGGCTCTCAGGGCTCCATAGCACTATCACTTACAAGAATGGCGCCTTCTTCATCAAAGATGAAGGCTCAACAAATGGCATCTACCGCATCGACGTAAGACTCTCAGCAGAAGAGCCGCTTCAAGAGAAAACGGACTATATTTTAGGCGAAGCGACGCTCACTTATGATGCTCAGGGTGCTCCCGTCCCTGCGCTTCCTACTCCTGCCGCGCCTACTGCCCCTAAACCAAAGACTCCTACCAATGCTCCGAAGCCACTGACCGCAAGTAAGACCGGCAAGCGCAAACCCAGCCCTCTGGCGGACATTACAATCGACTCCGCGCAGCCGAAGAAAGTAGATGATGGATTCGTGTCTACCTATGCGATCATCATTGTCTTGTTTTCCTTCCTCGCAGGCATGACACTTCGCCACTGGAAGGATACTGGAGGATTCTTCCCCAAGGAAGCTTTTGAAGATAGACCAACTATTACTAAGACAGTAGAAAAAAGCTCTAGCTCTAGCACAACTCCTAGCGCTAACCCTACGGTGAACATCCCCAGCCCCACTGCCACTCCGAGCAGCACAGGCAACAATTCTAAGAAAACAGCTATGGGTACAGCTCTCTAAGCTCCACAGGATCACCTCTTAGACACTCAAAAACGATCACACTAATCCCCGTGACTCGCCATGCGAAATCACGAAGGGATTTTTCGACGTATTTTTTTCATTTTCGACGGAGCATAATGGCTTATTCGACGAGAAAAGGGTAAAAATACGCGAAAAAGACCGAGTGAGGCGCGCTGTTTACTTCATTTTCTACATCCACCTTTGTGGAAAACGAATTGCGAGAGCTTCCCTTGTACAAATAGAGCTTGCTTTCTAAACATTTCGGGTGTATCCTCTCCGCAGCAAGACATCCTTGCCGTACAACCCGCATTCCACCATGGAAACAAGCATTCAACCCGAAAAAATCAGCCGAGCCCTTATCTCAGTTTCTGATAAGACTGGTCTCGATCAATTTGCAAAAGGCCTTGTCGATCAGGGCGTCACCCTCATCTCCACTGGTGGCACATGCCAGTATCTCAAAGACTTAGGTCTTCCTGTCACTGAGATCTCTGATTACACAGGCGCTCCCGAACTCTTCGACGGTCGCGTGAAGACGCTCCACCCTAAGGTACACGGTGGCTTGCTCCAGCGCCGTGATCTTGAGAAGCATCAGCAGCAGGCTCGCGACAACGAGATCCCTACGATTGACCTCGTTTGTGTGAATCTCTACCCATTCGAAGCGACAGTTGCTCAAGAAGGCGTCACTCTTGCCGAAGCTATTGAAAAGATCGACATTGGCGGTCCTTCCATGCTGCGTTCCGCGGCGAAGAATTACTCTTCCGTCACAGTTGTTTCCGACCCTTCCGATTACGGTGCAATTCTTGAAGAAATGGAAAGTCACCAGGGCAACACAACGCTCAAGACTCGCGAACGTCTCGCTGTCAAGGTATTCACTCGCACATCCGAGTATGATAACGCGATTTCGAACTACCTTGGTCATCGCGCTGCCGACTGTACTAAGAACAACTTCACCCTCTCCCTCCCATTCGCTCAGACACTTCGCTACGGCGACAACCCTCACCAGCCTAGCCACCTCTACGGTGATTTCGATGGTATCGTGACTCAGATTCAGGGCAAGGAGCTTTCCTACACAAACATTCTTGACATCGAAGCAGCGGCTTCCCTCATCATGAACTTCCGTCGTCCTACGGTCGGAATCTTGAAGCACACGAACCCATGTGGTGTCGGTCAAGACAATGAAGATCTCGTAGAAGCATGGAAGCGCGCTTACCAGACCGATACGCAAGCACCATTCGGTGGAGTCATCGTGATGAACCGCCCCATGACTGAGGCTCTCGCTCGCATCGTCGGTGCTATCTTCACAGATGTGATCATCGCTCCTGACTACGAGCCAGAAGCTCGTGCTATCCTCCAGAAGAAGAAGAACTGCCGTATCATGCGCATCGACATGGACGCATGGAAGGAATACTGCAAGCTTCCTATCGTACGCTCCGCTCCAGGTGGTATCATGACCATGAAGCGTGATGATTACGCTCTCGGACTCGATAAGCTTCAGGAAAAGGTCGTTACCAAGCGCATGCCTACAGAAGACGAGCTCGAAGCTCTTACCTTCGCTTGGCGCGTATGCAAGCAGGTTCACTCGAATGCCATCGTCTTCTCTGACAAGAATGGTACGCTCGGCATAGGTGCTGGCCAGATGAGCCGCGTAGACTCCGCTAAGATTGCTGTATGGAAGGCGGGTCAAGCTGGTCTTCAGCTCAAGGGCAGCGTCATCGCTTCTGATGGTCTCTTCCCATTCGCTGACGGTCTCCAGACCGCCATCGACGCAGGAGCTACCGCTTGCATCCAGCCTGGTGGATCTATCCGTGACCAAGAAGTCATCGATGCCGCTGACGCAGCAGGTATCGCGATGATCTTCACGGGTGCTCGACACTTCCTGCACTAAAGAACCAGTTCTTTAAGTCCTCATTTTATACCCGACCGCATCTTTTGATGCGGTCGGCTTGCTTCCCACTCGAACACAATCCTCAACTCCATTCTCACCACCATGCTATTAGGAATCAATATTGACCACGTTGCCACGCTGCGCCAAGCACGCTACCAAGGAATGCTTGACGCCCCTCACGCCGAACCCTGCATCCTCGAAGCTGCAGAAGCGGCCATGCGAGGAGGCGCTGACTCCATCACCATCCACGTACGCGAAGACAGAAGACATATGCAGGTAGAAGACGCCTACCGCGTGCGTAAGCACATCCCTCTTCCTCTTAATTTAGAAATGGCGGCCACGCCTGCCATGCTAGCCTTTGCGCTCGATCTGAAGCCAGACTATGTCTGTCTCGTCCCTGAGAAACGTGAAGAGGTGACAACAGAAGGCGGCCTTGATGTAGCTGGTCAGATGGACTCACTACGCCCTGTTGTCTCAGCCCTCAGTGAAGCAGGCATTAAGGTGAGCATGTTCATCGATCCTGAGCCAGCCCAGATTCAAGCTAGCGCTGATCTCGGAGCACCCATGATAGAGCTACATACTGGCTGCTTTGCGAACACGCAGGGTGAAGCCCGAAGCGAAGAGGCAGTACGCCTCAAGACTGGAGCGGAGCTGGCTCATTCCATTGGATTGCGCGTTCATGCAGGTCACGGTATCCAGCTGGCGAATCTCGCCGAGCTCGCTGTTGTCCCCCACCTCCAAGAGCTCAATATAGGTCACACCATCATATCGCGTGCCCTGAGTGTAGGCATGCAGAGTGCTGTGCGTGAGATGTACGATGCCATTGCATTACAAAAATGGACTTCTTAATTAGGCAAAAGATTGGAAAGAATATAGTTTTTTCATCTAAAAGTCTAAAAAACACCTAATTTATCAGTTAATTCGCGATTTTCCGCTTGCGTCGCCCTACAAAGATGTTATTATGAGCTCCTATGAACAAAACTCAACTTGTAGATAAGATTCAGGCCAAGCTTGGCGAAAACACCTCGAAGAAGTGCGCAGAAACCGCTCTTAAGGCAGTTCTCGATTCCATCAGCGAAGCAGTACTTCAGGAAAAAGTACAGATCATTGGCTTCGGCACATTTGAAATGAAGAAGCGCGCTGCACGTACAGGTCGCAATCCTCAGACTGGTGACACGATGACAATTGAAGCTTCTCAGACACTTGGTTTCAAGCCTTCCTCAGTCTTCAAGACTGCAGTAAGCTGCAAGAAAAAGGGTGGTTGCAAGAAGAAGTAATTTCTAGTACCTCTCTTAAATACATTTACACCGCCTTCTTCCATGAAGAAGGCGGTATTTCTTTGTACACAAAACAGCGTATTTCGCACACTCTACTGCGCGTAGCTATGTACGGATTCTATCTTCGGCAGCAGATTCACGACAAGGAAGGTCACAAGTAAGGAGACGAATGCAAGGATGAGTAGCGTACGTCTCCACTCAGGTGCTACGCGTCTCACGTGGAAGTACATAATATAGAGAAGCCATGTGATGAGTGACCACACCTCCTTAATATCCCACGCCCAGTAGCCTCCCCAGACAGAGTCAGCCCAGAGCGCCCCGCTCCAGAGCCCGAAGCTCATCAAAGGGAAGGCGAGAGTCACAGCCTTATCTGCGACTCGAAGCGCCAGCTCTTTCTCGTTTCCCCAGAAGCTGCGGATCGTCACAAGCGTCGCGACGAGCATAAGACCGTAAGAGACGACATAGCTTGTAACATGCGGGACGAACCATGGGGATTGCAGGGCTGGCATCTGTCGCCAGCCTTCTTGCAGAGGCATACAGAGCGCCCCTGTGAGGGTGAGAACCGCCGCGAAGGCAAAATAACCTATGTAGCTGCGCGGTATACTCGCCTTCATCATCATGAGGCTCGGTAGCAAGATGAGCGGGAAGAAGCTCAGCACGTGGCGCATATTCCCAAAGGGTGGGGCCTGTGCGAGAATGGCATTCGCAATGAGAAGCAGCAGGGCGACCACCCATGCGAGGACCATCAGGCGGAACGCAAGAATCTCGCGTCTAGCTACGATAACTGTCAGAACATGTAACCCGAGGCAGAGCCCTGTAAGAATGTAAACAAGTAAGGCTAGGTTCATACTATCATCTCCTTTCTTTTTCTAGGAGCATTAGGAATCCAGCACCATGTAGCGATGCTGATGATGAGTCCGAGCATCCCAGCGCGTGCCCAGAATCGTCCAGGTGCGTGGCGCGCTTCGAGCTGGATGAGAACCTGATCTGAGCTCTCCATCTCTCGGTAGCTCATCAGGCTGAATTGCCAGCCTTGGTATTCAATGGGTTCATTGATACGCAGCACACCGCGCAGTGTCTCTCCGAGAAGTTTATTCTCCAGAATATAATCTACCTTGTATTGCTTCACTGTAGGCTCGGCTTCGTAAATGAGGCGCATGGGCTTACCATCGATGAACAAGAAAGCACGATCACCCATTCGCTTATCATGCTGAAGCTCGCTTAGAGACCAGCTAGCGTTCTCGAAATAAAGCTCCCCATCGCGTAGCTCCATCTTACCAAGCACCTTCCACTCCTGTCCATCCTGTTCGTACATATCGTAACGCTCTCCATCATAGTGAGAGAGCTCGAAATCATTTAAGAAAAGCGAGAAGCCAAAGGGCGCACGTTTTTCATCTGCGAGGCGAAGCGTTTCTGCCGCTTCTTCATGGTCGACGATGACTGGAACAGCTCCATTCAATTCGAACGCATAGTCGAGGTACGCACCGAAGGCGAGCGGTAGCATCGATAGATGCGCCCAAGCGAGTGAGATACGCTTATCCAGCGAGCGCCAGCTAAAGTAGGCGAAGCAAAGTGCTGCAGAAAGTCCCAGTAAAGCGCGAGCGATTTCGAAACTCAACTGGTAGAACCCCATATCCTCACCCGTGAAGACAGTCGCTACAGCGGTGGAGCTAAACCACACACTGGCGACCGTAAGCAGGGCAAAAACTGTCACTTTCAAAAAAGCTAAAATTTTATTATCAACAATGCGATAGGCCGCGAAAAATACAAATATGGCTCCCAAGATACCAAGCAGCAGCATCGCTCCACTATGATAGATCTCAGGCACTCCGAAGCGTGGAAATCCCCCAGCAAAGAGCAAAAGTGCAGCCCCTCCGATAAGCATCTGGGCGAGTTTAAAAAAGCGAGTCATGCCTGCGGCATTATAGGGGCAGCTTTAGAATTAGTCAAGAATAGACTAAGCTAAGTTTTATGTATGACATGTCAGACTGAGATTCTGTATTGACAATATAGGGCTACTTCTCTAGCATAATAACGTATGCGTATCTCATCCATTTTTACACTTACACTCAGTCTTTGTGCTCTGTCCGCGACAGCGAATGCGCAGCAGAATATCATCCCTAAGCCCACAGTAGTCAAGGTAGAGAAAGACGGGAAGGCATTTTGCATCCAGCCGAACTCTCGCATCATCGCCATCGTGGAGAAAGGCTCAGCCGAGGCACAGGCCGCGGAAGACTTCGCCCAGCTCCTACGCGTAGGCACAGGACTAGAGCTCCCTCTCATCTGCCATGAGCCCACGGAGACCGTCGAAGATCTCGGAACAGGTGAAATCTATATCATTTTCAACAAATCCCTGAAGAATAAGGGGGAAGAAGCTTACACCATCATGGCGAACGATGCGGCGAACCCTTATAAGGAAGACCTCGTTATCGACTTCGCTTCAGCCGCAGGCATCATGCGCGCCTATGCGAGCATCGCCCAGATGCTTCCTCCCGTCTTCTTCAGCACGGATGCTGCCTTAAAGGCATCCACCACCTGGACACTGGGCGAGTCTGCCTTCACCCTCGAAGACGCACCACGCTTCAAGTGGCGTGCCTTCATGCTGGATGAGGCTCGTCATTTCTATGGAGTGAAGGAGGTGAAGCGCATCCTCGATACGATGGCTCTGCTGAAGATGAATATCCTGCACTGGCATCTCACCGACAACGATGGCTGGCGTATTGAGATTAAGAAGTACCCACGCCTCACGGAGATAGGCTCCTCTCGCGCAGACTCAGAAGCAATCAAGTGGAGGAGCGGAAAGAGTCTAGGCAGACCCCACAGCGGCTTCTACACGCAGGAGCAGATCAAGGACATCGTCGCTTACGCTGCGGAGCGTGGTATCACCATTATTCCCGAGTTTGACGTACCCGGCCACAGCAGCGCAGCGAGCGTCGCTTACCCATGGCTCTCGCTAAAGCCGCTTGAAGAAATGCCCACGAAGTTCGGCTCTAATGCCGCGCTCGACCCGACAAAGGAAAGTACCTATGAGTTCGTCTCCGATGTCTTCGATGAACTCATCACCCTCTTCCCCTCCCCCATCCTTCACTTCGGTGGCGATGAGGTGCGCTTTAGCAAGCAGTGGGAAGGTGTCCCCGAGATAGAAGCTTTCATGAAGGAGCATGGCTACACATCCTTAGCACAGGTGCAGATGCACTTCACAAACCGCGTGGAGCAGCTCATCCGCGACAAGGGAAAACGCGCCATGGGCTGGAATGAGATCATGGGCGGTGATATCCATGGTGATGGTGGAGGAGATGTCGTCTCTAAAATACACCCGAACACGATCATTCACTACTGGGCTGGACCGAAGAGTCACATTAAAAAAGCGGTAAGCAAGGGACATGAGCTCGTGAATTCCTCGCATGAGGACACTTACTTGGATTATTCTTATGATCGCATCCCTCTGGAGAAGAGCTACAGCTTCGATCCACGTGCTGGCGACTTCACTCCTGAGGAGGCTCAGCGCATCATCGGACTCGGTACGCAGATGTGGACAGAGTGGACACCGACGGTGGCAGACATGCACCGTCAGGCCTTCCCTCGAGCCATCGCATACGCAGAGGTAGGCTGGACAAAAAAGGAGAATAAGGATTACCAAGACTTCCTCCGTCGCCTCGCTGAGCTGAAAAAACGCCTAGACCTCATAGGTGTCGACTATAAGAAATAAGTAGGGAGCTTTCTTTTAGCTTGAAAAGCTGTTCTCAATCCTTATAATTTCATGCAGCCCATGTGAGTCCCATAACGCGCTCGCACAGCCCTCCCATTTTATGAAAACATTGATCAAAAATGCTCGTATCATCTCACCAGGCATCGACGTGGCTGGTGGCTCCGTACTCATCGAAGGTAAGCACATCACTGCCGTCTACCTCGAAGAAACAGCTGTTGAGGCTGATAAGGTCATCGACGCGCAGGGGCGCATGCTCCTCCCAGGTTTCATCGACATTCACTCACATGGTGCTGGTGGCTGCGATACCTGTGATTGCAAGGTCGAGAGCCTACGCACGATTGCTGACTGCAAGATGAAGGAAGGTGTCACAAGCTGGCTCCCTACGACTCTGACACTCGGCACTAACACACTTCTTGACGTAGCACGCACGGTGAAGGAATACTCCGAAGCTCCTAATGGCTCGAAGACTCCAGGCATCCACCTCGAAGGTCCTTACATCAATCCTAAGCAATGCGGTGCACAGAACCCTGCATTCGTTCGTCCTGCAGACATGGAAGAAGTTCAGATGATTGATGACATTTTCCCAGTTCTCCTCATCACGATGGCTCCAGAAATGCCTGGTGCTCTCGACTTCATCGCCGAAGCAAGCGCAAAGGGCATCACCTGCTCCGCTGGTCACTCGGCTGCGACACACGTCGACTTCGTCAAGGCTAAGGCAGCAGGTCTGAAGCACCTCACTCACTTCTGCAACCAGATGAGCCCTGTCCATCACCGCGAAATCGGTCTTGTCGGCTCTGGTCTCCAAGATTCTGAAATTAAGATCGAACTCATTTGTGACAAGATCCACCTCTGCTCCGACATGCTGAAGCTCACATTCGGCACGAAGGGTAAGGATCAGCTCATCATGGTCACTGACTCCCTCGCTTGCTCATGGATGCCTGATGGTCCTGGCGACCTCGGTGGCCTTCCTATCATCGTGAAGGGTGGTGTCGCACGCCTCGAATCGGGTAACCTCGCTGGCTCCACACTCCACTTCGGTCAGGGTCTACGCAACGTGTACGAAATGACAGGCAAGCCTCTCAGCGAGCTCGTCTACAGCACCTCTTACAATCAGGCTCAGTCCCTCGGTCTTCATGACCTCGGTAAGATCGCTCCCGGTTTCGTCGCGGACCTCGTGCTTCTCGACGACGAGTTCGAAGTCGTCCAGACTTACATCGACGGCGAACTTCGCTTCGAAGCCTAAGCCTCTATAAAGCTCAGGACTCAGAAAACGCACTCTAGCGTCCTTCCTCAACTATCCTCCACCCATGTCAGCAATAAAGCTCGTATCCCCACTCGCCCGTCGTCTCGCACACGCACATCAGCTCGATGTGACATCTCTGCGCGGCTCGGGACCTCGGGGACGCGTCATGGCTGATGATGTAAAGCGACACCTTACTGGTGAGACGGTAGTGAACTCTGAATCCTCGGAAGTATCAACAACGAGTTCCTCCCTTGGTAAGACGAGCGTCGCGGCAGATCTCCTGCCTCAGACCCGTCCAGCCAAGGGAGGCTACTTCGTCTACGATTGCCGTGTGGACATGTTCGCACTGGCAAATCTGAGTCGCCCTATCGCCGTGCAGTGTGACAGGCTTCTTGAAAGCCGCTACTCACTGATGGATTACATCGTACGCGCGGTGGTCAAATCCTGCACCACTCTCGATTCTATTAAGAAAGAAGAACTTGATGTTCTTCTCTTTGAAGAATATGGCAAGAAACTCCGAGCTCTCAAGGATGTTTCTAATAAATCCCTATACCAGCTCGCCCGCATGCTACAAACGGGGGGGGAAGTACAGCCTAGCTTCACACCCCAGGTCGTCGTCTGTGACGCAAAAATAACACGCGAGCAAGTCAGCGAGTACCTTGATAGCAACTCTGCCCCTCTTGTGGCCTTCGTGACACGTGGCGATACACAAAAAGTAGGCATACGCGTCGGCTGTGATGTCAAGGATGTCGCTCTCGACTACACATTTTACGTATCTAGTAAACTGCCTTCGGATCAGGCAGACAGTATCGCAGCCCGTCTGCGTAATTACCTCTACGATCCAGTGAGCCTGCTGCTCATCGACTAATTTCCTTTTTATTTTCACAATTTTAATCATTTATACATATGTCTTTCTTCATTAATGATATTGAAATCGGTGGCGCACAGCCTTTTTACATCCTTGGACCTTGCTCTCTTGAGAGCGAAGAGTTTGCTTGGGAAATGGCGCGTGAGATCCAGACTATCTGCACGCGTCTCGGTGTCCCCTTCCTTTTCAAGGCCTCTTATGACAAGGCTAATCGTACGAATGTCAAGAGCTTTCGAGGTCTCGGCATAGCAGAAGGCTGCCGCATCCTTTCTGAGATTTCTAAGGAACTCGGTGTGGGTGTCGTGACTGACGTACACACAGAAGAACAGGCAGAATACGCGGCTGAATACATCGATCTCCTCCAGATCCCTGCCTTCCTCAGCCGTCAAAGCGACCTTCTCGAAGCCTGCGCGAAAACGGGTCGCCCTATCAATGTGAAGAAGGGTCAGTTCCTCGCGCCTTGGGATTGCTTGAACATCTGTGAGAAGATGGAAGCCTTCGGCTGTGAGAAGTTCATGCTCTGTGAGCGTGGCACGACCTTCGGTTACAACAACCTCGTCGTTGACATGCGCGGTCTTCATTGGATGCGCGAGTTCGGCTGCCCTGTGGTCTTTGATGCGACACATTCTGTCCAGCGTCCAGGTGGTCTCGGTGGCGCTACTGGCGGTGATCGCGAGCTTGCTCCCGTCCTCGCGAATGCTGCTATGGCAGTCGGTATCGATGGTGTCTTCATGGAAGTACATAAGAACCCAGATAAAGCGATGAGCGATGGGCCGAATCAGGTCTTCCTCTCCGACCTTGAGCGCGTCATTACAAATATGCAGCTCATTCGCGCAGCCTACGCACAAATGAAGTAAGCCCTCTATCTTAATAGCTTAGCCTCAGCACCGTGTTAGGAAGCAGCATAGTAAAACCTTTTCATAAGCTCAGTATCGTAATGATACTGAGCTTATTGAGCACTTCTACTGCAAACGAGATTCTTAACAGCGAGAGCGCACCAGGTGAGTTCCCTGCGATCTCGATGCTTCCTCCCGGCACAGTGGTTGAGGGTATCACTCTTCCTCGATACGAGAAGTCACGTGTCAGTTCTCTCATTAAGGCTAAGTCGCTTCGCGTCATTAACCGACAGGAAGTCGGCATTAAAGGGCTTCTTGCTGAGGTTTACAACAAGGGCGGCTACACCACGGCAATGAATGCCGAGGAGGGGCATTATAATTTCCTCACAAACCTTGTTCAGTCTACGAAGGATACTGTCGTAAGCGACCCTCGCTTTCGTGCTCAAGGTAAGCAGCTAAGCTACTCGATGGAAAAGCAGCAAGGTCTCTTGAAGGGCCCCGTTCGCACCATTTTATCCCTCACGAAGGTAAAGGCTGAAGCAGCCGAAAAGCCATGATCTCTCCCTCATTCAGACTCGTCACCGCGCTCCTGCTTGGGTATAGCCTTAGCACGCCATTGACGGCTCAGCAGAGCGGCGTAGAGCTGACGGCTCAGCCAGTATTCCCTCGTGCAGCCAAGGCTCAGCCAGCATATTTAGCTGAGAAGATGAACGAGCTGAGCCCTAGCGAGGGCATCATCTCACAGCGCGCTAAACTCTTTGAGCTCGCGGCTGCACAGGCTGGGCGAGAGAAAGCAGAGCTCATCATAAAAGAGCTCGATACGCAGCTCATCTCATGGGACGAGCGTATGAAACCCTATCTTCATGAAGCTGAAGAGTACGAGCCATTAGAAACGCTTGGAGAAAGCGATAAAAAGCCTGACGAATCACAGGTAGAAAGCTCGAAGGGGCTCTACTTCGACACGGCTCTTTCACAGCTCAGCTACCTCGGGCAAGTCGAGCTTCGCGACCAGCGACTGCATCTCGACTGTCAGGGTCTGTATGTTCAGCTTGAAAGAGAGAGCACGACAAAAAGTTTAGAAGAGGAAAAGGAGCTTATCACAGGCACAGGTAGCAAAAGTAAGGAATCTCAGCCTCCTACTCAGAAGGAAAAAGAAGCTACTCCTACAGCCTCCGAACAGGAAACGAAGCCCATCACTGTCGTCGCACAGCTAGCGCTTCTCGATATCGACAAGGAGAACCTCTTACTCCGAGGCGGTCGTGATGGCATCACGATACGCCACAGCCAAGGTGAGCTCGTCGCGCGTGGTGCGAAGACTCTCGCGATCATGAGTGAATCACTGGGTGCATTCTACCTTATAGCAGATGAGATAGAGGGCTTTTATAAGAACAAGGATGGTAGCCTCAGCGAGATCAGCACGAAAGGCTCTATCCTCTTCCTCCTGAGTGATGACAGCGTTTACTTACAGCGCAATGTGCGTATCAAGCATGAAAAGCAGCTCTTCGAGAGCGCTGGCACGATGCGACTTCAGCTCAAGCCTACCAGCCCTCAGAAAGCTGCGAAGCCCCCCTTCGCCTCCTTCCAGAAGCAGTACAATGGTCTAGTCCATGTGACAGCTGAGGACCTAGTCGAGCTCCAACTCGCAGAGGATAAGGAAGCGCAAATAGGGGCGACCATGATTCAGGCAGATCGTTTCAGCTATGACGCCCAGACTGGAGCCATCATCCTTAGCGGTGAACGCAGCGAGATGAGTCAGGGCAAGCAGCGACTCATCGCAGAAGGCAGCAGCCTCATTTACTGGAGTGCAGACGGCTCTATCTCCGTCCAAGGCGATGGCATCAGTGGGCAATATGAACGTACAGTGACGGCGAATGAGCAGGCCGAGCCTAGCATGGTTACTGGTGAGTTTAAGACTAGCAAGCAGCTCCTCTTCATCGCGAGTGATCACGCCTTCTACTTCCCGCATGGTTTAACGACAGAAGACGAGTATTCTTCACTGCTCTCGAAGAGTCAGCTCTATATACCTTTCCTACAAAAGGAGATTCAAACGGACACCCAGCCTGATGCGGATGAACAGAGCGCGGAGTTCCGCCTCCCACCGCTCGTGTTTAATGAGCTAGGAGAACCCGAAGGTATCTACACGAACTCCTTGCTGGATATAGCTAATCGCGCGCAGCCTCACTTCGCGCTGCGCGGTAATGCTGTAGAGCTTTCCTTTGCGGCAGGCTTAGCGAATATCAGAGCCGATGAAGGCGAGCAGGCTATTCTTGATTATGGTGGACGACGTCTTGAAGCCATCTCGACAGATAGCTCCTCGGTCATTGTTCTTAATGAAAAAGGCGATCTCGATATCAAGGCTACCGACATCTCGATGCAGCTCCCTGATGAGCAGGGCATGCAGACACTTCACTGCCGCAATGGTCTCTTTTTAGAGCGAGAGCAAGCACGCATCCTGCTTGATGAGCACGTCCTCATCACCTCCCCTGAGATGAAGCTGACGACAGAAGGTAAGACCACGCTCTTCCTACGTGAAATCAGCAAGGAAGAACAGGAGAAATCAAAGCTGGCTAATAAGGGACGCCTTGCGCAGCACCCTCACCTATCCTACCCATATTCAGGACTCGATAGAGTCATCATGGATAAGGATACCTCCATACAGACGGCTGATTTCTCTCTTCAAAATGAAGGTCTCCTGACCGTGCATCTCGCGGATGAGGATAAGCGCCCATCACACCCTAGCATGCGCGGTATAGCCCAGCTAGAAGCGCTGGATAATGTACGACTCCTGATGCGCAGCCCTGACAAGCGTATGCTCTACGCACGCGGTGGAAAATTAGTAGTCAATGGGTACACAGGCAGCAAGACTCTCACAGGTCATACCGTCTACATTACAGACGAGCAGAGCACGCATCAGGCGAGCGGCAATGCTCGACTCCATCTCGATGCGAATAACTCAGTAAGCATCAGTGGCAATAAGCAAGTCACTCGTGCCAAGAATATCCGCGAACAAATATCAAACCAGAAGAAATAAGCTTCCCCCTAACCCCCACCCCACCACCACATATGAGCGTACTTCTAGATGCACAGGGTCTGAGTAAATCTTACAAAGAGCGTAAGGTTGTCGACAATGTCAATATACATGTCGAATCGGGCGAAATCGTCGGTCTCCTCGGTCCTAATGGGGCGGGTAAAACGACATCCTTCTACATGGTTGCGGGTTTGGTTCGCCCTGACGAAGGGCAGGTGAACTTCATGGATCAGAATGTGACAGGTCTTCCCATGCACATGCGTGCGCGTCTAGGCATGGGCTACCTCCCACAAGAAGAATCCATCTTCCGTAAGCTCTCGGTCCATGAGAATCTCCTCGCCATCTTAGAGACACGCTCCGACCTCAGTCGCAAGGAGCAAAAGGAGCAGGCAGACGTCCTCATGGAGAGATTCAGCATCACGAAGCTGCGCAAGAGTCAGGCATTACAGCTCTCAGGTGGTGAGAAGCGTCGCCTCACAATCGCGCGCGCTCTCGCAGCGAATCCTAAGCTTCTCATGCTCGACGAGCCCTTCGCTGGGGTAGACCCCATTGCAGTGCAGGACATCCAGCGCATTGTTGCGTCCCTGCGCGAGACTGATGGACTCTCTATCCTCATCACTGACCATAACGTACGCGAAACCCTCGGTATCGTCGACCGAGCCTACATCCTCTTCGAAGGCCGCGTCATCAAGCAAGGGAATGCAGAAGAGATCGCTAATGACCCGAAGACGCGTCAGATCTACCTCGGAGAGCACTTCAAGATGTAAGATCTCATTGATTGAATCTAATATACGTAGGGATAGAATCAAGTCTACTACGCTAGTCTCAATCTTCCTTTAATCTGTAGTACGAGAGGTCTTTAATCTCTATTTCTTTCACATAGCCTGAAGCTTGTATGAAAGAATCCATTTCAGGACGTATGCTGTAGTCATCAATGACGATATGGCGCACGAGCTTGTTTTTCACTTGGTCTCTCCAGAAATGATCAAAATGAGGCCAATTTTCTATTGATATGACAGGTTGATAAAAGTAACAACTAGCAATGCTTATATTTAACCTAGGGACAAGCACTCTACTATTACCTATGAATAGTACACTTCGATCATTTTGAATTTTCCCCAGAATGTGCTGATTTAAGTTTTCGTTGGTCAGCTTTTGCCCAGCTGTGAGTTTTGCGGTTGAATTGTAGACTCTTCTCCAAGCTTCACATGTAATAAGGCAAAGAATAATAGAGCCAAAAGCAAAAAATCGCTTTGAAAAGTTAAAACGCCCTATGAAATTAAGAACATACTTCGTAGCAGCTGCAAGAGAGCATATATAGAATGCTATGAAACTATAATAATAATAGTGCAAGTTCAGGGAACCTTTAAACACGGCAAAAAATAGCAGGAGGCAAGAGCTAAACATACAAAGCAAGGTCAGCATGCCACCTTTTTTACGCGGCCAAAACAGGGAATATCCAAAAAGGAGGAAAAGCACAAGAAGCACTGTGCTATAAGGAAAGATAGAGTTAAAATACCCCATAAAACGTCCCCTTGTATAAAGCTGAACAATGAAACGTGAAAAAGTATTAAGTGTATGCTCCGACGACGAAAACAGAGAAGGAAGAATTGACGCAGCGTCATTCGCATAGGCGATATTAAATTTGATATAATTCTCCCACAAGGCTGACATATTCGTGAATGTTGCAACAAAGAGCGTTACAAGCATACACGAAATCACGTAGGAAAATAACCCGCGGGCGCATATTTTGAATCCACGTGCCATCAATAAATAAAGTGTCTCATAGATGAGAAAAGGAGCCCAGAATATACAGAGATTAAATTTTATATAAAAGGTAATAGCGCTGAAGAGGCCGAAAATGAAGAGGAGACTACCATCCTTCCCTTTCCAGCTTATAAGACGCCCTATGTAGTGTTTAGCTGCTGAAGCATTCTCTAAGGTTTCGCTGATGAGTACTCTTTTCTTCAAGAAAAGGTAGAGAGTAGTAATCTGGAGTGTTAAGACCCAGTCCGATGGTTGTCCATTTAAGGTACTATACAGTAGAGGAGCTGTGAGAAGCACCAGAATTAGTGAACTACGGCTACTTAAGTAAAGCTTAGATATACTGTAATTGAGCTTAAGTATGAAAAAGGCGTTAATAGAACACAGCACAAGTAATCCGATTTTCGAACTAGGCGTGATGATATAAGCTAGGGCATAGATAAGTGTTAAAAGAGGACCTTTGTGATCCCACGCATCTATGTAAATCTCGCCACCATTTACAAAGACTTGCGCTACTATCATAAATATATCGTGATCAATGCTGCGTGCATCAGGATATAAAAAATTGAAAGGGGCTGTCAGCACACCCCCCATAATAATAGCAGAAAGAATGAATAGTATATTAGTAAAGATAGCTCGAGCGCTTATGTTATTCATATTTTAGCAATTTTTGAAAGAATAAAAACGATTGAGTAAAAATTGCACGGTCGTCACTACGATGATGCTGGCAGCTTTTGCCATCAATTCATGGATGTGGAATAGATCGATGAGGATAAAGAGACAGAGGGCACTGATGGCTAATCCCAGCATACCCACTCCAAAGAATCGCAAATATCGAACAAAGAGCTGCTCAGTTGCCTTAAAATTAAAACGAGCGTTTAGTAGAAAGCTTGTCGTAATACCTATGCAGACACTACAAACATTTACAATCTGATAATTCCAGTCTAAGCGCTGCTTCATCAAACGGAATATTAAGAAGTCCACGCTCGCACTTATACCTCCTATGAGGCAGTAGAGTACGAGATGGCGAATCTCCTTTTTATGCTTAGTCAAAAGCTCTCTCATAGTTGCTTAAACGAGAAACTAATAGTTTGATAGAAGGAGCGTGCTGCGGCCTTGAGAAGTTTCCATTTTTTGATGGAGACCTCGCCTGTTTGCCTATCCTGATGGCTAACATCAATTTCTTTAAATTTAAGATGCTTTTTCCCTACATAGCCAGAAACAATAACATTCGGGGCGAAGGTATCATGAGGAATTTTTTGAAAAAGTTCATCAAAGGCTGCACTGCGCATGAGGCGGTACGGGGCGTTTACATCCCATACACTCTTACCGTAAAAAACTCGAACGACCATGCGCGAAACCATGCTGATCAGTTTGCGAGGCAGAGGCTGAGCTCGACCATCGCGTCGACCTAATAAGAAATCGTAGCCTTCGCGCTGCTCCCACATTGACTTAAATGAGGCAGATCCCATTTCATTATCACTATCAATCTGGAAAATCCAGTCAGCCATTTTCGCACCCTCTCGGTAGCCTCGGAGGATGGTAGGACCATGACCTTCGTTTGGCTTATTTGTCGCTATAATCTGATTAGGACGCTCGGCTGCTATTTTATTAAGCACGTCAGCGCTATTATCTTTAGAGCCGTCATTATAGCATAGAATCTTGAAATCGATAGCAAGTGAAGAGAGTGTATCGCACCATTCGACGAGCACATTAGCAATTGCCTCTTCTTCATTGTATACGGGAATAACAAGACAAAGAGACTGTTCTTCATTATTATCTTTTTTCATAAGCGCAAGTGATTGTAACAGACTATATGATAGAAGCATTTCAAAAAATTGTCAAGACATTTTTCTATCTAACTATTCTCTGTTTCACTTGCTAGAGAGTCATTTATAATTACTTATAGTAGAATTATGATAAGATTTATTAATAATATACCCTCTTTCCAAGAGAAAGCTTTGTGTGCTTAAGCAGGTCTGAGAGTACGACACGCTCCCTTGACTTATAGAGGTGCTTATGCTAGTGTATTCACCGTGAATACTCCGTCGATACAGTGGCCCGCTATCAGCATACTCGTCATGGGATATGGTCAGGAATCCTTTATCAGGCAGACAGTGCAGTCAGCCTTCGATCAGAACTATGAAGGAACACTGGAAATCATCCTCTGCGATGACCACTCCCCTGACGCCACTTACGAGATCATGAAGGAAATGGCGGAGAATTACACAGGTCCTCACCGAGTGATTCACCACCGCGCAGAAACGAACGCACGCGTCGCGGTAAACATGAATCGCGCTGTCGCACTCTCTAGCCATCCATGGCTCATGCGCGTCGATGGAGATGATATCTTACACCCCGACAGGGCGCGTCTCACGGCTCTCGCCATCCTGCGCTACCCTAATGCGAAGGCCATCGCAGGACAGCTTATCCCCTTCACCGAGCACCCGACCAAGGTCATCAACCCCAGTGACGATGAGCTCATCTTCATCGAGAGTCACGCCAGTGATCTTGATATGAACCAGAATACGCATGCACTAGAATGGTGGGGCTGTATGATGACGATGTCGCGCGAGATCTTTACTGAGTTTGGAGATCTACCTGCGGAATGCGCGGTTCTCGACGATACGATGTTTGCGACACGCGCGCTCATGCTCGGCAGCTTCGTCATCGTCAAGAATGGAACGATGCTCTACTACAGACGACATGCGGGGAATATCTCATCCGAGAGAAGTGAGCTACATAAGCTCAGTGAGTTTTACCGCGCCGACCTAGCGACACGCGATTACTATAAGCGCGGCTGCGTCTGCCACGAAGCCATACTCTCAGAGCTTCATACCTGTGTTGAGAGGCATCCCGATCGAGAAGATTTAGCAGGGCTTCTACGCCATTTCGAACAGAGATTTTCGCAGCTACGCTTTTTAGGGCACTTCTGGGAAATGCCATGGAAAGAGCGCCGAGAGCTCTCTGGAGGCAGCCTTCTGGCGCGCTGTTCATGGGCTATTCAGACAGCTCACCCCTTCTTCTACTGCCTCAAGCAATGGTATAAAAAGAAGTAACCACTAGCTCATATCCACCTGCATGACACAAACTTTGCTAGTACTGTCAATTTAGAAACTTTCAATTAAAGAGAAATAACAGATAATAAGACCAGACTAACACGACAATGAAAACGACAACAAAAGAAATCCACTTAGCAGGAGGCTGCTTCTGGGGAGTAGAAAAATACTTCCAGCAGATCCCTGGCGTCATCGACACGGAGGTAGGCTACGCAAATGGCCACACTGAGTCCCCCACCTACGAACAAGTCGTTCAGAAGAATACAGGCTACGCTGAGACAGTCAAGGTCATTTATGATAGCAATGAAGTGAGCCTCCCCTTCATTCTAGACATGTACTATCAGGTCATCGACCCCGTCTCCGTGAACAAGCAGGGAAATGACGTAGGTCCTCAGTACCGCACAGGCATTTTCTATACAGATCCTAGTGATGAAGTCATCATCGATGCCTCATTGGCAGAGCTGCAAAAGAAGTACAGCGAGAAGCTCGCTATCGAGCTCGAACCGCTGAAAACCTACACCTCTGCTGAAGAGTACCATCAAGACTACCTCGAAAAGAATCCTACTGGCTACTGCCATATCGACTCGAGTCATTACGAGAGAGCGAAAACCTCCGTTGACCCCACTCGTGACGAGGGAAGCTTTAAAAAAAAACTAAACAAGAGCTGAAGTCTATTCTCACTGACGAGCAATATGCCGTCACCCAGCTATCCGCCACGGAGAAGCCATTCACAAACGAGTACGACCAGCATTTCCAAGAAGGCATCTACGTCGACATCACGACGGGACAGCCCCTATTCGCGTCTACGGATAAGTACGACTCAGGGTGCGGATGGCCTGCATTTTCTCGACCTATTGACGACACCCTCGTCGAGGAGAAGCTCGATCTCACCCATGGTATGAGTCGGCTTGAGGTACGTAGCAAATTAGGCGACTCTCATCTAGGCCATGTCTTCACAGATGGTCCTGCCGAAGAAGGAGGCCTGCGCTACTGCATCAACAGTGCCTCACTAAAGTTCATCCCAAAAGACGAGATGATAAGTCAGGGCTACGGTAAATACCTGCCCCTCTTAGAAAAAAAAACTAAAGAAAAAGAAGAGCAATCAGAAAAAGGAAAGCAAGACGCGCAGTCAGCATCCCTCATCGTAGAGCCATTAAAGGCCTGCGACTCTGGCTGCAACTCACTTCAGGCAGCAGACGGCATTTTTAGCACCGCTGGCATCGTCACACTCGTCGCGCTAGCTCTCGTCTCACGCTGGAAAATCACCAACAAGCGCTGATCCCAGCTTAGCAGCGGAGTCTCACATAGGCAAGCACTCAAATATAGGTAGCTTCGACTATGCCTAGTCGAAGCTTACCTTATCGCTGACGCGGTCTTGATTGCGCTCCTTTGCTTTATTACTGCGTTCCTTATCGCGCAGTGCCTTCTTCTGCTCAGAAGTCTTACGGATACGATCCATCTCGCCCCACTCTTTTACGAGACCAGCCATAGCCTTCCCGTAGAGAGTCTCCTCATCCACCTTCATATTATTGCGAATAGGAGTACGCAGACGACTACCGGCTGTACCATCACGGCGCATAGCTCCGAGGTAGAGATTATAGGCGGCTTGTCGGTCGATAGGACGATAATTTTCGTCTTTAAAGATCTCTGTGCTAGCTCTACGGATAGCGGAGACATCTTCAATGAAGTCCTCTTTCAGGAAGCCATCAGTGGTGTCCAGCTGCTCATACATGAACTTTAGAGCATCATGCTTAAAGTAAGCGATCATCTTCTTACTCTCAGGATCTTCACTTTCGTTCAGCATAGCTTCCACGCCCTGCGGTGGAGTGATACCGAGCTGGCTGGCTTCGACGAGTAACTTAGAGCGCTCGATACCAGCGGGCATAGCCTTCGCCTTCTTCATCAGATCATCACGCTTACGAAGAAGCTCTAGGTTCTTTTTGATATTTTCTATACCTGCACTTCCTGTTTCATCGCCCAGACCATCTGTACCGATGAGGGTAGCATAGAGTCTGCCTTCTGAGTCAAACATCATCACAGCAGGACATACGTCGAAAGGAGGCTTAGGCAGCGATCCACGCACCTGAGCAGGGCTGATCACATTCTCACCGAGTTCCTCTGCGGTAGGAGCCTTCTCATAGTACGGCACGGAGAGAAGTATAGCCTCACCTGCGGCAGGTATGAGATCTGGGCGAGCCCAGAAGCTATCCAGCATACGCACACTGCGCCTATTCCAGTCAGGACCGTAGCAGTAGACGATGAGTCCATCCGCACCTATCTTCGGCACAGCCTCACTATGCGTCTCCACACGCTCAGCGGCAGAGAGTGAAAGAGGTGCGATAAGCAGGGAGCAGAAAAGCCCCAGTGCCCATAGACCTGCGCGATTAGTTCTTTGCGATGCTGCTCTTGCTGTTGTCATAGATCTGAATGGATTTGAATTGAATACCATGAGTTTGATTCTTACCAGAATCGATACGAATATACTTCGCATTCGGAGCATCGCGGAGGATGTTCAGGCGGATATAAGGCTTATTATAGGCATCAGGAAGCTCGATGAATGTCTCCCATGTCTTGCCATCTCTAGAGACGTCTATCTTCCACTGAATATATGGCGTAAGTGAGCCTTCTGGCACGATGACGATACCACCGATGCGCTTCGCTCTTTCCAGCACGACAGTCACAGTCTGGTGCTTGCCAGGAAGACTGTAGATGCTACCCCCCTTCTTAGAAAGTGCAGAGGCATGGTAGGCGACGCTCTCTGGTCTATCAGGATGATAATCACTCAGCAGGACCATGGCGTTCTCAGAAATAAGCTTGCCAGGTAGAGGCTCTATGTTCGGAAGATTATTCTTACCTGCGAGATAAGGTGCGCTGTACTTATGGAATAGCTCCTCATCCTGCAGCTCCTCAGCAGCACGGATGACGGCAGCATCGATAAGCGCGATACTCTTGCACTCCTCACGCTTGCTGTCGATGTACGTCATCAGAGCCTTTGCGAGAGGCTTGCTCTCATTATGGGCCGTGCGCACAGCCCATGTGACCATAGAAGAGAACTCAGGCTTCTTCATCGCTGTATCGACTAGAGCCTCGAAGTAGTTCATGCGAATCGTCATGCTCTTGGGCAGCGGATCGAACTGCATCTGCAGCAACGGCTCTATGTCCCAGACAGACTCTTCCTGCTTATCTAAGTTTGCGAAGAATACCTTAATAGCCTCCACCTTCTCATTATTATTAGGCACACGCTTGAGCATGGCTGGGTAGATGGTTTCCGTCAGGTAGTTAGCGCAGGACTCAGGGCTATCTGGTGCGAGAGCTTCGCAGAGGAACTTATTTACGGCCAGCCATTTCTTAGGGCTGCGTGCGAGATGTTCACTCGCTGTAGCGACATACTGCTGCCATGCAGACTGGAGCAGCGGCTGTGAGGTGATCGCCATCTGGTAAATATCCAATGCAAAGTTTGGATTCCTGTTCTGTGCGAGCAGGTCTGCGAGCGTCTTAATCATCTGAGCATCGCGCGTCACGGCGCCCGCATTGTACATATCCGTGTAGGCAGTCAGGGTACTCCATGAGCTGCTACCCCAGAAGCTCCAGTGCATGGAACGCTCCTTCGAGATAGAGTTACCCGCATGCCAGCGACCATCGACGAATACCGCATAAGCACAGTGACCGGGCTCTCCCATAGTCATACCAGGTACGCCATTCGCATTTGCGGAAGAAATAGCGAAGTGAGAAACCCCACCACAGACCGCACCGATGTCACGCACCATCTTCGACATATTCTCAGGATAGAGTGGGCGGAAAGGCGCATAGTAGAATGGACCATGTATACTGTCACCGAAGATATTCGTCGGCAGATAGGGTACCTGTCCCCCCATGCCTATGTAGGCGCGAGCTGGTGCGGCTACATTATCACGCAGCCAGCGCATCGTCGTAGGTGAGCCGTATTCCGAGTTCCCCTTCCAGCCGCAGGTGAAGCGCATCAGCCAGTTGGGCATGACGTAAAAGTAACTATTCAGCAGTCTCTGCTCGACACTCTCAGCGAAGAATTGGTAACGCTCACGGGCAAGCTTGTAAGTATCCGCCTTCCCCTTACGCCCCGCAGCAGTACGAGGCATAGGAATACCGTCACGCTCCATCTCGCGTATCTCGCGAGCACTCAGCTCAGTCGTGTTCCCATACCAGCCTTGGCGGGCATACTCTGCAGCGATAGCAGCAGCAATACGGCGCTTAATCGTCGGAGCAGGGTGAGCGGAAGTGTCCTGCTCACTCATCTCGATCATATCCATATTCGGATCGATCTGGCGCAGATGAAGGAGGATAGCCAGTGCTACATCCGTACGCTCTATCTCACCATCGTAGACGAAGCCAGATACCCAGCGAAGATCATTCAGCAGGGGCTCCAGCGTCTTGTAACCATTCCCAGAGCTCATCACCTTGTTAAGAGCATTGAGATCACCGCTATTGAGCAGTTCCCACTGTGCGAGTGCGAGGCGGTTCTTCGGATCTTCTAAGAAGGTGGCGATATCCTCAGGCTTATTGCTCTTCAGGCGTGCACGTATACGACCTGCGAGCAGTGACTTGAATCGCTTAGGATTGCGCCACAGGCTCTCTTGGCTCTTCGCGACATAAGCCTCCTCCAGAGCATCTTGAGCCTTCATGCCACCCTTGCGTCTGAACCGTTTCAGATCCACAGGTCCGTCATCGCTCTCGTCGAGAGTGATATCTTTAAAACTTCCAGCGTCGATATCGTCCGCCTCATTCACAGCTATCGTATCATCCACCGTCTCGATCTCTTCGGGGATCTCACCACCTATTCCACCGAGCAGGTCATCCACATCGACATTCGTCTTCTCCTTACCAGGCTGCTTGATAACCTCCTCCTTTTGTTCAGGATCAGTCGTTTGTGCTATAGCAGGCTCATCAGCCTCTATGCCGAGCATCGCAGCTAGTGAGGGTCGAAGCGCAGGCTCTATCATATAGCCTGCTATGGCACCTATCCCAATAGAGCCAGAAATAATTATAGTACGACGAAGCTTCATGTATTTATCTTGTAACATAAACATCCCCCACCTGTCAAGACAAGGCTTCGGCACTAGACCAAAACCAGACCAAAATAGGGGAAAAGAAAATAGCTGCCCATCAGGTGAAACTGAGGACAGCTAAAAAAATTAATATACTCATTCTTAGCGCTGAGCAGTCTTGCGATGACGCTGCTGCTCGATGAGAGCGGCCTGCATCTGAGCGCAGTGCTTATAGCGCGTACGGGAAGCGAGCTTCTCCATACTCTGGCGGGATGAGCCCCACTCGATGACCTCGATCTCCACGATACGACGTCCCCACTTGTTCATCATAGCACGTGTGGGCTGGTAGAAGTCAATCGTACCTGTCCCCACGAGAGCACTGCCATAATCGTCAATGATGTATGTATAAGGCTGCCCCTTGACTCGGAACTTCGTCCCTACAGGGTACACGGACCAGTCCGCGGCAGCACTACGAATAGTGTCAGTATACTTAAGACTTGTACCAATAGCATTCTTCGCACCGTAGGCTACATGATCACTCTCTGTGTGAGTATAGGCGGTCGTACGCACTACACGGCTTAATTGCTTAGGGTGGTAAAAGGGCATACCATGCTTATCTCTACCGAGCTGAGGGAGCTTAGTAGAAGGACGGGCGGATGGAGTGGGCGCAGCAGGAGCTACAAATCCCTTACTAGTTACCACGGGCTTGCTCTTCGCGTGCACCTCTTGAGAACAGATAGCTACGATAGCCAAGGGTAGTGTCAGGAGGGTACGGAATGCAAAAGATAATGATTTTCTCATTCAATATAGTTGTTGTTTCCCCCGCAAGAAGGGGCAGATGGGGTCATCATGCGGGCTTGGGGTGAAAGTATCATAGAATCAAAAACGATGCAAGCCCAATCCACAACAAATAAATAACAACATTCATTCTAAACGCATTAAATAAACGTCATACAATAAAAAAACACCCCAAGTTTGTCTAGAACTTGGGGTGTAAAAGAATGAAAAGAAAAGGGAATTACTTCTCTGAGAGCAGCTTCTCAAGCAGCGCCTGAGAGTTCTCCGCCAGCGCCGCAGGATCCTCTAGCATACCCGCGCGCAGCAGAGCCGTATCAATCAACTGCCCCGCAAGCAAGGTCGCGAGACCCTCATCACTCTCACGCAGAGAAGCGAGCTTCATCACGATAGGATGCTTCGGGTTAAAGGCGATCTCCGCCTTCACTTCAGGCACACTCTGCCCCATCGCCTGCAGATATGCACGCACCTCTGGGGATAAGCCACCCTCACTCTGGAGAGCGATCGCAGGCACACCGCTCGCGCGGTCGCTCATCGACACCTTACCGAACTGATCCTTGAACTGAGAGTCCACCCACTTGCTCAGCCCCTCTGCCGCAGCGGCATCAAGACGAGGAGCAGCATCATCAGCCTCGGCATCCAGCTCAGGCAGGTCGAGATTCGCACGATCGATAGACTTGATCTCCTTCTCCTCCATACGCATCAAGCTATCAATGACGAACTGATCGCCATTATCCGAGAAGAAGCAGACCTCGAATCCACGCGCCTTGAGCGCATCGAGATAAGGCGAGCTCTCCATCTGAGCACGAGATACGCCGTAGAGCACATAGATATCCTTCTGATTCTCCTTCATGCGAGAAATATAATCTACGAAAGAAGTCATCTTCCCAGCCTCGGTAAAGGTGGACTCGAAGCGCAGCAGCTTCCCGAGAGCCTCCTTGTGCTCCCAGCTCGTCACGACCCCCTCCTTCAGGAAGCGAGAGAACTGAGCGTAGAACTTCTCATAAAGCTCGGCATCATCCTTCGCCATCTCCTCCATATGCTTGATAAAGCGCTTCGTAATGATGCCAGATATCCTACGCAGCAGCGTATTATCCTGCAGCATCTCACGAGAAATATTCAGCGGCAAGTCCTCACTATCCACCACACCGACCAGGAAGCGCAGCCACTCAGGCAGCAGCCCCTCAGGCTTCGCATCGATCAGCACCTTGTGGCAGTACAGAGACACCTGAGACTCCGTGCGACCGAAGCCCATGGACTCAGGATTCTCATCAGGGACATAGAGCACAGAAGCGATCGCAATAGGAGCCTCAGCATTAAAATGCATGTGACTCATCGCCTCGCGATCCGTGTGCGCGATGAACTGGTAGAAGGACTGGTACTCCTCAGCAGTGACATCCTTCTTATTCTTCAGCCAGATAGCCTGTACCGTATTCAGATGCTCACCGTTAAAATCGATAGGGAATCCGATGAAATTACTATAGCGCTGGACGATACCACGCACATGCTCCGCCTTCGCGAAGACATCAGCCTCCTCCTTGAGACGGATGAGAATACTCGTACCACGAGGCGTATCAGCAGCAGCCTCCTCCAGCGTGTAGCCCTCACGACCATCACTAGTCCACTGGACAGGAGTCGCATCAGGCTGCCAAGAGCGCGAAGTCACGACCACCTCATCAGCCACCATGAACACACTGTAGAAGCCCACACCGAACTGACCGATGAGATCCTGAGTGCTTGACCCTTGAGAATCCTTGAGCATCTCCAGATACTTCTTCGTCCCAGAGTGAGCGATCGTACCGAGGAACTCGACGATCTCCTCCTCCGTCATACCAATACCGCTATCAGCTATCGTCAGCGTGCGAGCCTCCTCATCAGTGGTGATACTCAGGCGCAGATCACGCTCGGGCTCATAGATAGCATGCTCAGTGAGCTGCTTAAGGCGCAGCTTCTCTAGCGCATCAGAACCATTCGACGCCAGCTCACGGACAAAAACCTCACGATCGCTATAAAACGCGTGAATCACAATATCCAGCAACTGGCGAACCTCTGTTTCAAAAAGACGTGTACTCATATGAATAATAATAAATAGATGCACACCATTCTATTCAAGAAGCCGGCCAGGTCAAGATGATAGTACGTCGAAACACATTTTTTTACAAGAATCCCCCCACTCCTTCCCCCTAAGACCAAACTCCAGCAAGAAGAAAAAAGACATACAAAAGCAACATTAGTTATTAAAAACACTTGACTCACCCCGCCATTCAAGCATATAAACACCCATGCGTATTGTGATGATGGCCACAGGCGATATCGCCCTCCCCTGCTTCCGCTCCCTGCTAGACTCAGGACAGCTCACTGCCCTATTCACCCAGCCTGACCGTCCCGTCGGACGCCATCAGGTACTCACCGCCCCGCAGGTGAAGGTACAGGCACTCGAAGCCGGCATCCCCGTCTACCAGCCGGAGAATATGAAAAGCCCCGAGGCACTCGCGGAGCTCCAGCAGCTACGCCCCGACATCCTCGTCGTCATGGCCTACGGACAGATACTCACAGAAGCCGTGATTAACACGCCCAGCATCGCCTGTATTAATGCACACGCCTCCCTCCTCCCCCGCCACCGCGGAGCATCCTGCATCCAGGCCGCGATCGAAGCCGGCGATGAAGAAACAGGCGTCACCATCATGCACGTCGTGAAGAAGCTCGACGCAGGCGACATCATTAAGAAGAGCAGCATCCCGCTGAACGGCACCGAGACCGCCGAGAGCCTACACGACCAGCTCGCGGAGCTCACCCCCGCCCCCCTCATGGAAGCCATCGCCGAGCTCGCCGAGGGCACAGCCCCACGCATCGAGCAGCTTGATAGTCTCTCCACCTACGCGCCGAAGCTACTCCGCCAGCACGGCGAGATAGACTGGACACAGCCCGCCTTCCAAGTCGCGCGTAAGATACGCGCCTACCACAGCTGGCCAGGCACATTCACCATCTACCCCTCGGTGAAGAGCAAGTGTGACAAGCCCTTAAAACTCTTCCCCCCAGTCGAAGTATATGGACGCTATGAAAAACCCGCTGACACCCCAGCTGGCAGCGTCCTCGACATCGACGACCGCGGCATGATGATAGCCTGCGGAGGTCCCCATGACGGAGCCATCCTCATCCAGACCATGCAGCCAGCTGGCGCGCGTAAGATGAATGCAGAAAGCTTCTTTGCAGGGCACCGCATCGAAATCGGCACCATTCTCGGAGGCGAGCAATCATCCTAATCATCACCACACGGAGGAAAAAATCACATCCACACACACTTTTTTCTTGTCAATCCCCTCCACATCCTGTAATATGCCCTCGCACAGGTGAAAATCTGGCACTACAGAGAAAAGGAGTACTCCTTACGGGGTATTAGCTCAGTTGGTAGAGCGCTTCAATGGCATTGAAGAGGTCAGCGG
>CAYJLR010000003.1:0-48576 GCA_964370895.1 uncultured Akkermansia sp. | reverse complement strand
ATATTCATATCACCGCCCTTCTCTTTCATATCAAGAGAAGGGCGTTTCTTTTATTAAGGCGAAGCTCATATACCTAGAGCCATGAACACAAAAATGCGAAGCCTTCACCAAGTATCACTTGGGATGACTTCGCACTGCAAGTGGGACGCGTGATCACTTCAAATTAGCAACGCTCTCTTTGAGCTCTTTACCTACTTTGAACTTGACTACCATTCGAGCAGGAATGGGGACATCCTTTCCTGGTTTCTTAGGATTACGCCCTACCTTTGCCTTGACTTCCTTCACATGAAGAGTGCCAAAGTTTCGCAGCACCACGCGGTCTCCATTACTGAGAGTTTCGGCGATGATGTCGATGGCGCGCTGGATCACATCATGAACTTCGCCCTGAGTTAAGTCAGCGGGACTTTCTGCACTGATGCGGTTGATGAGATCGCGTTTTGTTAATGTAGTTGACATAATGGTGTGAGTAGCGGTTTATTTACGCTACCGTAACTATACATCAAAAAACGCACTTTGTCTCTATCTATTTTTCTAACTATCAAACTTTTTTCGTCATGATTATGAATGAGATAGAACTTTTTTGAAACTTTAGAGTTGACCTGAAATTAAACTTTCTTCAAGCTAGAGCTGACAATGAGAGCCCAATTCACAATCATACTCACTGAAGATCAAGCGCGAACACTCAAAGACTTACTGCTTAATGATTCTAGCTTTGAACCTAGTGAGAGAGAACATTCTTCGTATTGCTTTGTAAAACAAAAACTTTCAGTAACATATTACAGTAAACGATCGAAACTTCTCATCCAAGGCGCAGGTACAGATGAGTTCATCGAGTTCTTTTTAGAGCCAAAAGTGACGGGAATTACCGAAATTGTCGGTAATTCCGTCCCTCAGCTCGATTGCAATCATGCGGAAGAGCGCGGGAATTCTGAGAGTGATCCGCACTTTGGCATTGATGAAAGTGGGAAGGGTGACTACTTTGGACCACTCGTGATTGCAGGTGTTTACGCAGACCATGCCCTCGCTTGGGAGCTGAAAAAAGTAGGCTGCTGTGATAGCAAAACGATTAAAAGCGACGCTCAGATGCAGAAGATAGCCGCAGCCATACGCGCCATACCAGGCATCGCCTTCGAGGTAGTTTGTATAGGTCCGAAGCGTTACAATGAAATGTATGCTGAGATAGGTAATCTGAATCGCCTTCTCGCGTGGGGACACGCCCGCGTCATAGCGAGCCTGCATGAGCAGGTGCCCTCTTGCCCGCGCGCTCTCAGCGATCAGTTCGCGAATGAGTGGGTGCTGAAGCGAGCTCTCGGGCAGAGAAAGATCCCTATCAAACTCGAGCAGCGTACGAAGGCAGAAAGCGACATCGCTGTAGCCGCAGCATCCATCTTAGCACGTGCACGCTTCACCTCATGGATGCGTGAGGCATCTGAAAAGGCTGAGGAAAAGCTCCCTCTAGGCTGCGCACCGCATGTGGTAAAGGCGGGCAAGAAGCTCGTATCGCGCTACGGCGTAGGGAAGCTAGAAGAGCTCGCGAAGCTGCACTTCAAGCTTACTGGCGAGATCACGAGCCTACTTTAAGCTCTATTCCTAGCTGTGAGAATATCTCGGCAAGCTGTGCCTTCGGGCGTTCTGGCCACTGCTTATTCGCGATGGGGCTCGCAGGGCTGGGGTGTAGTATCGTACCGAGTGTGAAGGATGCGCCTTCTATTTCAGCAGCCGCGTACTCGAGCTTCTTTAGTGCATAAGCTCCCACTCCGATAAGACAGCGTGGCTGGAGTATCTCAATGAGCTCGACGAGATGCTGGTGGCACAGGCGTTCCACGGCATCTCTCTGTTCCTTCGGGAGCTTATCTGGTGTGATATTCGCACCTGATTCACTCATCCAGATGAGTGGGATATAGTTCGCGACAAATGATTGGCGAAAGAAGGCTTCAGCCGTACCGTAGAGCTCTTCGAACAGTCCCCAGAGTCGTCGTCCACTCACCTCAGAACGAGGGCATGCGAAGCCCTGTATAGGACGCTTCGGGTGCATGGGAGTGGGCTGACCGATGAGTGTGTGTATTCCCATCCAGCGACTCACAGCATCGACTTCTCCGAAGGGGACTCCTGTCTGAGCCATTCCAAAAGGCCCCGGATTCATCCCGAGGTAGAGCACATCAATAGGATCGTGAATGAAGCTATTCACATAGGCTTCGTATCCCGTCATGGCATAAGTAAGCGGATTATAAGTATAAGCCACTGGCGCGCTAAAAGTCAGTTCGGAGCATGCATCACGAAGGCGATAGCTGGCGTCGAGTACAGCTGATGAGAGAGAAGAATGAATCATCGAAAAATAAAGTGGGTTACTTTCCATTTAATGGAAGCTTCATCGTCGCGCTATTCTGAGGCACGAGTTGAAGACTCTCGGAAATAGCTTGAGCCATGGCTCGATGCCCTAGATTATTCGGATGCACGGAGTCTGTAAGCCAGTTTTTTAAAAAGAGAGAGTTCTTACCGCCTCGCTCTTCCCAATATAGGGGATGGTCGACGAGGAGGCACTGCTCCTTCTCTGCGAGCTGGCGCACAGCTTCGCGGAACTCAGCGTCACGAGCCTTCATTCCCTTCACTGGGTTGGGGACTTGTAGCACAGGGATAGCGCCATGTGCTCTCGCATCTGTGACGAGCTTTGCGAGCTGCTTCTCGTACTGTTCCAGGGAAACATTCGAGCGCACGTCGTTTACCCCATAATTGATGAATACCACTTCTGCGTTGAGGTGATGGATTCGTATATCATACTCTGCTTCATAGCGACTGAGCGTATCACCACTCACACCACTGTTCACCACGCAGTCGCGCATCCTGAGCGCACGCTGATGCTCCCAGCGTATCATTTCCTCACAGAGCTGGACATAGCACTGATAACCGAATGTGTGGAGTGCCCCCTGTGTGATGCTATCTCCGAGGAAGTGCCAGAGCATAGGCTTCGCATCCTTGAGGCGCTTCTGGAGAGCTTTCGCATCTGGAAGCGCGGCATTCCTCTTCACAAGATCCTTGTACGTATTACATTGGATAGAAGGTGCTGCTTCGAGCAGTATACCGAGCGAGCAAAATAAGGTGAAAACTAAGCTAAATAATCGAGCCATGCTTTAAGCTAACTCATGCTACTATCTATGTCAAGCTCGCAGCTATACACAAGTAGACGAAAGTTCATTTTCATTCAGACTTGACAGGTATGCATCGTTAGGATAAAATGTTGTGCGTATGAAAAAACGTCTCCGTAAAAAATACCGCGTCGGTGAATTTAGCGAACTGAGCTTCAGTTTTTCTTTTGAATACAAGGGAGATGTCAACTCTGATGAGTGTGAAGCTTTCCTCAAGGCTCTCATCGAAGAGTGCATCGAAGCAAATGGTCTGAACTGTGATGGTTACATGACAGACGAAGGCTGCCGCCTCGTACTCACCGCTGCCGATCCTACCAAGACTAGCGACGAACATCGCAATCTGGTCAAGACATGGCTCGATGGACGTAACGATGTAGAGGTATCTCAGTTCTCCGAACTGGAAAACCTCTGGTACAACGTTTAAGTCCTGACCTAAGCGCAGATTTACCCCTAGCTTCTGGTGCAAGCTAGGGAGAACTCATAATAAGCACCCTATCCATCTGCCCAGACTTTCTGGGGAATCCCCCCCATTCACTGAATACATATATGATAGATAAATCAGAACAAGCAGAAGTAGTAAAAGGACTTAAAGGCATCGTTGCAAATGAGACTTCTCTGAGCGATGTCCGCGGTGACGAAGGACGACTGCTTTACTGCGGTTACGAGATTGAAGACCTCGTCGACCTTTGCTCCTACACAGAGGTAATCTACCTCCTCCTCAACAAAAGACTTCCTAACCGCGACGAATTAGATAATCTCGAGCGTCGCCTGCGCAACGACCGCGAACTCCCCCAGCCTATCCTTGACTTCTTCAAGTCCGCGACGAAGACTGCCCGTCCGATGAGCGCGTTACGCACAGCCGTTTCCATGCTTGGCATGTATGACGACCGTACAAAAGATCCTAGTCAAGTAAAAGAGATAGGTCTCAGCCTCATCGCTAAGATCCCTGTCATGGCGGCCTATTACTACCGCATTTGTCAGGGTCTCGACCTTCCACCCATCCGCACTGACCTCGACGAGGCGGCTCACTTCCTGTGGCTGCTGAAAGGTACTGAACCAGATGAGAAGGAAGCTCATATCCTCGATGTGGCTTATATCCTCCACGCTGACCACGGCATGAATGCTTCCACATTCTCCGCTCGCGTCACCACTTCTACGCTTTCTGACATCTATTCCTCTATCACTGCAGCGATCGGTACGCTGAAAGGACCTCTTCACGGTGGTGCAAACGAAGCTGTCATCGAGATGCTTAAAGAAATCGGTGAAGAAGAAAATGTCGAAGCCTACATTAATGACAAGCTCGAGCGCAAGGAAAAGATCTTCGGTATGGGACACCGCGTGTACCGCACGCTTGACCCTCGCGCCCCTCAGCTGCGCCGCATTGCTATCCGCCTCACGCACACCATCGGTGAGCCTAAGTGGATCCGCATGAGCGACATGATTGCTAAGATGATGCGCGCTCGTAAGAACCTCAATGCGAACGTTGACTTCTACTCCGCTACGGTCTACTACAGTCTCGGCATCCCGACGAGCATGTTCACCACGCTCTTCGCTATCGCTCGTACATCTGGCTGGGTCGCTCAGATCTTAGAACAGCTAGAGGATAATGCGCTCTTCCGCCCGCTGTCGCGTTACGTGGGCCCCGATGAACCGCTTCTCGTCCCTGTGATTGACATGCGATAAACCACTTTCAGCGCGGAGCTCCCCTAGGGACTCCGCGTTTTCTTTATTAAATAGACTGAAATGCCGTCATGCGGCTCTTATCTGCTTTTCAGATACCCTCTTTCGTGCTAAACTAAGCGCGTCAAAAAAGACTTTTGACATCATTCATATGGAAACCACACCACAAAATTACTACTACGTACCCACCGTCATCGAAAAGACAAACAGTGGAGAGCGTGCTTATGATATCTACTCACGCCTCCTTTTGGATCGCGTCATCTTCATAGGCACAGAGATAGATGACACCGTGGCTAATTCCGTTATAGCCCAACTCCTCTTCCTCCAGATGTCTGATCCTAAAAAGGACATTCACATCTACATCAATTCACCCGGTGGATCTGTTACAGCAGGTCTCGCCATCTACGACACGATGCAGTTCCTAAGCTGTGATATTAATACCTACTGTATCGGTATCGCTGCCTCCATGGGCTCTGTCCTCCTCGCCGCTGGCACGAAGGGCAAGCGCTTCTGCCTGCCTAACTCGCATGTCATGATTCACCAAGTACGCGGTGGCGCTAGTGGCACCGCAGCTGATGTCGAGCGCACGATCAACTTTATGTTCAGCCTCGATAAGCGACTCACTGGCATCTTAGCCAAGCATACGGGCAAATCTGAAAAGACCGTGAAGAAGGATCAGGATCGAGACAACTACATGAGCGCTGAAGAGTCGCTTGCCTACGGTCTTATCGATCGTATTCTCACCCATAAAGAAGAAAGTAACTCCTAATCATGGCATCTAAAAGCCGCTTATGCTCCCTCTGCGGAGGAGAAGAAAACGATGGTCGCCCCATGCTGACTGTAGATGGCACTCACATCTGCTTCCAGTGTGTCGAGGGGATGACCTACAAGATGCTATGCAGTGAGATAGGTGAAATCGCAGCAGAGCGCATCCTGGCGCTCATCCGTGGCACTCACCCAGAGATTCTCCCTCAGAACGAAGAAGATGATTACACAGCACTAGAAGTCGAGACAAAAGATATATCCGACCTCGCGACTCCCGCGCAGCTGCATGAATCACTGAACCGCTACGTCATCGGTCAAGATCTCGCAAAGAAGACTCTCTGCGTCGCCGTGTACAATCACTATCTACGCCTGCGACAGCAGGAAGACGAAGAGAATACAGAGATCGAGAAGAGCAACATTCTACTCGCTGGCTCTACGGGCTCAGGTAAGACCCTGCTCGCTAAGACGCTAGCAAAGATTCTCGACGTTCCCTTCTGCATTGCTGATGCCACGACTCTCACCGAGGCTGGCTACGTCGGCGAAGACGTGGAGAACATCGTTTTACGCCTTCTCCAAGCTGCCGACATGAACGTAGCGAAGGCTGAGCGCGGTATCATTTACATCGATGAAATCGACAAGATCGGACGCAAGACACAAAATGTCAGCATCACGCGTGATGTCTCTGGCGAAGGTGTCCAGCAGGCGCTTCTGAAAATCATCGAAGGCACGGAATGCAATATCCCACCTAAGGGCGGGCGTAAGCATCCTAATGAGCAGTACATCACGGTGAATACGGATCGCATCCTCTTCATCTGCGGTGGCGCATTCGTCGGACTTGAAGATATCATTCGCAAGCGACTCGGCGCATCGAGCATAGGCTTTAGCTCTGTAGCAGATGAGCGTAATCGCAAGGAGTTCACCGAGGCAGAAGTACTCGCGAAGGCTATACCTGAGGATCTGTTCCAGTTCGGGATGATTCCTGAGCTCGTCGGTCGTCTTCCTATCTTTGCCGCGTTAACACGTCTATCTGAAGATCAGCTCGTACAGCTCCTTACTGAGCCGCGTAATGCGCTCGTGAAGCAGTACTCAAAGCTCTTGCAGATGAGCGACGCAAAGCTCAGCATCCAGCCTGAAGCCCTCCGCGCCATGGCGAAGATCGCTATCGAACGAGGCACTGGAGCTCGCGCTCTGCGTGGCATCTTCGAGAAGCTCATGCTTGATGTCATGTACGCTGTCCCCAGCGACAAGGAGATCAAGGAAGTCATCATCACGGAAGCTTGCGTACTCGGAGAAGAAGAGCCTACCCTCGTACGCGAGAAGCTTGATCCAAAACCAGTGGTGAAGCCTAAGGCTCGCCCAGGTCGCCCTCGCAAGAATGCGAGTTAAGCTACACTATTAATCACACCACACATGCTCGTTCTAGGTATAGAGTCCAGCTGTGACGAAACTGCCATCGCTATCCTCGATAGCGATGGCAGTGCCGTTATGCCTCGCCTCCTCAGCTCCGTCATCTCCACACAGATTCCTATCCATAGGCTCTACGGTGGAGTCATCCCTGAGCTAGCTTCCCGTAACCATTCCGCTGCCCTGCGAGGCGTGCTCGAAGAGGCATTAACACAAGCAGGTAAGTCGATACATGATATCGATGCCTTCGCGGGAACAGCAGGACCAGGGCTGGTTGCCGCCTTGCTCATCGGGAATAGTGCAGCTAAGGCACTAGCCATCGCAAGCGCAAAACCTTATATAGCGGTTAATCACATGGAGGGGCATCTATTATCCCCCTTCATCACGCACCCAAAGGGACTCGTACCTCATGTCGCACTCGTTGTATCGGGTGGACATACTCTACTCATCGAGGTGCAGGGGCACAGCCGCTACCAGCTCCTCGGTCGAAGCCTCGACGATGCCGCTGGAGAGGCCTTTGATAAAACGGCCAAGATGCTTGATCTTCCCTACCCTGGTGGACCAGAGATCGACAAGCTCGCGCGCCAAGGCGACCCTACGCGCTTCAAGATCCCGCGCCCTATGATGCACGAGCCCCATCTGAACTTTTCATTCTCAGGGCTGAAAACAGCCGTTCTCTACACTCTGCCTAAGATCGTCAGCTCAGGTGACCCTCGCGATCTCGACGAGCAGAGTCTCGCTGATTTCTGCGCAGGTGTCCAGCAAGCTATTATTGATGTGCTGATTCACAAATCTATACGCGCGCTAAAAGAGACAGGTCTCAAGACTCTTGCGCTTTCAGGAGGTGTTTCGTGTAACAGCGGTCTGCGTGAACAGATAACTATCGCTTGCGAACGACGCGGTATCGAGCTCATTTTACCAGCAGCGGAGTACACGACGGATAATGCGGCCATGATTGCCTACGCGGCATTACACCAGCTGCTCAATGGCGAGCCGTCACCTATCTCCACACCAGTCGACCCAAATATGAAACTGGCTAACATTCAGATTAGAGCCTAATAGAAAGCCAAACATCATCCCTTTCAATAGCAAAAAGCGCGGATAATCCGCGCTTTTTGTTACTTATAAACGTCGACGACGACGCCCAAGCAGCCCCATCAGAGCAATGATACTAAGCGTAGCAGTCGCAGGCTCAGGGATAGGAGGATCGACTCGGATAAGGATCTCTACTTGGACACCACCATCGGGAAGCGCATGTACCACGTACTCTGTACCATACTCCAGATACTTACCCGCTAAGGCAAATATCGTCGTAGTCGTCCAGTCGATATCGACGATGCCTACTCCATCATTACTGACGATGAGGTTGAAAAGGTCTCCAGGATTAGCCTCAGCGAAATGGAGTTCCAAAGTTGAGAAACTCAGCTGCGAGCTCGTATCCATGACGATTTGGTTACCGCCGTTATTGACATCATCTTTGTTATAGCCATGGAAAAGCAGCGTATTCACATTGACAGTCGTGTTTTCCATAAGGCTCAGGGTATCGCGCACATTGATCGTATCGGCGTTCACGACATTATTCTGTGCAAAGGTGGTTTTCCCTAAAATATCAATGTGCCCAGTTCTCACGCTTTCGAGCGTTTCTGTACCTGTTACCTTATTAATATTAGAGTTCAATGTACCTCCTGTGAATTCAAGAACACCTGCATTATCGCGCGATGTGCCGTGGAGCGTGACGTCACCGACGTTATCGAGTGAGTTTGCATTCGCCTTGAGAATCCCTGTCTCGTGTATCGTCAAACTCGCCTCATTAGAAAAGCGTCCCACACGATCTTCGCCCTCCGCGGGGCTATAGGTACCTAGCTCCACGCCACCGTTTTCAATAACGAGCTGAGGTAGACCGATCGCATCATTGATGATCACATCGTATCGCGCATCTCCTGCCGCGTCGACAACGAGGATACTCGAGCCTTCACCCATGATACTATCATTAATAGTGATCGTATCAGATTTCCCTGCCGTGGTCTGCAGATAGACTGTAGAATCTTTCGCATAGATAGCATTATAGGTTTTTACTGAGCTGGTCGTCTCTAGAATCTGATTCGTGGTGGAATTCCAAAATGCACCCTTGATCGTGTAGTTATCGCTCATGAGTACATCTTCCCCATCTGCAATGAAGAACACATCAGCTGAGTTCTCGATATAGAAGGCACCGCCCTGCACCTTGGCAGTACTTGTTGCGGCAGCAGCTGAACCCGCTGCGTTACCGATGAAATCTGTGTTGGTAAAGACGAGAGCTTTTTCAGCAATTTGATTTTTAAGCGAGTATGCGCCACCTTGAGCCGAGCTATTGCCAGAGAATACTGTATTATTCTCATAGTGGCCTGTAATCCCGCCTTTTACCTCTGTGTAATCTAGAGCTACAGCACCTCCAGTCGCACCTCCGCTTATGGAATAACAGATATTATCACGGAAGGTAGCATCCAAGTTTCCTATAGATCCCTCCCATACTCGGATAGCACCACCATTCGCTCCACCTGTAGTAGAACCTATGTGCGGAGCTCCCATTGCAGTATTACCGATGAAGCTACCAGATACATTTCCAATCTGTCCACGCGTTCCTACATAGATAGCACCACCATGAGAAGACTCATTGCCTTGGAACAGACCATTGATATCACCTATGACTGCCTTTTTCCCTGTTCTAGTCAAATCAGCTACAGCGATCGCCCCCCCTCGAGCGATTGAAGTACTAGGGGCAGTAGCGGTTCGCCCCGAAGAATTATTAATAAAGTCCGCATTAATATCAGAAACAACTCCTCCACCTTCTACATATAATACACCACCCGAAGCGGAACCAGTACTACTAGTAATAGAATGATTATTAATGAAAGTAACACGCTCTTCGCCAAAATTCAGCGTACCACCTTTATATAAGGTAAACACACCACCATAAGCGGTGGAGCCTGTCGTCGTAAAATTCTGGAATGTATTAACACCTTTTAAGTTAACCTCAGCTTTAGTACCAGCCGCGACACCAGTGTAATTAATAAAAAATCCTCTGTAGAGATTATCCCCATCTAATGTAGCATAATCTATAGATCCGTCAGGAAGAACGATATCTGTGCCTACGATATTTAATTCAAATCCTCCCGATATCAATGAGTTCCCAAAAACGAGATTATCACTTGATGTGAGCTTAACCGTGCCATCTACCTCATAATTTCGAACACTCGCGCGGACTTCCGCTTGAGACGGGCTCGATTCAGCAGACATACTGAATCCTCCGCTGCTCCCCATCACAGCTGCAGCAGCAAAGCCGCTAGAGTTCTGGACAGTCGAGACAGCAGCTTGTGACGCATACGGGCTGCTCTCTTGAGTAGAAACTGTACTTAGCTCTGAAGCAGAGACACGATCACGAGCTTTTTCCTCTATTTCATAAACAGGGTAATCGCCTTCTTCCGACAGTGCATCAACAGTAGAGACTGGATTCTGAAGCTCATCTTGTACCCCCATGAATGGAGAAATGTCGGAAGAGCCATCCGAGCTGGACAAATCATATCCCGTATTCGCTCTAGTAGCCCCAAGCACACGTGAATCTAATTCAAACTCTTCACTTTCTTTTACTAATTCTTCATTTGGAAAGAATTCTTTGTCACTCAGGCTTTCTTTTGAAAGGTGAGTGGTTTTCGATCCCAGATCTAGTATTCCCTTCTCTTTCTCTATTTCTAAGTCTAAACCGAGTTCATCCTCATTTCCTGAAGAAGAATCTACTTCTAAAGAACTAATTTCTGAGCAAACAAGCATATCACTTTGATTAACAGTAATCAGAGAAAGGTCATTTAATATTTTTTCAATAGTTTCGCGCTGTGCGCTTTCAGAGTAGGGCGCGTTTGTATGATCACTAGCTTTTAAGCTAGCTGTTAAAAAAAAGCTCAAACTAGATATGAGGGTAGCTCTAGTAAATGTACAAGAACTCATGAACATCCAAGAAAAAGATAGCAATTACAGCCTAACTTGTCAACCTATATCATTAGTAGGGAAAAAATACATTTTTGAAATGAGAACACCTTCTACTATGAACAGATCTCCCCCGTTGGAACAAAGATTATTTGCCATATTTCAATAGTTGTGCTATGATGATTCTTGATGCGACACCTGACTTTTATTTATCTCGCCTTATTGCTCTGTTTTCATTCGGGGTTACATGCAGAAGACCGTGTGAAGATAGCAAGCCTTCACCCAGTCTTGTCTGATATAGCGCGCCATGTCGGCGGAGAAGATGTAGACGTGGTAAACCTTTTCCCCCAAGGAGCGAATCTCCACAGCTTCGACCCTAGCACAGCACAGCTCGCAGCTGCAGCTCAAGCAAATCTCATACTCGCATGCGGAAAAAACATAGAGCCTTATCTACCAAAGCTCCGTGACTCACTCCCAGTGGGAACAAGTATTCTAGAGCTGGGGAAGGATATCCCCGACGTCATGCTTCCAGGCAGCCAAGTCCCTGACCCTCACTGGTGGAACAGCCCTGCTAATATGAAGCGCGCTACGCAGACTTTACTCACGGATCTCATCCGGCGGACCCCTGCTCGTAAACAGCAATATGAGAAGGGTGCTCAGGAATACATCAGCTTACTCGACGAGCTCAGTCGCTCCGCGAAGCTTAGCTTCGCAAAGATCCCACATCAGAAGCGCGTGTTAGTCACAGGCCATGCTGCTATGAGTCATTTCTGCAAGGAGTTTAACTTTATCGCCGTCCCCTTGTTTGGAGTATCAAAGGAAAGCGAAGGCGACACGGCTAGCCTAGCTATCCTCTTGAAACAGCTACGCCGCCGCGAGGTATCCTGCATCTTCACAGAACTCACTAGCTCTCCAAAAATGCTAGAGAACATAGCAAGAGAAATAGGCGCAACAACCAGACCTATCAACATGGATGGCGTGCATCAGACTCACAACGACTATGCGTCTATTTTCAAAGAAAACGTCCGCGCCATCAGTGAAGGTCTCGGCGAAGAAACAACACCAGCACCATGACCCCCTTAACTAGCTGTATCATGGCCTCAGTAGGACTAGCAATCGCTGGTTACCCTCTACTCCAGCTCACTATGCCTAGCGAGGCGCCTATAACTTCTCAAGTAAAAGACGAGAGAAAAATCACGCAAGCTGAGGATAATCTCATCCCCGTCTACGCAAGCATACGCTACACAGGTGAACCCACCAGCATCAAGCTCAACTGCGCGGGGCGCATGCTTCTAGACACGCAAGAAATCCCCGCTCATAGCAAGTCCTTTAGCTTCTCTATCCCTGCCGATACAGGCATGATGGAGATACTTATAGAAGTACAGTGGCCAGAGAAGGCAGGCAGCAATACGCAGCAAGCCGTCACTCTCACACTAGAACCCAGTCAAAAACCCTCACAGTCGCAGTCTTGCTGGACACAGGGACAACAGCTTCACGATCTTCTACTCTTCGTATGGTAAGCTCTTCTTCCTCGCATATATGCTGGGGTGCTCCTCACGACCACCCGAAGGCGCATCAGCTCGATCTGCAAGCTATCTCCGTGCGCTACGGTGACGTACTCGCGCTTGATGACATTCATATGAGCATCAGCTGCGGGCATTCACTCGCTCTCATCGGTCCAAATGGAGCAGGAAAATCCAGCCTTATCAATGCTATCGCTGGACTTATCCCCCTAGAGAGTGGCAAGATTCTCTGGGAAGGCAGCACACTACCTAGGCATGAGATAGCCTACATGCCCCAGCGTTCCGAAATAGACTGGAGCTTCCCTCTCACGGTACGCCAGCTCGTGGAAATGGGGCGCTACCCATCACTCGGTCTCTGGAAATCCATGAGTGAGCATGACCATGATATTGTAGAGAAAGCCCTCAAAGCTCTCCAAATTACTGATCTTCAAAACAGACAAATAGGTGCACTCTCAGGAGGTCAGCAGCAGAGAGCCTTCCTCGCGAGAGCCCTCGCACAGGAAGCGCATATCCTTCTACTAGATGAGCCATTCACTGGACTCGATCTCACGGGCACGCACACGCTAGCGGATCTCCTACGTGATCTCGCCCATGAAGGGCGGCTCGTCATCGCCTCTCACCATGATCTCAAGACTGCTCCTCTCATCTTCGATCAATGTATGCTACTACGTCAGCGACTCATCGCTGCGGGAAGCACTGAGGAAGTACTCCGCGATGAGTATCTCCAAAAAGCTTACGGAAAGCGCCTCACACTATAAGTTCTATGAATGAGTTTTTAGATTTCCTCCGCGAGCCCATCGCCCAGCGAAGCCTCTGGGCATGCGCATTCATAGGATTTACGAATGGTTTCGTCAGTGCTCTGATCATCTTGAGACGCACTGCCCTCCAGATAGGCTCTATCTCCTGCGCCCTCTTACCGGGTATAGCCCTTGCCATTCTCCTCTTTGGCTTCGTTCAGCTGACTATCCTCTTTGGAGCCATACTTGCAGCACTTATCGTCGGGCTTGGCTCGATTTTCATCTCTCGCACCTCAAGCATCAAGCAAGACACTGCTCTATCCATCATGCATTCAGCTGCATTTGCAACAGGTTATATCATCCTTGTGCAGCTAGGCTTACAGCAGAAGATAGATGACTGGCTCTTTGGGAGCATTATGAGTATGAGCCATATGGATCTCTGGATCGCTTACGCTACGGGCGTATTCGCAGTCTTAGGATTAACGATATTCCAGCGTCCTCTGCTCATTTTCCTCTTTGATGCGCGTATGGCGAGTTCGATGGGGATACCGACACGCGCGTTTCAATATGGACTCTTCGCTCTAACTATCCTCGTACTCGTCTCGTCTCTCCAAGCAGTGGGCTCTTTTCTCACACTGGGCTTACTCGTAGCTCCTGCGGCTACGATGTCTTTACTGACTAATAAAGCACAGTATATATTCTGGGGCGGTGGCATTATAGGAGCTCTGGCGTCTGTGACTGCATTTTTCCTATCCTACCCCCTCGCCTGGCATTTAGGCGCTACGATCATTGTCGTTTTAGGCATATTTTTCTTTACTGCTTATGCCCTTACATACTTGAAAAAGAATAATTCCAAAAAGAAATCATGCTAAGATGTTGAAATCCAATTTCATAAGTTAGATTATTTTTCGATACGCTAATAAATTTCAACTTGTCAAGCTATGACGTGTTTGCTAATGTAAGCACATGGAATACGTATGCCTAACTACCAGTCAAGATACTGCGCGTACCTTAAACTTATCTTATAATTCAGCCGCTGAGTGGAAAACTGATATCCCATGCGAGTTTGGAGGCTTAGGTGTCATGCCTACTCCTCTACACCTCTTGATCAGTGCCCTATCGAGCTGCATGGCTACGTGCTTCTATTTACGCGCGACAGAGCTCGGACTTCCAGGTCAGGGCGTGCGCATCGAATCAGCCGTTGTAGAGGAGGAGCTACAGGTAAAGAAGCTTGTTTTTAATATTCACCTTCCTGCGGCGCTTTCTAGCCTCGAACCCGAGGCGGAAGAGCTAGCACGCACCTGCCCTATTGCACAGGTCATATGCCCGAATCTCCCCTGTGAGGTCAACTGCTCCATCATGTCAGAGTCAGAAGCAGAAACATGCGCCTAATATGAGGCGCATGTGACAATCCAGAGCGAAGCGGCCACGGGTACTGCTTCGCTTTTTTTGTGCTAAAAACTCTTAGCGATAAAGTGATGACCCGAGACGGCGCAGCTTCTTCACGAGTGTGATGCGAGCTGCTGATGAGACACGATCAGTAAAGAGCTTGCCCTCTAAGTGATCGTATTCGTGCTGCAGACAGCGCGCGAGTAGTCCACCGCAGTCTATCTCTAATACAGAGCCGTCGAGCTGGGTGAGTTTCGCTTTTACGCGCGTAGGACGAGAGACATTAGAGCGTATATCGCGCACGCTGAGACAGCCCTCTGTGAAGAGCTCTTCTACTCCATAAGCTTCGATCTCAGGATTGATGAATACCATGGGCATGATGGAATATAGAGAGCACTCTTCACCATTCACGATGATATTCTCGACATCTTCTTCCTCTTCATCCTCGGGGATATCAATGACGACCATGCGTACATTCAGTCCGATCTGGGGAGCTGCTAATCCTATACCATTTGCTGCATACATTGTCTCAAGCATGTTCTCGGCTAGAGTCTGAATCTCTGCATCTACCTGCTCGATGGGCGCACTTTTCGCGCGCAGAACAGGGTCTCCATATTGTTTAATCGATAAAAGCATAGTACTATTTCTGCATTAAAAATAACATCTTACCCCACGCTCTGTCAAGAGTAAGTTCATTAAGGGTAGCTCTAGTGATGTGAAATGTACGGCATACTAGATGTTCTTGTAAAATGGATTTAGAAAAAATCTAGATCCATGGATAATATGCTTGCAAAAAGTCCATATTTTTGTTATTAATCTCAAAGAGTTTTCTTTTAACATAATGAAAATAAAATCACTTATCTTACTGTCCATACTGTCATCCTTACCTCTTGCCGCACAGACATACATAGCAGCGGGAGTAGATAAAGATAACATCGAAAACTCCACGCTCTTCTTTGATTCAGGCAAGGGCGAGTTCTGGAGTACAGACGGTGGACAGCCTCAGCTTGGTTTAGAAGAAGCATTCGACGGTACAGTAACAGTCGAGCAAGTCATGGGCGATCTAAAAGGTGATGTATATACTTTCCTCTACTCCAACACATGGTATAGCGATGGAATCACTTCTCAACTCCGCTCCGATGTTGATTCATGCTGGTATCAAGCAGGCGCAAATGTCATCGAATACTGGCAACACAGCTATGGGGTATTTGCGACAAAAAAGGTAGAATCAGGCTATACATATGATAAAAAATATGTCGCTGAGTTCGCGGGCACGCAGTCGCTAGACCTAGGGTACAAATTCTATCATACATTTGAAAATCGCGAAGAATCAAATTTTGGTAGACTCGCAGAATGGTATTTTGCTGGTGTCACAAGCGGATCAAACCCTCTGCCTTTCCAATCAGGAGCTGATCAATCGGCAGGCTATTTTAGTGATTATTTCACTACACAACTGAGCTATCAAAACAACGAATACAACTACATATCAGACTATAGAACAGAAACTTTAGCCGATGTCACGAGCCGACTCGTGGAAGCTATGGGGTATAAAGAAGTAGATGGGCAATTACAGCAGGTTACTAAGGGGCAGATAGCTGCTATCGGCGTAGGAAAAGACGCTTATAGCAAGGGGCACGTCATCACCTGCTATGGCTTCGAATTAGACGCGAGCGGGGAACTTAAATCTATCATCATTGCGGACTCTGATGATTTGAAATACGGGACCACAACTTTATACGTCAAGCAGAGCACAACGGACATTCAGCGCTTTGAACTTTACACCGATCCCGAATGCACAGAAAAGTGGGTCTGGAGTGGCTCTACTGAATATGCCCTCAATTCCATCTATAACATCAATACGCCCGACTCACTCAAGCAGCTGGAAGCCTCTTATAGTGCCGCAGACAATGCGCAGGTATGGAGTGGTGGCAGCAGCGAGTGGGGAGGCATAGACGCGACAGACGATGGCGGTGTCGCTACCTACACAAGCGGCTGGGTACGCTATGCAAGTACAACAAGTGGCGACATCAGCGGCTATTATCACAGCAAGCTGGATGGAAATCGCGCGACAGTCTTCAATGATTATATAGAAGAAGGAACTCCTACAATCAGTTCGCGCAGCATCAGCTTAGCCCAAAATATCAGCACTCCTAGCATACTTATTGATAACAACAGCATCGCTTACAGTTTCGACGGAGCAGGAAAAACTCTCACAGCTGATAGCCTCACGAAGGAAGGCAGTAATAGTACTAGCTTCGTCAATACGAATCTCGCTATAAGCGAAGTCACTGTCAATGAAGGTACGCTCGAGCTCTCCAATAGCAGCGTCACGGGGCATGTCGCAGTACAGAATACAGGTGAACTCCACATCACAGGAACGACGAACTCAATAGGATCAGGACTCAGTCTCACAGCTGGCACTGATATACACTTCAGCTCAGCTGACGCAAAGTTAACAATCACGGGTGGACTCACCATTGACAAAAACTTCCAGTCCACGAACTCAGTGATTGGCACAATTGTAGTAAAAGACAGCTTAACCGTAAAAGATATAGCTAAGCAGGGAAAAGTCACCCATGATAATATCCTTCGCACCAGTAGCTCAAGCGTTAGCGTAGCCCAGCTTAATGCGAATCTCGATCTTACATCAGCGAGCAGTGTTACAATGAATGGAGCACTCTCACTTGGTGGTGATTTACTCCTGAGTTCTTCAAGTAAGTTGACCTTGAACTTTGATGGCATGCCACAGCTTGATGAGAACAACTATCTCATGCTCTTCACAAATGTCAGAGACCTCTACGTGGATGGTGCCCTTGCAGCAGCTGATGTAGATTACTTCAGGTACTTAGAGCTCTCAGCTGAAGCTCAGGCTACACTAGGAGAAGATGCGTCGCTAAAATATGACGAAGCAGCTGGAATGTTCTTCATCGAGACAAAGGGGGTGCCAGAACCTAGTAGCAGCGCACTCGCCTTACTCGGACTAGCTGGACTGCTGGCGCGTCGTCGTCGCAGATCCTAGTATCATCTCTATCGCACAGTATGTTAATCAAGCCTCAGTCTTACGGCTGAGGCTTTTTCATGCGTCAGATACATACGCTTATGCACAAAAAAGCCCCCGTCGCGTGACAGAGGCTTTTTTGTGTGATTTAAATGAATATTAAATATCAATTGGCTCGTCGTTATCGTCACCATGGGCGAGGATGAACTGAAGGTCATTGAGATCGAGGCTGGAGGCGAAGCCTTCATCACCGAGCACATTGCTAACAAGCTGATTCTTCTGGTGCTGCAGCACGCGGATCTTCTCTTCCACAGAATCGCGTGTGAGCAGACGATAAGCGATAACCTTATTCTTCTGGCCGATACGGTGCGTACGGTCAATCGCCTGACTTTCCACTGCAGGGTTCCACCATGGATCATAGAGGATAACGTAGGACGCAGAGGTGAGGTTAAGACCAGCTCCACCGGCTTTCAGCGAGAGAAGGAAGACGCTAGGATCCTTTGTCGTCTGGAACTTCTCAATCTCTGCCTTACGATCCTTTGTCTGACCTGTGAGGTAGTTGTAAGGACGGTTTTCCGATTCGAGTCTTGTCTTGATGATTTCAAGCATGGAGACGAACTGGGAGAACACGAGGACCTTATGTCCTGCATCACGCAGCTGATCGAGGAGGTAGAACAAGGCGGTAAGCTTCGCGCTCTCTTCCTTGGCATAGCGCTGATCGACGAGACCAGGGTGACAGCAGATCTGACGCAGGCGCATGAGGCCTTGCAGAATAGCGAAGGAGTTCTTCTTGACGGATTCGTCGGAGTCCACTCCGAGTAGAGCCTTCTGGATGCGACGCAGCTCTGCCTTGTACAGCTGCTGCTGCACTGGCTCCATCTTCGCGTAGACTTCTTCTTCCGTACGTGGTGGAAGGTCACGTGCTACTTGCTGCTTCGTACGACGAAGGAGGAAGGGCTTCAGACGCGCCGCAAGGCGATTCTGGCTGTTCAGATCCTTTCGCTTGTCGAATCGCTTTTTGAAATAGGCACGGCTACCGAGCACACCCGGCATGGCGAAGGACATCAGTGACCACATATCTAAGAGACGGTTCTCAATAGGCGTACCCGAGAGCACGAGGCGGTTCGTTGAGTTGATATCGCGAGCAGCCTTCGCAGCCTTCGAATCAGGATTTTTAATCTGCTGACCTTCGTCGAGAATGACTGTAAGCCACTTCACCGAGTTGATCTGCTCACTACAGACACGCAGCTGCGCGTAGTTGATCACGACCATATCGTACTCGCTGTTGATCGCTTCCATATCTGCCTGATCCTTACTGCGGATCACAAGCACACGGATATTCGGTGCGAACTTATTCGTCTCGCTCGCCCAGACGTCCAAGACTGACTTCGGACAGACGATGAGAACAGGAGGTGTCGATGGGGCTTTCTTACGTCCTTTTGGCTTGTTATTACGCTCGAACTCTTCGCGCAGCCACAGCACATAAGTAATGGACTGAATCGTTTTACCCAGACCCATGTCATCAGCAAGGATACCACCGAAGCCATTGACGGATAGATAAGCGAGGAAGTGGAAACCTTCTACCTGATAAGGACGTAAGTCAGCTTGCAGAGCAGTGGGCACATCAGGCTTCACATCGATCTTAATCTCTGATGTACGATCCTTAATGCGCTGCCATGCCTTCGGATCGAAGACCTCAGCGGCTCGTGGGTCAGCAAGCTGGAGGGCATGCATGCGGTGGGTTTCACCAGAAAGGTCGAATGGGTCAAGACCGAGGCGTGTGACTGCATCACGCTGATCCTCGTCCAGCTTGATTTCCAGTCGCATCCATCGACCATCATCCATGCGGACGTATCCACCACGTGCGGAAACGAGAGAGCGGATCTGCTCCTTACTGAGCGTGACACCTTCCACGTCGATCACGACACGAAGATCGAACCAGTCAATCTCTTGGTTAACAACTTCAAATCGAATAGCTGCAGCGACAGGATCGTCAAGAAGGGACTGAAGATTACCATCCATCTTCACTGCTATATCAGAGCTCAGCTCCTTTGCCCAATCGGCGAATCGCTCGGGGAATTGCTTCGTGATTCGACTCTTGTAAGAGCCTAATGAGGAATCATAGGTGAAGCTCATCTCCTCGATTAACTGAGGAATGGGGTAGAGATGGTCACGGATGAAGCGCAGCAGAGCCTTATCCTTCATCTGCACCTGAGAGACAACCTCCCAGTCGTCCTTGCCAAGCTTTTCGCAGCGACGACCCTGCGAGTCTTCAGCTGTAATATCGAGAATAACATGCTCAGTATCAGCGCTGGTAAGACCGCGAACGATCTTCATTGTGAAGGTAGGCATCATCTCGATATCCTCGACGCGCTCCTCCATACTTGGTGGAAGTGTCGCACCAATCTTGCGCAAGAACTCCACCCCTTCAAGGCTGTCAATCACCGACTTAGGAATGGAATAGCGAGGCTCTACTTCTGTGCTTTCGAGCCAGCGTGGGGGGCCTGGGAACACAGTTTCATCGGACTGGTAGAGCTCTACGAGACCGGGGAGCTGGCGCACGGAGTGAGACACGTGCACACCAGATGCGGTGACAAGCTGAAGACCGTAGCAGTCAGGAACGATAGGATCATCGATACAAATCCACTTGAGGGAGTCCTGCACTACCTTGAAGTAGCATTCATCAAGGTTCACCAAGTAGCCCTTCAGAGCTGACTGGTGGAAGAGGCGATTCATCGTAGCGCAGGCGACCTCGAGGTCAAGATCGAGAACAACTTGTGCGTCTTTCTGTGCGTACTCGTAGAGAACATTCAGAAGAATATCAGACTGGGGATCAAGCTTCAGCGCACCCTTCCAGTACTCCTCCATGATGTCTATCAATTCGGACTGCTCGCGGATAGGTGTCCATGGGCAATTTGCATCAGCACGATATTCGAAATGGGCTTCATTAATTGTCGAAACCATGCGCAGGTTCATGCCATGGCGTGGTGGTTGAGGAGGACGCTCATTCACACTCTGAATGCGGTCATACCACGTTCCGACTTCCTTTTGTTGTTCCCATTCTTTGATCTTGCGCTGCACCTTCTCAAGGTCGGTGATACAGCTCATGAACTCAGGGTAGGAGATACGCTTCTTCACGAAGGCGTAGGCAATGTAGTTCCAGAACTCCAGAATATTCTTAGGGCTTACTGGCCAGAGTTCGAGTGCAGCGTAGCCTGTGATTTCCCAGCGAGGATTCAGACGCACGAGATCATGGTCATGAATACTTTGCTCAATCACGAAACGACGATATCGCTTCTCCAGCTTCAGGACGAAATCTGCTTCTCTGTCATCAAGTTCACGATCCAACTTTTCTTCAATGACGTCAACGAGCGGGGTATCATCAAGCTCGTTTGGGCTCTCGGGCATGCTCGCGCCGCGGTACATGCGCTCAATCATCGTCGCAACGACGCAGGCGCCAGCGAGGTCTGCATCCTCAGCTGTGCAAGAACCAAACCAGCGATTACCCTGTAAGCGAAGGCTGGTACGGAACACCTCTCCTTGAGTCTCCACTCGCCCCTGAATAAAGAGATGATTACCAAAAATTTGCGTAACGGCTCCATCTTTCTGAAGTCGTTCCCCTTCATCACGTACTCCCTCAGAGTATGCGTTTAAGAAGTTGAGAGTTGCGCGATCGGGATTTAAAGATGGATGTAACATTTGTTTACTAATGATGATACTGCGAGCTTTGCGGCACGCTTGTATTATGAAAAAGTTGGATTGAAACTATATTAGCAGACAATCCTCCTTATTTCAAGTACTCTTGGATATTTTTCTAAATTATTTTTAAAACAGTTTCGGCTAATTGGACAATTTATCTTTCATTTGTTCCAATTTTACCCCGCTCTTTAAACCGCCGATTTCGTTCAGGTATTGATTACACTTTTTATAAAGTGTTTCGTAATCAATAGGACCTGCGTTTTCTTCTTTTGTATTGGGGAATATGATGTAAGACGCGCCTAAATCAGAAATAGGGCGAGAATACACATTCGCCCGAGGATTGATCTCTTGGCAGAGGCGTAAAGAAGCTTCACCCGATTTGTAGCGTGGGCCATAGTCACCGACAATGGCTGGGTAGATTTTATCATCAGCGATGACGACGGCATAATCACCGGGATCAGGCTGATAAGAGCTATCCCCCTCCTTTAATGTGAGGGGAATCACGATAAAGGGATCATAGTCGGCCAGCAGGAAACTGTAGGTCTTCAGCTCGTAGATCACGCGCTTTGCATGATCGATAGAAGAGGCGCTAGCCTTATCCTTGCGCAGCTTTGCGAGACGCTTCTCCCAGTGTGGGAGTAAGGGGTTGGGCGTATCGGTTTTCTTACGCCAGCGGTATGAGGTAGATGGCTGATAGAAGTTACTATTCTTGATACTGTCAGGCATATCAGGTAGACGATCTCCATCTGAGCCGTCAGAGACCACATCCATATCCGCCTGTATCCACACACACTTGCGCTTCGTCTTGGGGGATTGGATCTCGAGAATCGTATCTGTATCGTAATAATTATGCTTACTGATCATACGGGAAAGAGTCGCCGCATTCTTACGCATGTGATTCTTCTTATGATTGTAGATAGAATGGTACCAGCTAGATACGCGAGCATTCTCCATCAGACCTTCATAATCAGCTAAGATATCAGGCAGATGCTTGTTCGCTTTTAAGAGCGTCTTACCATCCGCAGCCTTAGGAAGAAGAAGATCTAGGCTCACTTTGGCGATATAGGCATCACGCTTTTTTCTATCCTGACTTGCTGTCGTCCCTTCTGAGAACTTCACGAAAGAAGCGAGTTTGAACCCCGGCTCTATCTCGGTGATATGCTCATAGTTTTCCGCCTCGACGCGTGTAGGCATCACAGGTGGAAAAGGAGGTAAGACGATGTCCGCGGTCGAAGCGAAATCCTTCATCGGATTCCACGGACGCGAGGCCATGAAGCTACTTATACTAGGTGTGGGAGGGACAACTGGCTTTACAGGCTGAGGAGTTGGAGTTTTTTCTTCTGGCGCACGCGCAGGAATAGTAGAGACGGCAGGCTGAGCAGGACGTTCACGCAGAAAATTCGCAATCAACAAACGAGCGAGTCGTTCTGGATAAGGCGTCATCAGCGAGGCTGCCGCCAGAAGTATAGAGAGGGATAAGCTAACTTTTACAAATGTCCACTTCATCGTCAAAAAAAAGGAATACTAGCTAGAGTGAGGTTACTGAGCTGACACGCGTCGTGGGCGCATCGAGAGGATGAGACGCAGCGCCCAGAGTGGCGTATTGCGGATAAAGAGGGCTGCGAGTCGTACCCTCAGGGAAGGATAGAAGCGAGCCGACCCTGCGCGGAGAGCATCAAGACTACCATTGATCACAATATCGACAGAGCAATCGAGGACATCACGCCCTGGGGTGACGTTCCCTGTGTAGCCTTCACGGCGCGCGGCCGTACCGAATCCAGTACGGACAGGACCAGGGCACACAGCGAGAACAGGGATATTCTTCTCTTTATATTCTAGGCGTAGAGCCTCGCTGAAATAAGTAACATAAGCCTTGGTCGCGGCATAGACCGCAAAATCAGGAATAAACACATCAGACGCGAGTGAAGAAATATTCATAACAGCCCCACCCTGTCGCTCTATACTAGGAAGCAAGGCGCGTGTGAGCTCTGTCAGGGCGACCATATTCACCATCATCATCTCCGAATTACGCTTCGCCTCACTCTCTGCAAAAGCCCCGTAGTCGCCAAGTCCTGCATTATTAATCAGCAGAGTACTACCCTTTCCTTCTGACAACTGCGTGAGAGACTGGATCAGAGTGGCTCTGTGCTCAGCGGCTGCTAAGTCGCAGGCGAGGATATGCACTTGTAGCTGAGGATATGCGGCCTTCAACTCGACCTCCAGTTGTAGCAGCACTGACTTTCTGCGCGCGATCAAGCATAGCTCTGAGCACTCCGCCCCAAGACGACGTGCATAAGCCATACCAAACCCCGAGGAGGCTCCTGTAATAATGACGCGATCAAACTGCATAGCTTATTCTCTCATGCACACCCTATATAAACAAGCTAAAAGTGCGCCCGCAGCCCATAGCAGAGCGGATTCGCACTTTAATACTTGCTATATGCCATGCGATTTTTTATACTCTGAGAAGATATGATACTACGCGCACTTTCATTACTTTTCATTGCTATTAGCTCCACGCTGAGCGCTCAAGTCACGAGCGATCATAAGCAAGCCATCATCGGTGTCGCTGATACATGGGACTCTTCTACAGTCAAAATTTCATTATTAGAGCGCAACAATCAGGGTCAATGGGTACGCGTCATGGGGCCATATTCTGGTCGATTGGGACGAGCAGGTCTCGTCTGGGGTCACGGCTTGCACGACAACCCGCGCGGCGCTACTACAAAGCGCGAAGGCGACTGGCGCACGCCCGCTGGCATCTTCGCCATAGGCGGACTCTACACCACAACGAAGACCCCTGTAAAAAAGAACGCCGACATGAAGGAGGTGCGCGTCGGGCCATCTGATCTCTGGGTCAGCGACGTGACACAACCAAAGCTCTACAACCGTCATATACGCCTGAAGCGTCCCGCGCAGACCGCATGGGAAAAGAATGAACTCATGCGTCAGAATGATCATGCACACAGCATCAAGCTCCTCATTCATCACAACACAGACGAGTGCAAGCTAGGCGCTCCACGCGCGGGAGCAGGCTCATCCATCTTCTTCCACATCTGGCGTAAGAATGGTGCTACCCCCTCTGCTGGCTGCACCACCATGGATGAGAAAGTACTGCGCGCCATCATCGCCCGACTCGATCCTGACAAGGAACCTATCTACGTCATCATGCCGAAGAAGGAATACCTCCAGTACCGTCAGGCATGGAGACTTCCTTAATTGAAAAAAATCATGAAAACGCCCCTCTTCACCCTCTGCCTGCTTGGCACCATACTGCAAGCAGCCCCCGAGTTCGCCCCAGTCTTCCAAGACCACATGGTCATACAGCGCGATGAAGCCTTGCAAGTCTGGGGTAAGGGAAAGCCCCGCGAAACCATCACTGTCACATGGATGGGGGAAAGGAAGAGCGCGACCTGCGATCGCAGAGGTGCTTGGACTGTAGACTTCAGCGCTCCTAAGCTTCCGGTATCTGCACAGACAGGTCTCAGCCTCACTGCCTCGGACAGTGAGGGCACAAGTACGGTAAAGGATATCCTCATCGGTGATGTCTGGCTCGCGAGTGGACAGTCGAATATGGCTTACATCATGAATAGCTTCGCAGACGCGCGTGCCGACTCTGCCAGCTTTGACATCCCTCAGCTTCGCTTCATGAGCATCCGTACGCCACTTCACACCACAGGACGAGCTTACACTGTAGCCCAGTATAAGCAATGGCTGAAGGACGGACTCGTCCAGATGAAATGGCAAATCAGCAGCCCCAGCACAGCGAAGGGATTCTCAGCCGTGGGCGCATACTTCGGGCAGCAGATGCAGGCAGAGCTCGATATACCCATAGGCATCATTTGCAATGCCGTTGGTGGCTCGGGCATGGAAGCATGGATATCTGAACAAAGCATCAAGCGAAGCCCTCTCCTGAAGCCCCTCCATGCCAGCAAATGGATGAACGCTAAGGATGATGAGTTCGCCCAGTGGATGCGCGAGCGCGCGAAGGCGAATCTCGCAGTCATCGTGAAGGAGAAAGATCTCCCCATACTCCACCCCTTCAAGCCGAGCTTCCTCTACAATCATCATCTTCACCCCATCTCAAAACTTGGAATAAAAGGCGTCATCTGGTATCAGGGTGAAAGCAATGCTCAGGTCAATAACAACGAACGAAACGCCACACTGCTGCGCACCGTCGTCTCAGATTTCAGACAGGCCTTCAACCGCAAGGACCTACCCTTTTACATAGTGCAGCTCCCACGCATCAAGGATAGCACCCCCTTACGCGCCCACTGGGCTGAATTCCGCGAAGTCCAGCAGGCAGTAGTCGATGAGCTCAATTACGCAGATATCATCTGCTCTCTTGATCTAGGACAGGCAGACGCAAACGTCCACCCAGCAGGAAAGAAGGGAGTAGCCACACGCCTATGCGATATCGCGCTCTACCACATGACTGGCCATAAGAAACATGGCGATAGCAGCCTTCTCTCGCCTCGCATCATCGAAGTTCAGCGAAAAAATAAAGAAGTCATCCTCCAAGCCACAGCTAAGCTTCACTCACTCGATGGAAAGATGACAGGATGGCAATACCGTGCGAGCAAAAACGCCGATTTCCAAGAGATCGCAGTACGCCTCGATGGGGATCGCATTCATATCACCCTCCCAGAAACACCGAAAAAAGGCGCTGAGTTACGCTACAACTACAGCACCTTCATGACTCCTAGCCTCGTGAGCAAGGACGGAGGTCTCCCCCTATTCCCATGGCGAGGAAGCCCAGAAAATAGAACATCACTTCGCCACGCGAGCGGTGTAGATACTGGCGATACCAGTCATTAATTCCTTGCAGCAGCTTTCCTCATAGCCGTTGTTCTCAATGAGCTCGCACATAGCTTCCCCACGGGGGAAGCTCTCTATACTCTGCCCGAGGTAGGTATAGGCTGCAGGCTCACCTGTGATCCAACCTGCGAGACGTGGCAAGACACGGTGAAGGTAGAATCGATAAGGAGCAGCGAGCAGAGCCTGACGAGGCAGGCTAAAGTCAAGGATGAGCAAGTGACCATCTGGGCGCAGCACTCGCGCGAACTCACGTAGAGCAGCCCCATAGTCTGCCATATTGCGCAGCCCGAAGGCGACGGTCAGAGCATCAAAGGAGCTATCCGCCAGAGGAAGTGCGAGAGCATCAGCCTCCAGCACATTCGTCAGACCACGCTGCACGGCTACGTCCAGCATGGGGCGGCAGAAGTCAGTCCCGAGCACATCTAGCTCGGGAAAGGCGCGCTGTATGCACAGCGCGAGATCACCTGTCCCAGTCGCGACATCGAGTAGCTGCGCGGGCTTCCACTCAGCGATGAGGTCGAGCACGCGCTTCCTCCACATGACATCTGCCCCCATAGAGAGCAGATGATTCGCGCGGACATAGCGGCTAGCAATAGAGCTAAACGCTTTGTGTACGTAGACAGGGTCTTGCATAATAAGTCCTCTTAGAGCTGAGCAACGAGTGCGTCAGCGAAGTCCGAGGTAGAAAGCGTCGTGCTGGATGGGATCATCTCGGCAAGGTCTGCTGTCACAGTCTTCTCGGAGATCACGGCAGCGAGCGCCTTAAGGATAGCATCAGCCGCCTCTGTCCAGCCCATGTAGCGTAGCATCATTTCTGAGGAAAGAATCACTGAAGATGGGTTCGCGACATTCTTACCTGCGAGGTTAGGAGCAGTACCATGTGTCGCTTCGAAGACAGCGTGACCTGTGCGGTAGTTGATATTACCACCTGGTGCGATACCGATACCACCCACCTGTGCAGCGAGAGCGTCGGAGCAGTAGTCACCATTGAGGTTCAGCGTCGCAATGACGGAGTGCTCTTCTGGGTGCAAGAGTATCTCCTGAAGGAAGGCATCACAGATGCAGTCCTTGATCACGATACCGCAGGGAAGCTCACGCCATGGTCCCTTACCGATGACAGTCGCACCGAATTCCTTTTCTGCGAGCTCATAGCCCCAGTCACGGAAGCCACCTTCGGTGAACTTCATGATATTCCCCTTGTGGACGAGTGTCACGCTAGGGCACTTGTTATCTATAGCATACTGGATAGCGGAGCGCACGAGGCGTTCTGTACCCTCGCGAGAGACAGGCTTGATACCGAAACCAGAAGTCTCTGGGAAGCGTACCTTTTTCGCGCGATCAGGATGTGTCTGCTTCAACCATGTGTAGAACTCAGCAGCTTCTTCTCCAGCACTTTCGAATTCGATGCCTGCGTAGATGTCTTCTGTATTCTCACGGAAGATAACCATCTCTACCTTTTCAGGATGCTTCACTGGAGTTTCGATACCTTGGAAGTAGGTCACAGGGCGCACACAGCAGTAGAGGTCGAGCCCCTGACGGAGAGCCACATTCAGCGAGCGAATACCGCCACCGACTGGTGTGGTGAGAGGTCCTTTAATACCGACGAGATGCGTATTGAAAGCTTCGACAGTTTCATCAGGAAGCCATGTACCGAGTGCATCGAAGGCCTTCTGACCTGCGAGCACTTCCTTCCATGCGATAGCGCGTGTATCGCCATAGGCGTTCTTCACGGCGGCGTCGACGACGCGTGATGCCGCAGCCCAGATGTCGGGACCTGAGCCGTCACCGATAATGAATGGAATGATGGGGTAGGCGGGGACGTGGAGTCCCTGCTCGGTCATGGTAATGGATGTAGCGTTTGTCATAAAAGGGATTCTGTAATAGGTAGAGAAAAAGTGGATTTACTGCGCACTGGGGCTAATCGCGAGCACTTCACGCAGTGTAACGGGAGTGCGCTTTGCGAGAGAGTTGATACGAATTGTCTTCAGCGTGAATGGGGCTTCTAGCTGCCATTCTTCGTGACCTTCCAAGGCGAAGCCTTGCTCATTAAACTTACGTGTCTGTACTTCTCCATTCACATCTTCGATGATGACCTCGAAGCCACCGAGTAACTTACCTGCAGGACTGGCTGAGCCACCCCCATAAATAACGATGCTGGATACAGCGGCGCCATTACCTGCGACCTCAGCCTGCCACCATGCGCTGCGTCCGCCCACGGCTTCCGCGACAGATATCAGATCATCATTCTTCGTCGAACCATCTATGGCGAGCTTCGCGGGGAATCGTCTCGCGTAGCCACTCTGCGCCGCCTGTGCTTTTCCGCCTGCGAGTACATTCACACGCCCTTCTTCTATGACATAGGCAGGTAAATCATTATTCACATCTGCAGGGATGACAAGAGTGGGGACAGGAGTGACTGCCTTGACCTTATTTTTCGTAGGGCTTTGCGCTACGTTCGCAGCGATCGCTTTAGCGCCCATATCTCGCGAAGGGCGTGAATTCTTCGCGCAGAAGAAAAAGATCAGCAGGAGAATGACGGGGGGCACGATGTAAAACAGGCGGTCTTTTTGAGACAGCCCCTGAGTGTTCTCCTTTTTACTTGCAGCGACTGCGGCTGCGACCTCTTTGACAGGAGGTCGTTGTGCAACTTTTTTTCTAAGACGTGCCATGGTATAAGTAATATTGTGACTTGTTCGTGCGCATTATATCACATTAACATCATAAGGCAATCACAAAGCCTGTCAGGTCTTAATTCCACAGATTCACAGAAAAGAAGCTCGCTGGACAGTCTTTTAAAATTGACGACTCAGCCTCCCCATGTTAAACTCATAACGTTATATTTATAAATAATTATGCGCCTCACTCCCCTTCTCCCTTTAAGCTTTTTCCCACTTTTACTATTAGGCGCAGTCTCTGCACGTGATCATATCAATATGAACAGGAACTGGGACTTCACCCCAGGCTGGGAGGTGAGCAAGACAAAATCCACACGCGTCAGCATCCCCCACATGTGGAATCAAGACGCACTCGCTGGCGACACGAAGTACTTCCGAGGTCTGGGGAATTATAAGAAAAACCTACAAGTCCCCGAAGATTGGAAAGGATCCCGTCTCTACCTGCGCTTTAAGGGCGCTGCAAATATCGCGAATGTCTTCATCAACGGCAAGCATCTCAGTGAGCACCGAGGTGGCTACACCGCCTTCAACGTCGACATCACTGACGCGGTGAAGTACGGTGCACAAAATGAGATCTACGTACGCGTGAACAACGCCCCCACCCTCGACATCATGCCACTGCTCGGTGACTTTAATATGTACGGTGGTCTGTACCGCGATGTGGAGCTCGTGCGCCTCGACCCAGTACACATCAGCCTCGATGACTACGGCTCGTCGGGTGTCTACCTCAGCCAAGAAACGACAGCCGAGCTCTCCACCATCAAGGCGAAGGTGCAGCTCAGTGCCCCCGCTAACCTAAGAATCACCCTACGCGATGCCGACGGTAATATCGCCGCGACTGCCGAGAGCTCTCAAGACAAGGAGGAGCAGGAACTCCAGCTCAGCATCAAGAATCCCCGTCTCTGGAATGGACGACTCGACCCGCATCTCTACACCGCACACATCGATGTGCTGAAGGACGGGAAGATCACCGACAGCCTTGAGGAGCCCCTAGGTTTACGCTTCTTCCATCTAGATCCAGACAAGGGATTCTTCTTGAATGGAAAGCCCTACCAACTGCGCGGTGTGTGCCGTCATCAAGATCGCGCAGAAATAGGCAGTGCCCTCGACCCTCTCCACCATGAAGAAGACATGGAGATCATGATAGAAATGGGCGTGAACGCCATACGCCTCGCGCACTATCCGCAGGACAAGTACATTTACGAACTTTGCGATCGCTACGGCATGATCGTCTGGGCTGAGATCCCCTTCATCGGACCTGGTGGTTATAGAGACAAGGGTTTCGTCGACCAGCCCTCTTTCCGTGAGAATGGCAAGCAGCAGCTCATCGAGATGATACGTCAGAATTACAATCATCCCTCCATCTGCTTCTGGGGTATCTTCAATGAACTGAATCCCTACGGGGATAATCCCCTTGAATACATCAAGGAGCTCCACGATCTCTCGCGTCAGGAAGACCCGAGCCGTCCGACAGTCTGCGCGTCTAATATAGACGATGCGATTAATCACGTCACGGATGCCGTCGCTTGGAACAAGTACTATGGCTGGTACGGGGGAAATCCTTCAGACATAGGCACGTGGGCAGATAGCACTCACAAGCGACTCCCACATCGCCCCATAGGTATCAGTGAATACGGTGCAGGTGGCAGCATCAAGCACCAACAAGAAACACTAGAAAAAACCGTCGCCACCAGCTACTGGCATCCAGAGAACTGGCAGACTCACTTCCATGAGGAGCACTGGAAGGCTATCGCTGAGCGCCCCTACATCTGGGGGAGCTTCGTGTGGAATATGTTCGACTTCGGCGCAGCACACCGCACCGAAGGAGAGATCGACGGCAAGAATGACAAGGGGCTCGTCAGCTTCGACAGAAAGCATAAGAAGGACTCCTTCTACTTCTACAAGGCAAACTGGAACAAGGACACCCCCTTCGTCTACATCGCAGAAAGACGACTCCGCGAGAGAACCCAAGCTAAGGCACACATCAAGGTTTACAGCAATGGTAAGGAAGTGGAGCTCTTCTTGAATGGAAAGTCACAGGGGAAGCGCACCCCCGAGTACGGCACCTGCATCTGGGAGCTCTGCCTCCAGTCAGGTAAGAACAGCCTCCGCGCGCAGGATACGAGCTCACCCTCTGTCTATGACAACTGCGAAACCACCCTCACCCTCACCCTCACCCTCTAACCCACATTCAGCCTATGAACAAGCTCCGCACACTTCGTTTCCTTTTTTCCTTTGTATTAAGTTTCATCCTCCTCTTTAGCACCTCTGCCGAGGCTAGGAGAGAGAAGGTGTACAATATCCTCTTTGTCGGGAATAGCTACACCTTCTACAATGACCTCCCTGCCATGGTACAAGAAATAGCTCGCCGCAAGAGCATCCGCATGGATTGCGACAGATTACTCGAAGGCGGCGCTAACCTCCAAGGACATTTCCATGATGAGAAGTCAGATAAGCTGAAGGAGAGAATCAAATCCCGCCGCTACGACGCCATCATTCTCCAAGACCAGAGCATGATGCCAGCCATCTCACCCGAGGAGACACTGGATGCCGTGCGCAAGTGGGCAAGCCTCCTGCCAAAAGAGAATGAAGAAAACTCCAAAGTGCCCAAGCTTATTCTCTTCCAGACCTGGGGGCGCATGCACCCCGAGGGCTTTGATACTGATATGCAGGATAAGCTCACAGCGTGCTATCAGAAGGCGGCAGATCTCCACGGGGGCGTGGTAGCCCCCGTCGGCGAAGCGTGGAGACTCTGGCTCAGTGACAGCCAGCGCGCGAAGGAGTACCCCCTCCACGTCGCTGATGGCTCGCATCCGAACCTAGCGGGTTCTTACCTCGCAGCTAGCATCATCTACGCGACTATTTTTAATAAGGAAATCAAGAGTCTCGACAGGTCATTCAACATCTCAAACAAACAAGTAACGATACCATCCGATCTTGCCAAGAAATTACAGAGCTGCGCCAGAAAAGCTATCAAGGACTCCATGAGTTCTGCTGAGAAATGATGACAGAAATCTCCTAACTTTATTATTGACAAGTTTATTTTTTCTCAGTAAAAAGAGATCCGTATGAAGACTTTATTAACAGCTCTCAGCGCCATCATGTTGACTAGCTTCGCTTGTGATGCGCAGGCCAGCTCCGTCATCAACCTCGCCTCCCCTATACTCACTCAAGCAGAGAAAGTAAAAAAGAAGAGCTCCGCTCCCACAAAAACGCAGAACTTCATCAAGAAACTCAAGTATGTCCAGACAAAGCCCAATGTGAAGGCTGACTACTTCATCTTGCTGAACACAGCAAGCTGGTGCGGCCCCTGCCGTCAAGCCATGCCCGGCATTGTAGAGAGCTACAAGGATATCAAGGCTTCCAAGCGCGTCGAGCTCATCATCCTCTCAGCTGACAGAGATAAAGACGCTGCAAAGGACTATCTTAAGACTTATAAGGCTAAGATTCCTGCTACTATGGGCACGCCAGAGATCCCAGGCTATGTAAAGAGCAATGGCATCCCTAATGTCACCATCATCGACAAGGATGGTAACACCATTACCAATGGCGGCCCAAACCTCATCACTGACTGGAAGAAGCACACATTGGACAAGGAACCAGTGGAAGAGGAAACGCCAGCGGCAGAGTAAGTTCTCGCTTTCATTATTTTTAAAAGGCTTCACTTGCGTGAAGCCTTTTTTCTGTACTTGTGGTCGCATATCCACAAACTCGGGCTTGATTTATTTTCTCATTCTGTTATTATCAACTCCGGTATGAGTCACCCCACCGAGCGCAAACCATCTTGGCTTAAAGTCAAATTGCCCAAAGGATCTACCTTTAATGAGATAAAGAAAATCGTTAAAGGAAATGCGCTGACCACCGTTTGCGAAGAGGCTCTTTGCCCGAATCGCGGCGAATGCTGGAGCCATGGTACAGCCACCTTCATGATTGGCGGTGAAGTCTGCACACGAGCCTGTGGATTCTGCGCTACGCGCACAGCGAAGCCTCAGCCCCTCGACATCATGGAGCCGCGCAAGGTGGCTGAAGCTGTCGGACGCATGAAGCTACAGCATGCCGTCGTCACCATGGTGACACGCGACGACCTCAAGGACGGAGCTGCAGGGCATGTCGCTGCCACTATCGAAGAGATACGCATTCATAGCCCTGAGACCATTATTGAAGTGCTCACCTCTGACTTCAGAGGAAATGAAGAAGCCTTAGCTCAGGTGATTGCTGCGCGTCCTCATATTTTCAATCACAATCTAGAGACCGTTTCTCGCCTCACGCCCATCGTGCGTTTCCGTGCGAAGTACGAGCTCTCTCTCCATATGCTACGTCGCGCACGCGAGATGGCTCCTGGTCGCATCGTCACGAAGAGTGGAATCATGCTCGGTCTCGGTGAGTCTCGTGAGGAGCTGCTGCGCAGCATGGATGATCTACTGGAGCATGGTGTCAGCGTGCTCACACTCGGGCAGTATCTACGCCCAAGCCCCCGCCATTTACCAGTGATCCAGTATCTTAAGCCTGAGGTCTTCGACGAGCTGCGCGACATCGCGCTGAGCAAGGGATTCCGCTACGTTGCGAGCGGCCCACTCATCCGCAGCTCCCACCACGATGCGAACTTCCGCCCCGAACTCGACATCATGGAAGCAATCCAGCAGGATCTCATCAGCACTCCTTCTACCTACGAACCTCTTCCGCCTATAGTGGAAGATGCAGAAGAAAAATCTCCACAATCATAACCACACACTCGCAAACCACCATGGACTCGTCCGAACAAAACAACACAACAGTAGAAGCTCTCGAAGCTCTCTATGGCAGCGATACATTCAGTATCACCACGATGCAAAAGTACCTTTCTAAGAGTGCTTTTAAGAAAATGATGAGCACCATCCAGCTCGGAGGCAAGCTCGACCCAAGCATCGCTGATGAAGTCGCTCAAGCCATGATGGTATGGGCTATTTCCAAGGGTGCCACACATTACACTCACTGGTTCCACCCTCTCTCTGAGGCGACAGCCGAGAAGCATGACTCCTTCGTCAGTCCAGATGGTAAGGGTGGCATGATTTGCGAATTCACAGGTAAGACACTCATTCAAGGTGAAGCTGACGGCTCCTCCTTCCCCACTGGCGGTATCCGTGCGACATTCGAAGCACGCGGCTACACAGCATGGGACCCTACATCCCCAGCCTTCATCAAGCGTACGGCTAACACAGCCACACTCTGTATTCCTACAGCATTCTGCTCCTACACAGGCGAGGCTCTGGATAAGAAGACTCCACTTCTCCGCTCCATGGCTTCTGTATCGAAGCACGCGCTGCGTCTCGTGAAGTGCTTTGGTATCGATCCCGGTTACGTAATAAGCGACCTCGGTGCTGAGCAAGAATATTTCCTCATCGATCGCCGTCACTACATCCAGCGTCCTGATCTCATTGAAACCGGTCGCACACTCTTCGGCGCATTACCTCCGAAGCACCAGCAGATGGAAGACCACTACTACGGTGCTATCAAGGAACGCGTCCTTGAGTTCATGGACTCTGTAGACCGTGCTCTCTGGACACTAGGCGTACCTGCGAAGACACGTCACAACGAAGTAGCTCCAGGTCAGTTTGAAATCGCGCCTCTCTTCGAACCTATCAATGTCGCTGTAGACCATAATGTCATGATCATGGACATCCTCCAGCGCCAAGCTCTGAAGTACGACCTCGTTTGCTTGCTCCATGAAAAACCTTACGCACAGGTGAACGGCTCAGGAAAGCACAACAACTGGTCACTGAGCTGCCCAGGTATGGGATCTCTCCTTTCCCCAGGCAAGAGCCCACACAGCAACCGCCTCTTCCTCGCCCTCCTCGCCTGCGTGGTGAAGGGTGTAGACAAGCATGCTGAACTGCTCCGCGCCTCTATCTCTAAGGCTGGTAACGACCATCGCCTCGGCGCACAGGAAGCACCTCCAGCCATCATGTCCGTCTTCCTCGGTGATGATCTCACCAGCATCATTGAGCAGATCAAGTCTGGCAGCGCGAAGACCAGCTGCGAAACCACGATGATGAAGCTCGGTGTCGACATCCTCCCTGCCCTGCCAAAGGATACAACAGACCGCAACCGCACATCCCCATTCGCCTTCACTGGTAATAAGTTTGAATTCCGTGGCGTAGGTTCATCCCAGACCTGCGCATGGCCGATGACTGTGCTCAATGCCATCATGTGCGAAACGATAGACGAAGCCGCTACACGCTTAGAGCCATTCGCAGGAACAGATCAGCTGAACGCAGAGGTGGATAAGCTTCTCAGCGAATTCTTCACTGAGCATGACCGCATCATCTTCGACGGCAATGGCTACTCTGAAGACTGGGTCGTCGAAGCAGAGCGTCGCGGTCTTCCTAATATCCGCACAAGCCTCGAAGCCTTCGAAGTACTCGGCAGAGACAGCACCGTCGAGCTCATGGAGAAGTACTCCATCCTCACACGCGGTGAAATGATCGCTCGCAAGGACATCCAAGTTGAGAGCTATGAGAAGACACTCGACATCGAAGCGAAGACCTGCCTGAACATGGTAGAAACCGTCTACAGCCCAGTCATCGCCGAACAACTCGAAAAGCTCTGCCGCTCCATCGAAGCCGTGAAGGCTTCTGGCCTCACGACAGGGATAGCCTCTACAGTAAAGAAGGCTGAGACTATCGCCTCTCTCTACGACATGCTCCCAGCACAGGTAGAAGCATTAGAAGCTGCAATCGGCTGTGGATGCCCATCCAAGATGCGCGCAGCCATGGACGAGGTACGCAAGACTATCGACACACTCGAATCTCAGGTCGAGGCGAAACTCTGGCCTGTACCTACTTACGCCCAGATGCTGAACATACACAGCAAGTAAAGTCGCGAACAATTCATTTAAAAGGCATCTTCTCCCATGAAGATGCCTTTTTTTTATTCCTTCTCCAGCGTGCATATGAAAAAGGCATATTCATGAAGAATATGCCGATGATTGAATCCTTAGAATTGGTTATGTAGGAGGCTAAATTGCCTATAGAGCACACTCTGCTTTTCGCTGAGCGGGTAAAGCATCTCCTCCTGATGGATGAGCTTCTGTCGCACATCTTTATAAAGGTAACGGTAGCTAGCGACGCGATTCAGGATGAGTTCTTCTAGCTCCTGATGCAGTTCCTCCTTCATAGAAGCCACAAGCTCGCTTGTGATAGCAATAAGCTTCTTATTCGTCGACTTGATGGATAGGTACTGCACAACAGATGCTAATACCCAGAAGAGGATGGCCAACGCTAAAAAGGGAATGGCAAAAACGAGCATACCCATCAGCCCCATCACGCCTGCCATACCCAGACTAGCACAGATCAAAATGTATATGGGGAGAATACGATTAACCAATGGCGTGTAGATCTGACGTAATTCGAAGCGGTACTTCTTCTCCAGCATCATCCTGTACAGAGGCGCCACTAAGCGATACCTTCTCTGGTGTAATGCTTCAGCTACTTCATCGGATTTAAACTCACCTATATCACAGTGCAGGGTCTGCTTCATTCTCTCACCGACGCTTGTCCAGTGCTGCATACATGCTTGCGTGAACTGCTCATCGGAGTCAACTTGGTTATCGCGCAGTTTCGCTTGCAATATTTTGCTAAACCCCTCGTCGACCGCATAATCCAGACCTTGTAAAGCTATCAGCTTCGTAGGAAAAAAAATCCAGCCAAAGCGCTTTACCACCGAGGCATGTAACTCATCAATCAGGGTATAGACATCGCTGATGTAGTATTCGCAGAGTGACGCTACCCCTTCACGCTGCCTATCCTGAAAGCGGCCTATCTCTTTATCAATCGACTGCATGAAGGCAGTATCCGAGCGTCGAGCCGCATGGCGTGCACGCAGGACAACGGATTGCTTATGCAGAAGTTCGCGACAAGCTTCTGACAGCTCCTTAAGATCGTAATAAAGCCCCTTCTCTCCGTCAAGTGATTCTTGCACTCGCTTGCGCAGATGCCTTGTTGCCATCTCATCACCGACTGTCAGCAGAAAGCAATCTTCCTCTTGTATAAGGTACTTTACCGCATGGTGTCGTAGCTTATTCTTCAATGCCAGCATCTGACTTCCACTGACGAGGTCGGCATGTGTCACGACGATAAGGCAGCTTGCGCGCAGAGAGGGATCTTTCAGCCGCGTGACAGTTTGCCAGTAAACCTCATCCTCTACTTCTCGAGCGTCGAGCGTGCAGATGATGACATCCACCTTCTGGCATAATTCATCTAGCTGCTCTTGAACAGTCTCTGATGCGAGATCGGCTGTATCGATAAAACTAATACCACTGATATCATCCCTGTCGAGATAGCGTGCAGGTACGGCATCAAGGCTCGCATCGACACGCCAGAGAACAGACGCTTCCTGCATCTGATATTTCCCCACGACAGGATCATCTATCAAGGAGGCGAATACGCTAGACTTCCCGCTACCACTACGCCCTAAAAAAAGTATACTGCGTTCATTGCGAACTACCCCCATGAGTCGAGATACTTCACTTTCTGACTCAGCAAAGGACGCGTCATCGATCTCGCTCGAAAGATCAAGACTCATCTGAGCCTGATGCAAGAGCATAGAGCGCTGACTTCTGTAGTACAGTGTTAGCATGAATTACGAAACGTATTATATAGGATAAATGATATTGTAACGAATGAAAAATGAAATATTATTTATACCATATAGAGATCTACTCTAGCTTACTTCTTTGTCGCTTTTTCGTAGATACTTTCTCTCTTCCCGTCCCAAGAAACAGCGGAAACTGAGGTGGCGTCTGCAGGGACAAAAATATCGGTCGAGACGTTATCCTTATGCCCGAGTCCTAACAAGGAGACAGAAACGATCTTTTTCCCGCGGCGCACCTCGAAGGCCACAGCCCCAGTCCAGTCACCAGCAGGCACGGTGATCTTACCATTCTCAGGTGTGTACTGAGCCCCCTTCACCATCGCTGTCTTATTCTTGTAAATGCCGACATTATTACTATTGATGTAATAGATCACCTTGCTATCTGGCTCAGGGTACTGCTGAGCGTGCTTAAGAAAGTCTTCTATCATCTCGGGAGTGACTGTGAGCATGCGCGTGCTATAATCGTTTTTCATGCGATTAATGGGAGCGAGCATGCGTGTGAGTGCGAAGAAGCGTGTGAGGTTCAGCTTCGAGGCATCGCAGGCATTCTTCATGAAGTTCATGCGCATCTGCCCCTGTGTGAGCTTACTCTCATCTGTCTCACGCACCTTCTGGAAAATAGTAGGGTAGAAGTGAGTGATGCCACGTGCTTCATCCATGTAGAGCTGAAGCTGCCACATAGGAGCAACATTGACAAAATGGTCATAGCTTCTTGAAGAAGCCTTGATCTCTTCTTCTAGGGTAGGAGCTGGAGCTCCTGCCTTATATTTCCCGTAATTGAGGCTATCTGGTCCCTGCTGGAACTGCCATGGGCGCAGGTCGACAATAGCGCTATTAATATAGCAGTGGAAGCGACCACCGCGTATGTTACCATTCGGTGATGGCGTCACCTCGTGCTCAAGGCGCATGTTTGCAGGATTGAACTTGAAGTTGGACTGCGCAGAGAAGATATTATTCGTGATCTCTGTCGTTCCTACCCATGTCATCGCTGGGCGCACCTGATTCACATGTCCGAACTCATGAGCGATGCCCCATGAGCCCATTCTAGCTTTCTCATCATGGCCTACATTACCCATGGTATTGTGATGGAAGGCTGCGCCCATGCCGTCTGCGTGCATGAAACCGCGCCAGATATTACGTCCGTGGATATGATTCCCTGGGTGATGAATGAAACGTTCCCAGCCCATCAGATCCTGCTGATGCTTGATTACCTCATCATAGGTCTTCAGAAGCTCTACGCCTTTCTCGGGCGTATTCTTGCGCAGCTCATCTACATGATAGACTAGCTGCACACGCTCACCTACGATATCGACCATATCGCACACTGTACCTGCGAGAATCTTCTTCCAAGTCGCCGCGTCATCATGATAGGTGAATATACCATTCACCTGACCGCCCTGTATCTTCATCATCACAGGAGGAGTCTCCTGTGGATTAGGGCTGCGGTAATCGACATAGGCGAGTCCAGATGACTTCATGTTAATCTGATTCACACCTGGGTTCAGAGGGTATACCTCATGCGTGCCCGCTGCACCGAAGTCATGCACGATGAGTTTCACCTCACCGGGTTTTGCATTCTTATCGAGATTAATAAAGGCGGGTTTCCCCTTCTCAAAATAAATACCTGTGGGATTCTCGAAAGCGGAGTAGTTACCCACCTTGTAGCGCTCACGCACTAGCTCAAGTGGCAGATATGGGTGGAAAACACGTGTGCGGTAGGAGTCTTCACTCCCTCGCACTCCTTCTTCGACTTTATTGAGCTTGCTCGTATCCGTCAGTTTTGGGATAGCGGCTTGGAGGGGCAGGAGAGAGACACTGGCAGCGAGACTCAGTAGGGCTATACGTATATTCATCGTGATGTGATTTTTTAAATTTTTTAGAATGATTGCGTCGTGATCATCGGGACCTTACTTCGCAGCGGCTTGCTTGAGCACTTCGGCTATGGGGCCATTGGCATGCTCTATCGGTGTCTTACCATCGGGAGCCTTTGCGGTCGGGTCAGCACCTGCCTTCAGCAGAGCCTTCACGATGCCTATATTCCCCCTCTTCACCGCTTCACCGAGGATGATATCCTTATAAGGAGCTACATTAATGTCGAGACCAGCTTCCAGCATGAGCTCGACAGCCTTGAGGTTCCCACGCCCTACAGCGAGGTACATGGGGAAGCCATTCTGCCTACCATCTGGGCTGTAGTTCACAGATTTATAAGCTGGAAGGAGAGCCTTCACGCTATCATTCTTCATCGCCCAGACAGCATCATGCAGCGCGGTAGCACCATTACCAGCCTGATGGAAAGGGTCAGCGCCCTTATCCAAAAGAAGCTCGATTGTATCAGCGTCTGCACCACCACCAGCGGCTATCATGAGGTAGCTCTTACCACCATCGAAGAGCGGCTTTAGATCTGCACCAGACTTAATCAGGTGCTGAGCTGCTTCAGAATTCCCTGAGACGAGCGCAAGAAAGAGCACAGGATTGCGCCCTTCTGCATCATAGAAATTCGCTTCACCACCACGGTAGAGGTAATTCTTCAACGGTGCTACATCACCTGCCTGCATCGCCTTGATCGCAGCGAGCTGCTGCTCGCGTCTCTTCATGAAGATTTCGCTGAGCTTCACGATAGACCCATCTGTTGTTAGAGAGACAGGAGATTCCCCTGCTGCATTAGGCAGCATGATATCGGCTCCATTCTCTAAGAGCAGCGCCACGACATCTGCCTTCCCACGCTTCATCGCGATATGCAGGGGAGTATTCCCGAGCTCATCTCGCATATTCGGTGACTGACCTTCTTTGATGCTAAGTTTAGCGACTTCAAGATCACCGTAATAAGCTGCCTCATGAAGAGATAGACACTGGAATGGCTGACGCTCAATCACGCTCATCCACTGTTTCACCTTCTTAGCTTTAGCCGCCTCATCTGCACAAAGGGCAGTACTGAGAGCGACTCCTACTGAAAAATATACAAAAAACTTCATAGTTGCACAAAAAATCTAAGTTACACTATAGCTAAAATGACCTCCCCCTGTCAAGGTAGAAGCCATATCGAAAGAAAAAAAAACAAATTAGCGAAATAGACAAATTTATATTGACTTAGCATACATAGCAAGCTAATATCAGGCACGCCCTATCGTCTTTTTTCTGGACGGTGGGATTTCAAGAAAATCAACTTATCAATCATTACAATTATGGCAAATTACGCTATTAATGGTTTCGGTCGCATCGGTCGCAATGTTCTTCGCGCCATGTCCCAGACTGAGCTCGAAAAGGTTGTCGCTATCCACGACCTTACTCCAATCGCTACCACCGCTCACCTGCTCAAGTACGACTCGACTCAGGGCAAGTTCAACGGCACGGTTGAAATCGACGGTGACAAGCTCATCGTAAACGGCCATCCTATCGTCATTCTTGGCGATCGTTGCGGTCCAGAAGGCCTTCCTTGGGCAGAACTCAACGTTGACGTTGTTCTTGAATCCACAGGTATCTTCACAGACCGTGATAAGGCTGCTGGTCACATCACAGCTGGTGCTAAGAAGGTTCTCATCTCCGCTCCTGCGAAGAACCCTGACATCACTTTCTGCCTTGGTATCAACGACCAGGACTACGATGCAGCTAAGCACAACATCATCTCCAACGCTTCCTGCACCACAAACTGCCTTGCACCAATGGTGAAGGTTCTCGACGAAACTTTCGGTATCGAAAAGGGTATGATGAGCACCATCCACTCCTACACGAACGACCAGAGCATCCTCGACCTTCCTCACAGCGACCCACGTCGCATGCGCTCCGCTGCTATCAACATCATCCCAACATCCACGGGTGCTGCTAAGGCTATCGGCGAAGTTATGCCACAGCTCAACGGTCTCCTCAACGGTGCTTCCTTCCGCGTTCCTACTCCTACAGGTTCCCTCACAGACTTCGTTGCAGTTCTCAAGAAGGACGCAACTGTTGCTGAAGTGAACGCTGCTATGAAGGCTGCTGCTGAAGGTCCTCTCAAGGGTATCCTCGCATACTCCGAAGAAGATCTCGTTCTTCAGGACATCGTTTCTGATCCTCACTCCTGCATCTTCGACGCTGGCTTCACCTACGTCGTCGGTGGCAACATGGTAAAGGTTTGCGGCTGGTACGACAACGAATGGGGTTACTCCAACCGCGCTGCTGAAGCTATGAAGAAGATCGGCGACTCCATCGCCTAAGATCACTCTTAGCTAAAAGCAAACACGCTTTTATAAGAATGCGGGATGTCCTAGGGCATCCCGCATTTCTTTTTTAAATAAACTAAAGTTTCTCGCTTTTATTTGGTACGAGCGTAGAGGGGTAATTCTGCATATGAATACCAGACTCCCGATGAGCCCTCGGGCGATTGGGGATAGAGTTTGGCTCGTAGATAATATACTCAAGAACGTAAGAAGCACCTTCTTGATCTGCTACGCCGATGACGAGAAGCGTGTCTTTTCCATTCTTCAGCGTGACCGTGTGCATACGACGCTCCTTGTCATCATCAAAGAGAAGCTGCCTGTCACCTTCGACTAATTCAATGGTATTAGGATGCTTTTTCAAGAAATCAAGTACATCTTCGTAGGGCATGCCGACGCTAATGCTATGCTTGCCGTTAATAGGACGCGGGCATGTGTCGCCCTCGCTTTTCGCGGAGCATAGGAGTGAAGATCCTAAGAGGCTGATAGCGGTAATGAAGGAGATGATAGTCATTATTGGTATATTACTATAGCCTCACGCTTCAGTCCAATGAATATTTCTTATATGACGCTCACGTAACCCTTTTTACGAAGAGCTTGCCATTTTCACTTGAAGTCTCCCCCTTTTATGCTAACATCATGTTATTCTTATCATACCTACTATGCACTCCCCCAGCTTATCGATTCCCACGCGCAAAACCCATAAGGCTACCATGCTCATCATGGGGCTTTTCTTATTGATCTTCACGCTCATTTTCACGACGCTGATGTGCACCGTCTTCCTTAATAATTTATTCCAGCAGGAGCAAGCTGGATTCGTTGCAGGGAGTGTTCAGGTGATTATATTGACAGCAATGCTTCTTTTTGATGGCATATTTTTATTTATAGGCGCCTTTCTCACTCTTTGGTATTGCTATGGGCGCAGGCAGTACTATTTTGGAGATAATCGAGTCGTCTACTTTAATCAACTCTTCCGCGCAGAATGGGGTGGGCATGAGATTGAAATACGTGAGGGCGACATGCTTATCTGCGAGCTCATGGCTGGGACAGACGCACGTATAAAAAAGAGTATGTGGACTAGTAAAAAGGAAGCCGTGCAGCACAAATTCTATATTTCCCTGCTACGCGAGGGTACAGGACGCATGGTTCTCTACTCGACGATTAAGAAAGGACAGGCTGATAGCTTTGTCCAAGAGTTTTTGGCGCACTATCCCTTGATCACACTGACTCAGAAAGCCCCTGATACAATAGAGAGCACTCCAGCCACCGATAAGCACCTTCGCATGCCGCGCAAATGGGGCATCGTACAAACAGTATCACTCGGCATCATGCTAGGGGCTGCTGTCAACATGGGCATCAAGGCTTACGACTATCAATACCCTAAAGACACGAGTAGCTGGCAAGCTGTACCATCTAAACTCCTGCGCACCGAAGAACGCAGCTCTGGTAGCGGTAGGTCACACAGCAGCACCATTTACGGCTATTTTAGTTACAGCTATGGGAACAAAGCATACAAGAGCGAAGATATCATACTCTCCAACGTTAAGCATCACAAAGACTCTCCCAGTGCATACACGCTTTACGTACAGGCACATGATCCTAGCATCCACGCGATACGCCCCTATGGTGAGCACAGCCTTCTGCGTACCAGCATGATTTATGGCCTGATTATGGTTGCATCCGCTTACGTGTTCATTGCTAGCCTAATGCTACGCCCTCGAATATCTACTGACTCTTCTTTGCCTCCAGCTGCTTGAGATGCTGCTCCCATGCGAGGACTTCGCGCTGGTCGAGTTCACTATCATGCTGTGATAGTATGCTTATGAGCAGTTTCAAGGAGGGGACGTGATCCTGTCCTGCGGACATCCTGAGATAGCGCACGGCCTTATTAATATCCTCTGTCATGATCTTCCCCTCGATGAGAAGAATAGCACTGATGTATAAGGACTCTGCATCACCTGCGGCTGCGGCCTTATCATACCAGTAGGCAGACTTTTTCATATCAAGAGAGATTCCCTTCTCTCCTCTCGCATACAAGTAACCCAGGTCGCGCGCTGCCATGGCGTGACCTGCCTCGGCAGCAGTCTCAAGATAGCTCCTACCCTCTGCTGTGATCGCGTCTCCACTGAGAAGAAACTTGGATAATCTATACTGAGCTTCTGGCAGTCCAGCCTCAGCTGCTATTCTCCACTCCTTGAGAGCTCTCGCCTTATCTTGGATGACACCTTCACCGCGGTAGAGCAGATCAGCGGCATAGTAGCGAGCGGCTTGATTCCCCTGCTCTGCTGCTTTCTGGAACCACTCGAGCGCGGCTTGCTTATTCTTCTCCACGCCCTTCGCACCTTCGAGATAGAGACCTGCGAGGTCTACCTGAGCCTTGGCGTAGCCATTCTCTGCAGATTGGCGTATGAGACCGATGATAGTCTCATCATGTGAGCCCGGCTGATTAGCAAGGGGCTTGAGCAGGGCGACAGCTTTCTCGTAAGTTTCTTGAGGATTCAGTCCTTCACTCATCGCCTTCACTTTCTCTGGTATAGAGTTCAGACTGTTAATTTCTTCTTCAAAATTTGATTTCACCTGATCTTCGATGAGTCCACCAGCTTGACGCTTCAGTTCATCGCGCGTTTCTTGGTCACAGGAATTAAGCAAGACTAAAGATGCAAGCCCCGAATAAAGGAGGCACTGGGGTAGGCTGTATGCTTTCATGCGCCTATTATAATGAGCTCGACTCCCAATGACAAGAAGATAGACCGTGTGTATGTACAGTTATTTCGCGTGACTTCTCCTTCTTTTCTGCTATACTCTCCCTTCAAGTACTATGAGTATCTCGTCAGATTTTCTCGTCATCGGTAGTGGGGTCGCAGGCCTCAGCTTTGCCCTGAGAGCCGCAGAGCACGGTCGCGTCATCGTGCTGAGCAAGGCTGCTAGCTTCCTTGAATCTAGTTCAGCTAAGGCTCAGGGAGGTATAGCCGCGGTAATGGATGAGAACGACAGCTTTGAGGAGCATGTTCTTGATACCCTGAATGCAGGAGCAGGACTCTGTGACGAAGCGGTCGTGCGTGAGATCATCAAGGACGCTCCCGAACTCATCAATGAGATCGTACATTGGGGCGTCGATTTTGACACACAAGCCAATGGTGAGTACGCACTGGGTCGTGAAGGTGGGCACGGAAAACGTCGCATCCTTCACGCGAAGGACACGACTGGGCTAGAGATGAGCTCCAAGCTCCTCGAATGTGCGAAAAAGCACCCGAATATCACCCTTCTCTGCAAGCACCACGCCATCGACCTCATCACGACGGCAAAACTCGGCCTCGTCACAGAAGACCGCGTACTCGGTGCCTACGCTCTCAATAATGAAACGGGAACAGTAGAAATCTTCCGCAGCGATCGCATACTCCTCGCCACTGGAGGCACTGGACGCGTGTACATGTACACGACGAATCCCACGACGGCTACGGGTGACGGTGTCGTCATGGCGTGGCGTGCAGGCGTGCGTGTGGCGAACATGGAGTTCGTCCAGTTCCATCCGACGACCTTTTACAATCCAAGCAGCTCGAATCGCGAAGGGCTGACATTCCTCATCTCCGAAGCCGTGCGCGGCGAAGGTGGTGTCCTACGCGGTCCCGATGGGGAGGAGTTCATGCATAAGTATGATGAGCGAAAGAGCCTCGCGCCGCGTGACATCGTCGCGCGCGCGATCAATGCAGAGATCCTGCGCACGGCTCACCCCTGCATGTACCTTGACATGACGCATAAGCCAGAGGGCTTCATGGCTGAGCGCTTCCCCTATATTTACGAAACTTGCCTGAGCTATGGCATCGATGCGGAGAAGGATATGATCCCTGTCGTCCCTAGTGCGCATTACCAATGCGGTGGTGTCGTCACAGATGTGAATGGTCAGACGACCCTGCGCGGGCTCTATGCTTCTGGAGAGGTGGGCTGCACTGGGCTTCACGGCGCAAACCGCCTCGCGAGTAATTCCCTGCTCGAATGCCTAGTCGTCTCGAAGCGCGCCTTCGAGCGCATGCTCACCGAGCTACCCCTCGTCTACACGATGGAAGAGTACCCCATCCCCGACTGGGTGCATGGAGAGAAGGCAGAGCGCGATGATCTAGCGATACTCTACCATTGCTGGGATGAAGTACGTCGTACGATGAAAGACTATGTCAGCATCGTGCGCACGAATAACCGCCTACAGCGTGCCGCTGCTCGCCTGCGCAATATCAACCGCGAGATTCAGGAGTACTACTGGGGCTACCGCGTCACGCCCGAGATCATCGATCTGCGTAATCTCGCGCTCACAGCCTCACTCATCGTGGACTGTGCTATACGTCGACAGGAATCACGAGGACTCCACTACACATTAGATGCACCTGATAAACTCCCGAATGCGCTAAATAGCATTCTGCACCATGGCTAAGTCTAGCACCATTTTGTCCATCACATGCGTCCCCTTTTCCGTACCAGTCTTTGCTTAATACTCGCTCTAGCGCCCATCGCTGCGCTAGCTGATACACCACGCCTCAAAACGCGAACGATAGGTGTACCTACGCAAGCGAAGGCAAATGCTCGAGGTGGATACCCAGACCCGAAGCTGACACGACAGGCTCCTCGTCCAGGGACATACCGCTGGCACTTCGATATCATGGCTACCTATTTCTGGGTGGGTGAGCTGCCGACGGAGAACAACCCTACACCTAATACTGCGAGCAGCTGGGACTCTCGCTGGCATAGTAACTTCGGAGGCTACGATAATCCAGACATTAACACGCGCTGTCCGCGCCGCTTCATCCCCTTAAATTTCACTCCAAAGCTAAACCCCTTCTACATCGCGCTCCCCTACAACGATATCGATAAAAATGGACCTAAAGCCGAAGCGGCAAAGGTCATCCCATGGTACAAGCGCGATAAGAAAGGGAAGTATGAATCTGTCTGCCGTGGCACATGGGTACAGATTTATTACCAAGGCCGCTACTGCTTCGCGCAGTGGGAAGACTGTGGTCCCTTCGTCACTGATGACTGGCGTTATGTTTTCGGTGGTGAGAGACCGAAGAACATGAATAACAAGGGAGCAGGCATCGATATCTCCCCTGCCGTACGCGATTACCTCGGTATCAAGGGAGGGCACGCAGTCGTGCACTGGCGTTTTGTCGAGTTTCCACTCGTCCCAGAAGGACCATGGGCTAAGTATGGCTCGGATAATCCTTTTATCAACCCGCAGCACTGGCGCGCGGAGCAGAAGCGTCAGTATAAGAGGCTTAAATCTCGTTAATATCTCCTATGTTTCGTAATCTCATTTTTGACTGGTCTGGCACCCTGTGCGATGACCTCGCCCTCACCATCGAAGCGACGAATCACGTCTTCGATCACTTCAAGCGCCCTAGACTCGATGTCGAGAGCTTCCGTGCGGAGTTCTACCTCCCCTACCCTCAGTACTACGAGACAAAAATCCCAGAGGCGAGCATGGAAGAGCTCGAAGATCTGTATCGCTACGCCTTCGATCGCGCAGTGACGACAGTAAAGCTACTCCCCCACGCGCGTCGCTTCATGAGCTTCTGCGCGGCTCAGGGCATACGCTGCTTCATCCTGACGAGCATGGATAGCAAGGCATTCGCCCTACAGGTAGAAGAGACAGGACTCGCACCTTACTTCGAGCATATCCACTCAGGCATTCGCAACAAGGAAATCTACATAGGCCAGCTCATGGAACAGCATGGTCTGATCCCCGATGAGACTGCCTTCATCGGTGATATGTCCCATGATATAGACGCTGCACACTGTGCCTCTATCACAGGCATAGGCGTGCTGACTGGTTACAATAATGCCCAGCAGCTTGTAGCAGCATCCCCTGAGCTCATCGTGCCTGATCTCAAGGCTCTGCAGGGGCTCATGCAGCGCGCTGCCGTGGCGCAGCCAGTCGCCTATGATGAAATCCTTCTCAATGAATTACGCTTCGACTGCCACATAGGTGTCCCAGACGAGGAGCGTGCCACACCCCAGACTCTCTGGGCGAATATCACACTCGCGACACCAGCGCGCTTCTCAGAGATGAGCGATGGGCTGGAGAAGACCATCTGCTACGACACACTCACACAGGCTCTCATTCGCTGCGCACAGCAAGAGCCTACCTGCCTCATCGAAACGCTCGCGCACAAGCTCGCTCGCTGCTGCGTCGAGGACTTCGGAGCACGACATGCGACGGTGGAGTTGCACAAGACTATACTCCCACAGATGAAGACATCGGCTGTACGCACGACATACCCAGTCTAGCTTCACTAAAAGAAATATTACATTTATATAAGAACGCTGTAGAAAATAATTTTCTACAGCGTTCTTTATAGTGTAACAACCAGTTTACAGATATGAAAACATCTCTCACTATATCAGCCCTTCTCGCTCTTCCTCTTGCGCTCAGCAGTATCGCCTTCGCGAAGAATCAGGTCAAGAATCCTAATGTCAAGGTCGTCATCGCAGGTAGCAAAATCGACAAGGATAAGGATAAGGAACTCAGTACCGAGGAATTAAACAAGCTGAAGGAAAACTACGAAGCCAAGCGCGAAAAGGCACAAGCAAAGATGCTCAAGAAGTTCGACACAAACAACGACGGACAGCTTGACGACAGCGAAAAGGAAGCTAGAAAAGCAGCTAGTCAGGCTCGCAAGCAAGAACGCCGCGCAAAAGTTCTCGAAAAATTCGATACCGACAATGACGGTAAGCTCAGCAAGGATGAGCGCAAGTCAGCTCGCGAAGCCGCCCAGTCAAAGAACAAAGGTCCTCGCAAGCCAAATGTCTCTCCAGGCCGCCTCGCAGATACGAATAAGGACGCCACTCTCGATGATACAGAGCTGCAGCAGTTCGCGGACAAGTATGAAGCAGCCGCAGACAAGATTCCTGCTAAGCGTCGTGCAGATGCTCGCGATAAGAAGGCTAAACGAGCTAAGAGAGCAGCAAAAGCCAACGACAG
>CAYJLR010000002.1:0-54729 GCA_964370895.1 uncultured Akkermansia sp. | reverse complement strand
AGCTCACGGATATGCTGCGCAAGAATCAAACGGTGGATTGGCTCAAGAAGGATTCCGCACGTGCGCACATGCGTATGCTCATCAGAAGGCTATTAAAAAAATACAAGTACCCACCCGAGGGCGCAGACGACGCGCTGAGGGATATCATGACTCAGTGTGAACTCTGGGCTGACCATGCGATGGAGGTGGAGTGAGTGAGTAACGGCGACTATGAAAAAGAAGGATAAAAAGGGAGCAGATGATCGCTACGGAATATGGGTGATTTCTGCGGTCTCGGTGGTATTACTCATTTTAGGGGCATCATGGGGGTTGACTGATTGGCTGATTGCAGAAAGATCAGAGCGTGGGACTTTTGGGGATCAGTTTGGGGCGGTGAATGCGCTTTTTTCTGGACTGGCTTTTGCTCTGCTTATTGTCACGCTGATACTACAGAGGCGCGAGCTAATCTTGCAGCGAGAGGAGCTTTCGTACACGCGTGAAGAGCTAGCTGGTCAGAGGGAGGAATTAAAGAAGCAAGGCGAAGCGTTCATTGAGCAAAATAAAGCGATTAATCAGCAGCGATTTGAAAATACCTTTTTTAATCTATTGAAAATGCATTGTGATATTGTAAGGCATTTACCAGAAATGTTAGATCATAATGAGAAAGGAATAGTTATAAATAGAACCGAGTATTTTGAAATAATTTTTAAAGAAATGCGTTCTGAATACAAACAAGGAAACATCAATGTTGTAGAATACATCGAATTCCTCACCACGCTTTGGCAGTATTTTTCAAACCTCTATAGAACAATCAAATTCGTTGACGATTCTTCTACCATTGACGAAAAAGAAAAGCACGATTATGTCTGCATTCTACAAGCCCAATTATCGTATTACGAACTACAGATCTTATTTTATTACGGTTTAAACAAAGACGCGCGCGTCAAATTCAAGCCTCTTGCTGAGAAATACGCTCTCTTCAATAATTTAGATCAAAATGAGCTGCTAGATCCGAAACACGCAAGTGAGTACACAGCTGGCGCGTATGAATACAAGCCCTCCACTGAGAAAGTCTAAGCCCTTCCACCCTCCCCCTTCTGCGCAAAAAAGCTTGTTGTATAGCGCTGCTTTGATATACTGGTAACATGAATTTCTCACTCAATTCTCGTACTTCGTTAGCAGCACTTTGCTGTTCTCTTCCTCTTGTTTGTCTCGTCGCTCCTGCCTGCGCAGCTGAGGGGTGGATGATTGATCAGTCTAAGGATCTTGAAGAGAGGAAGAAGATAGATAGCTACATACTTTTAACCGCGGAGCAAACACAGCATCATCCTCCACACCCGAAACTGACGTGCCTCTGCACCAGCGTGTATAGCACGCCACTTCCCCTCCGTTGCAAACGCGAAGCGTAGAAAAGCCCGACTCCACAGGAAGTCGGGCTTTTTTATCTATACAATGTTGGTCAAAGGCTATCACACCTCATCGATAATCTCATTCTGACTGAGACGCGACTTCGGCAGAGCCGCATTAAAATCGCTCTCCTCGTGATGACCTACCGCCACGACAACCGCAGCCGTGAAGCCCTTCTCACGAAGCCCGAACTCCTCATCCAGCACCTTCATATCTGCGCCCTCCATCGGTAGCGTATCCAGCCCCAGCGTCGCCGCGCCTAGCAGGAAATATCCTACATTCAGATACACCTGCTTTTCAGCCCAATGCTGGAGATCCTTATAATCGTAGCGATGAAAATCTGCAAAGATCGAGCGCCCCGCATGGTTCTGCCCCTTGAGCTCCTCATTCGCGAAGCGCCCATCAGCAGCCTCCTGAGACAGCACATGAAGTAGATACTCCTCATCTATCACCACCTTCGTCGCGAAGACCACCACCGCAGCCGCATCGAGCACCTTCGCTTCATTAAAGGCGAAAAAGCCCTGTGTCGCCTTAGCCACACGCTTCTTCCCCTCCTCAGAAGTCGCCAGCACAAAATGCCACGGCTGAACATTCGTCGATGAAGGCGAATACTGAAGAAGATCCTTCAACTGCTGAATCTCCGCCTCCGTTAATGGCTTATTCGCATCAAAATGCTTAGTCGAATAACGCTTACACTTAATAATATCTGATAAATTCATCATAGAACAAAAGTAAATAAAAAAATCCGAATGGATACCTACACCATAATTCTAACAGGCTCGCAAGTAAAGAAAAAAGTATAGCTTCTCATCGCGATGGATGAGAAGCTATTATCGCGGTTGAGTAGCTCTGTCACTTAGAAACTAAGTTTATATCCGACCGAGCCATTGATAGTTTGCTGATCACGGCGTATCTCCGTTGTACCGTTCATAAAGACGGAACTCTGCGTGCTCACAGGAATGCTCACACCCAAGCCAAGTTCTACACCAAAAGCACTTGCTTCCTGACCATAGATGGTGCTGTGCGTACCCGCGATATCGCGGAAGCCAACGCCTACACTCTGCTGACGATTACCTGCATCCAGCTTGAAGAGTGCTCGTGCAGAGGTCTGAATACCTGTACTGCTCTGGACTGAGAGTCGGGCACCGAGACCAAATGTTGCGTAAGTATTTTCTATCTCGCCCACGCTCAGTGCTGCATCGCTGCCAGTTTCTGTGTAGCTATCTAAGCTACCGTGCATGAGAGCGGCATTGATGACAGGTGTGAGCTTGGTATTCTCGCGGAGGGCTATTTCATAGCCTAACTCATACATGATACCTAGGCTGTAGCCATCGGTACTTCCCGAGGTGCTATAGTTACCGCTCGCATGGCTGATATGACGATTAAGCGATGCATCGATGAGACCTGCGCTCACAAAGCCCTGATGTACCCAACTACCACTCTTATGGTAAGCCGCAGCACTGAGATAGTAGCTATCGAGATCACCTTCGGCGCGATCGACGCTATTTGCATCAAGGTCACCGTAGAGTGCTGTCAAACCTATACTTAGTGTCATATTTTCACTCAACCCGTACTCGGCACCGACTGATCCACCCCAACTACTGAGCTGATGTCCTGCGAAGGTGCTCTCGGAGTCCAGCCTGTTGAGCGTTCCCTCAGCTGCAATCCAGTAATTATCCTGCCCCTCAGGGAGTAGTGATCCTGAGTGCTGAAGCATGCGCTGTAGTTGCATTTCCATGCTACTCATCATTGCAGAACCCAAGCTGGCAATACCTGCGCCAGCTACGGCTGCAGCAAGCTGGTCTCCCGTGTTTATAGACTCTCCTCCGCTGATGTAGCTCGTGTAGATTTCGTCCATGACAGCTGCAAGATCTTGCCCCTCGATGCCTGCCTGTTGATCTACCTGATCTAAAAGAATACCACCTGCAAGACCATTGGTACTTAAAGAGAATTTTTCATAACTTGGAAATATCGATTTCTTGGATACCAGTGTATAGGATAGCCCATCTGCTCCTTGTTTTAGGAAATAATCTGTACTCGCTAGATACTCACCATTAATGAGGATCATCCCCGCTAAATCATCGTAGGATGTGATGAGATCTAGATCGCTATACTGAAGGATAGTCCAGCGAAAATCTTCTGCGGGACGTGTAGGGGTGATACTGAGGTCTACTGTACTGCCTGAGCCCAGAGTGAGGGTGCCTGTCGCGCTGGAATGAAGAGCGCCATAGTCAGCCCCATTCCAGCTCATGGTCAGATATGTCGTTTCAATGGCGACATTATTCTGCACCACTGCGGTAAGGTTGATCCTACCTGTGCCGCTGAGCTTCCCATCTTGGGTGTCAAGCGTACCGCCTGTGAGAGTGAGATCACCCTCGTTGGAGACATAGCCTTTGGCTAGGTAACTCGCATTGGTAATGACGTGAGCAGCCTCCTTGATATTGAGGTCTGAATCAATCAACGCTGCCTGAGATGCCTCGACGCTATGCACCTGCTCTTCATGCTCGTAGCTGCCTCCTGCGTATTCTCCAAGGATGAGCGTGCCTCCATGGACATTGATGGTTTGCTGCTCGACGCTGTTGTTGAATGAGACGGTAGAGAAGCTAGCTCCTTGCGCATCGATGGGATTACCTTTTCCGTCAAGTCCACTGTTGATTTCAAGGATCTGTAGAGGTTTGCCCTGGATGATTGCATCGTCGATATCTTTCTCAAGGTCTTCGCCACTGATTGCATCATTAACGGTGATCTGCTGCTCTCCATAGGCATTGAACGCGATGGTAGCATCGATATAGAGACCGGCATTGTGAATGGCGTTGGAGGTTTTCTGCCCTCCTGCTTGCGTATAGTTACCTGTAAACTCAATATCATTTTGCAGCGCGAGTAAACCTATTGAGCCGTTGTTGTAGATGCCTCCCCCTTTTACCTGCGCTGCATCCAGATAGCCGAGAGCAGCATTGCCGATGAAATGGCTGCTCATTGTCGTGATCGTGCCGGTATTGTAAAGAGCACCGCCATAGCTAGAGAGACTCGCCGGTACGACACTGGGTTCATTAGTCGTACTATTTGCGGTATTGGCTAGGAAGTATCCCTTGATGGCCGTGATTGTGGCTGCATTGGAGATGGCTCCTCCGTAGCTGGTTGCAGAGACTGCATTGCCAAGGGCAGAGGATTTTGCCATATTATTGACAAAGGTGGCATCGATGAGTTTTATGTCGCCGTTGAGATAGAGATTTCTATTATTGTCTGGGTCGATAGGGTAGACCATGTTGGAATTGGAGATGGCTCCCCCTGAAGAAACAGCCCTCCCTGTAATGGTTCCACCATTTGCTGAGTTTGAAGCAAAGTGACCATGGATTTCTGATATCTCACCGACATTATGCAGAGCAGCGCCTTCTGCTTGGGCGTATTCTACATGAGCATATGCTTCTGCACGATTCTCACTGAATGTTCCCTGTATCGTGACGATACTAGAGAGATTGTATATTGCTGCACCCGTACTGTAAGCACTAGAGTTGTGGCTTTCTGCATACGCCGATTGTTTATGAAAATCGGATTTTAGTGTTTCGATGTGTCCTCTGAGGATATTTATTTGCCCAGTGACGAGGTCTTTCCCATTTGGTTCCAGAGTGTTGGCGATGCCTGCACCTTGGGCTTGTGCTATTGACTGTGTGGAGATGGCTGCGAGGTTGTTGAAAGCGAGGGTTGCTTCAAAGCGCGTGACTTTTCCTAGATTGTAATAAGCTGCACTAGAGGCACTCGCGTAGCCTTGCTCTGATTTAGCACGGGATAAGCCACTAAGGTAATATCCTGTTACAAGCTCAATATCGGCTAGGCTATAGACCGCACCACCTAGAGCGTAGGCGTGGCCGCCTCCTGTGGTTATGCTGTCTGTTCTATTACCAATAAAAGAGGCTTGGATGGAGTCGATAGTGGAGCCAGCATGGCTATTGATTGCACCACCTGCTGCAAAGGCTTGTACCGAGCTCTCGGCATAGACAGAGTTTAGCAAATAGGTACCCTTGATATGTCCCAGATCTTTGTCATTGTGGATAGCACCGCCATAAGCAAGGGCAAAACCACCAACGGTCTTGGCTATTACATTATTGAGCAAAAAATCACCCGTGATATTTCCCATCGTATTGCTATTGTAGATCGCACCGCCATAGGCATTTGCCCCATCAGAGTAGTGAAGGGTGGTCGCGGTAGCCTGTGCCAGATTCTTGATATAATCACCCGTGATGTTTCCCATGATGCCTTCGTTGTAGATAGCTCCAGCAAGGCTAGTAGCGACCCTGTCATTTTCGTCGTTTTTTCCAATGAAACCGTCAGAAGAGGCAAGTGATTTGTTCGCAATGAAATCGCCCGTGAGCTCGCCTATGCTAGCCGAGGAACTATTGAAGATAGCTGCACCGTAGGTGTGTACGATATAAGCTGGTGAGCTACTCGCATAATCAGCATCAAGTACATTGCCTACGAAGTGGCTGTTGATCGTTGAAATATCAGACTGACTATAGAGAGCACCCCCTCGGAGCAGGACATCGGTACCCGAGCTATCGACCAAGACCATGTTCGCGACCAAGTCGCCGTCGATCGATATGCTAAGCCCTGCTTCGTTGTGATTGATAGCGGCACCATTGATAGCCGTATTTGAGACGATGCCTACAAAGCTGCGATCGATATCTGCAAGTGTGACGCTGGTGGCAACGCGATTCTTGTCTTGATAGCTCGCTATGACATCGGCATCAGCGTCGGTGGTCGGATTGAGAACTAGTCCATCATCAGGATGAAGAAACCAATAAAAAGAATCGGTATTTGCAGCGCCTTCATCACCAAGAGGCTTGGTAGTAATAGTATGATTACTGTAAATTATGCCATATGTCTCTGTATCCAGGCTGATTAATGAGACTCGTAGCGCATTTGGTAGGCTAAAGTCGTCAAAGCTATAGGCTGATTCATTACCAAGGGTGGGGGCAAAGACATTCGCCGCATCTAGGAAATCAGAAGCCTCATCGGGAATGAGGACGAATGCCTTGCCAAAGCTGTGATCAACTGTCAGTACAGGTAGGGCAAAGAGGCAACTTAGCAGCGCGGCACGTAATCGAATAGGAATTGAAATTTTCATATAAGCAATTATTTCTATTTATATATCATAATTTCATTCTCATATCAAGTACTATAATATATGATAGTTCACATTAATCAGGAGCATATCAATGAAAGTGGTAAGAGGACAGAGAAGAGTAAAGGAGCAAGGCGAGGCACTAATCTGTTCTATTTCTCACTGGTATCTTCTGCGCAAAAAAGCTTGTTGTATAGCGCTGCTTTGATATACTGGTAACATGAATTTCTCACTCAATTCTCGTGCTTCGTTAGCAGCGATCTGCTGCTCTCTTCCGCTTGTATGTATGGTCGCTCCTGCCTGCGCAGCTGAGGGGTGGATGACTGATCTGCCTAAGGCTATTGAGGAGGCGAAGAAGATAGATGGTTACGTACTCTTTGACTTTACTGGCTCTGATTGGTGCGGTCCCTGTATCGCTCTCGAAAAGGATGTTCTCAACACCGAAAAGTTCGCGCAGTATGCGAAGGATAAGAAGCTCGTCACAGTCGTTGTCGATATCCCTAAGAGGAATCCCGCGAAGCTTGCGCCCGAGGTACTTGAGGCGAATAAAAAGCTGCTGGAAAAATATCAGGTAAAAAACTTCCCCACCATCATGCTCATGACTCCTGATGGTCGCGTCATCGGTGGATTCATGGGCTACCATCAGAAGCTTGATGTCTACGCAGAATTAGACAAGGTCATCGCTGAGGGCGATATAGTCAAAGGGAAACTCGCTGACGCAGCGAAGCTTGAAGGTGTCGAGCGTGCTAAGATTCTCATGGAGGTGTACAAGGCTCGTGAGTCTCGCTTCCGTGAGAAGAATGGTCTGCTCATCGAAGAGATCTATGCCCTCACTCCGAATGATGAGCTCGGCTTCCGCAAGGAACAGGAATACCGCCAACTCATTGCAAAGCAGCAGAAGGAGGCGATGAACTATGTGAACAGTGCCTACGGCGATAGAGGGAAGCGTCATCTGAATATAGATGAGCTCATCGCGAAGGATTGCTATGAAGATGAGGTGAATGCCCAGCTCTACTATATGAAGGCTGATCTGCTTTTCAATTACGCGGAGAGTATGAAGGATCTACTCGCGGCAAAGGAGCTCTACCTCAAGGCGGTGAAGCTCGTCCCTGTGGGTAATGAGATGCTGCCTGCGCAGATAGAAGAGATCTTCGCGAAGCCTGATGAATTACTCGATCGTAGCAAGAGACGCACCTTCGTGCCTCGTATGGTGGCTCAGTAGTCTTCTGGTCCTGTTTCTGCATGGACGCTTCGCGTTTGCCACGGTAGATAAGTGTCGCGCTTGCGCGCGCGGTAAGGGGTGCGTCAGTTTCGGGTGTGGAGGTGATGCTGGACTTGCTTCGCGGGCATGTGTGACTTCGAGCTATAGGGGAGTTCTCGTAATTCGCAGCGCGAAATCACGAAGGGATTTTTCGGCGTATTTTTTTCATTTTCGACGGAGCATAATGGCTTATTCGACGAGAAAAGGGTAAAAATAGGCGAAAAAGACCGAGTGAGACGCGCTGTTTACTTCATTTTCTTCATCCACTTTTGTGGAAAACGAATTGCGAGAACTTCCCTATAGGAAACTGACGCTGCCATGCTCTCCGAGCATGGCTTTTCCTTGGGCTTTGCCCAAACCCAGCAAGGACGCTGTCCTTGCATCCTGCTTAAGGTCAGTGGACCTTTAGAATCCATTTTACGCTTCGCGCAGGGCAATGCTTTTTTGTGACTCTGTTTCTTCATAATAGAAAAAACCCTCAGCTCCATCGTAGGAGGCTGAGGGTTTTCTGTTTTTTATGTTTATTGTAGTGGAGCTTAGCGCAGTGTCACGGTGAGGGATTCACCGGCCTTCAGCTCTACTTCTGGGATGAGGATGAAGTCGTTTGTCACGACGGCATTCAGTGCCTTATCCGTAGTTTCAGTGACATTCATGCGCTGTGGGTACCATGCGGCGAAGCGCGCTTTGTGGTCTTTTCCAGCGGTGAGCTTGAGTGTCTTTTCATCGATCCATTCGGCTTTCAGTGCGCTCTGGACGTGGGATTCGTCAAGTACGGCCTGCCACATAGGGTCTCCGAGGAGAGCGACGACGTCACGGTCATGCACTACTCCGAGGTGGTCTTTCGTGAGTTTCTGCGGGGAGATGCCTGCATTAATCATGCTCTGTACGATCTGCTGCTGTCCACCCTTACTGATGGATTCACCATTGAACTCTGCGTCCATGAGTTTCATGTCGAGCTTCATGGTCTTGTCGAGGAGGAATTGATTATTCAGATACCATGCCTGCGCGAGGGTCGTACCAGCGGCATTCGAGTAGAATGTGCCGAGTGCTCCCCAGCCGCCGTCTCCATACCATGAGGGGACGGTGTAGCCGAGCACCTGATTACAGGTGTAGTTCGACAGGGAGGTCACAGCCATGCTGTCACGGCTTTCGTGGACGTGGGCGAAGAGGCAGTTACCAACAGCGAACCAGACGCGTGTCGTGCCGTCGGGCTTGATGACGGTGCTCGCATACTTCTCACTGAGTGCTTTTAATGGGGCGAGATTCCCCTTCAGTGCCTGAGGGAGTACGGTGGTGGCATACTCGCGGATCTCGGCTGGCTTCAGCTGGTAGAAGTGATTTCCATAGGAGAAGATCAGACCTTTTCCGAAGGGCATTTCGAGGTTATACTCAGTCGCGTGGGCAGAGGTGACGATGAACTGGGGCTTCTTGTTCGCGAGCTCATAACTGAACTTCCCTTGCATACCTTCCTTGCGCTTCGCGTCACCTTCTGGTGTGCCAGCGTCATAGACGGTTTCCACGGGCTTCGTGTAGCCTGATTGCTCAAAGACTTGGTAGTCGCGCCAGTCGGTGATGCTGCAGCCATGCTCGAAGCGCGCGGTGTCGATATTTGTCGTCGAGAGGCTGCGCTTGATGACGAGTGGCTTATCAGCACTGGCGATGCGGAGAGCGTCAGCGGCTGTGTAGCCGGTGATGATACCCCACATGCAGTCACCCCATGGGTCGGAGTCGATGCGACGCGCGGCTCGGTGGATGGTGTTTGTGAGCTGATAGTTGATCTCTTCTGGCTGCGCGACGAAGGCGGCGTAGCGTGCTGCTTGCTCGCGCATGACGGGGGCGCAGTCATCGAGGTCTTCGACTTCGACGAGGACGCTTCCTTCATACTTCGCCAAGAGGGCGTCAGCGACTGCTTTCCACTCAGGCTTCGCGGCTGTCGCCTTCGAGATGAGGACGAGGTAGGGCTGCTTGCTGAGGTCGGCTGCTGGTTCTTTTACGGGCACATCGGTTACTGCTGCTGATGCGCCTTCGTTAAAAAAATCAGGGACGACGAAGTAGGTGTTCGATTCCTTGCCAGTGAAGATTTCCTTACTCAGGTCGAGGATCTCTTCGTAGGTGATGGAGTCGATTTCTTTCTTGTAGTTGCGGAGACGCTCAAGGTATTCGCTGTCGCTCTGGAGCTTCGCAAGGCGTGACATCCAGAAGCTCGCGCTACGGAGGGTCTTAGCCACTTGACTGCGCATTGGAAGGATCGCGCGGGTGAAGTCTTCTTCCTTAATCGCGCCTTGACCGATGCCTACAAGGATGGTCTCCATGGCGGCACTTACCTTGGTGCGGTTTCCAAGTACTCCTGCGCTTGTGCAGGTGATGTAGGCTGCGTTATCGTAGTCGCTGTTCAGTGTGAGGGAGACGCTAGGGGAGTATGCCTCACCGAGGTTCTGACGGATACCGTCGAAGAGCATTTCACGGACGATGGAGTTGAGCACCTGTAGGCGGAGATTGCGCTTCGTGTCACGACCATCACCAATAGGGCGTACCTGTGTGACGAGGGTCTTGTCGAGCTTTGTATCATACTTGATGAACTCTCGCTGTCCCCATGGCTTGAAGTCTACTGTGCGCTGTGCCTTCGTTACTTCAGCGAAGCTCTTGTTACGAACTGGCATAGCGGCAAAGGTGCTTTCCAATGCTGGGATCACGTCATCGACGACGAAGTCACCGACGATAGTAATTTCCATAGCACCCTTCTCGAGGTGAGGCGTGAGGGCTGTCTTCACGTCTGCGATAGTGAGGGCTTCGAGCTGGGACTGCTCAGGGATGACGAAACGTGGATCATCTCCGAACATTAAGCGCATAGCTTTCACTGCGTACGCACCACGGTCAGTAGTCTTCAGCGAATTAAAGATAGCTGGAAGACCACGACGGAAGAGGTCGAGGGATTCTGCTCTGTAACCTGGGTGAAGGATGGAAGCGATGAGGAGCTTGCACTGCAGTTCGAGGTCGTCCTTGCTTGTGCTGCCGGAGAAGCTGAAGCGGTCATAGCCTATGGAGAAGCTGCTGCCGACACGCTTACCTGCGAGGATCTGCTGGAGCTCGTCATTCGAGTGAGCTTCGAGACCACCCTGCCCCATGACGGAGCTTGCGAGCATAGCAATACCTGGCTTCGCCTTTTCATCCATTGTGATGCTGCCACCATCAATAGCGACACGGAGACTGATAGTTCCCTTCACGGAATCGAGGGGCTTCAAGTTAACCTTTACACCATTGGAAAGAACGAGTGTGGTGACTCCTACGTCTTCGATGTAGCTCTTCGCGGTGACACTTCCCTTTTCTCCTACATTATCGTAGGCGAAGGGGGCGACTTCCTTTTTCTCAGGGGCTTCGAGCTTCACAGCGCGTGATTCTTCGTAGGCCTTGCGCAGGGTTGCCTTGTCCACGCCTTCAGGGATGGTGCCGCTGATAGCGAGTTTCACACGATCTTGATCGAATGCCTTTGCGAGTGCCTTCTGTGGCAGACTCTTGTCTGCGAGTATCATGGCTTTAATAGCCTGGAAGACGCGCATGTCTTCAGTAGGATCAGTAGCGACTGCTCCAGAGGCGATATTAGAAATGTAGCTATCAGCGAGTGCGCCTGCATCAACGGCTTCCCAGCTGTCGATCTTTGTCTGCATGGCGGTTTCCCAGTTAGCGAGTACTTCGTTAATCTCCGCATCGCTGAATCCATAGTCGATGGCGCGTCGGTTTTCCTGCTCAATGATATTAAGCGCCTTCTGCCAGTTTTCAGGCTTGGAGCTGGTGGAGACTGTCGTGACTGTCGATGTCTCGATTACAGGGCTGTGGCTAGAACTAGCTCCGATAATAGGGCTATCTGGCTGGCGCTGGATGCGGGAGAGACGGGTATTGACGATGCTCTGTGCTATAGAGATGGGGGCATCTTCCATGCGGGTGATGAGTGTGTCAGGCTTGCTGACATATGGATCTACCACGTTCAGGCTGATGTAGGCATTCGCGCTTTCTGGATTAGGAACGACGATTTCGCTTTCACCGAGGTTCGAGAGTGTACCCTTTTCACCACGCATTGCGCCCTTGGATGCTTCTACCTTAGACAGGTGCTTGATGACTTCTTTTTCCATCACTGCAGGGTCGAAATCACCTGTCACGATGAAGGTCATACGGTCTGGGGTGTAGAAGTTTTCATAGTATTCACGGAAGACTGCGTAAGGAGTCTCACGGATCATCTTCTCATGCCCGATAGGGAAGAACTTCGTGATGCGTGTGCCTTCTGTGAGCTGCCCGAGCTGGGCGAGCATGGCGCGATAAGATTCAGAGTCGCGAGCTTTCAACTCACTGACGATGACGCCACGTTCTTTGTCGATGGCTTCTTCTGTGAGGGATGCACCGTCGGCGAAGTCGCGGAAGACGTTCAGCGCGAAATCAACGAGTTTTTCGCTGCTATTTGGCAGGTTCAGCATGTACACCGTGCGGTCCACGGAGGTGTAGGCGTTCACATCGCTACCGAAGGCGAGTCCCATGCTCTGGAAGGCTGGGATGAGCTCACCGCGTGCGTGTGTGCGGCTGCCATTGAAGAGGAGATGCTCCAAGAAGTGAGCTATACCATTGGTTTCCTGTGTTTCATCAAGTGAGCCAAACGCGACATGGAGGCGCATACTGACGCGTTCTTTCGGCTCGGCTGTCGGGCGAATGATGTAACGGAGACCATTTTCTAACTGACCTGTGATGATTTTCTTATCAGCAACAAGCGTGACAATATCAGCTACGTCTTGTGTAGCGGGCTCATTTTTAGTTTCTTCCTGTGCGATCACAGGACTAAACAATGTAAAACTAAGAGCTAGGATAGCGGCTTTCTTACTCGTAAATGTATGATGCATGTTAAGTGTAATCCTAACACATACATCTGAGCTGTCAAGAAGGCTGTTTGTCTTTTCTTGTCTTTTCTGGATTTTTACTCCCTATGGGGCTAATTATGGTAAAAAACGCTTAACAATAAATAAGCAAAAAACGCCTCCTCAGATGAGAAGGCGCTTAAAAACTAGCTTACTTTTCTATTTTCCAGCTGCTCAGCGATGCCTTTCAGGAAGACGTTCTCGAGGGAGTTGCGCGCTGGCTGAGAGCTTTCCCAGTGACTGCCCGCGAGCTTCTGTATCTCTGAGATTAGTTCAGGGGGGGCATTGTTCAGAATGATCTCCTGCCTATGTTGATCCTGAGTGAGCTCACTCATGCTTCCTTCGGCGATAAGGCAGCCCTGATAGAGGATACCGACGCGGTCGCAGATCTCTTGAACCTGCTCAAGCAGATGTGAACAGAGGAATACAGTAAGCCCCTGCTCTTTCAACTTCAAAATGATGTCACGTATGGTGCGAGAGCCTATAGGATCTACACCAGCGGTGGGCTCATCAAGCACGACGAGGCGTGGCTGCTGCACGAGTGCCTGCGCGAGTCCTATGCGCTGAAGCATGCCCTTAGAATAGCCGCCCACACGTCTATCAGCAGCCTCTGTGAGCCCTACTATGTCGAGGAGCTCTTCGCAGCGCTCACGCTGCGCCTGCCCACGCAGTCCGCAGAGACGTGCGTAGAAGCGCACTGTCTCACGACCTGTCAGGAATTTATAAAAGTACGGATTCTCAGGAAGGAAGCCTACTTCCTGTCTATTCTGTGCTGCTGTCGCTGGTTTACCGAAGACTTGGCAGCGACCTTCATCGGGGCGCAGCAGTCCTAGTAGAGCCTTCATCATCGTGCTCTTGCCTGAGCCATTCGGTCCGATGAGACCATAGACTGAGCCTTCAGGGATACTGAGGCTCACGCCTTTCACGGCATAGATCCCTCCACGACCCCAGTGGCCATGGAAGCTCTTATGCAGATTTTCTATTTCAACAGCATTCATCGCAGGTTTATTCTGCCATGAGGCGCAGCATGTTCTTCGTCATCTCTATGCCCTTTTCGTAGATAGAGACGCGCATGTTTTCATTCGGGGAGTGAATGCGTGCATCTGGAAGGTCGAGACCGAGGAGGAGAGCATCCTTTTCCAGCACACGAGAGATCTCGGTGATGATGGGGATAGAACCACCTTCACGGACGAGAACAGGTGTATTATTGAAAGTCATTTCAAGCGCACGCTGTGCGGCCTTACCATAGCTGGAATGAGGATCGCTGATGTAGGGCTCACCTGTATGACCTTCGATGAACTCGAGATTCACGCCTTCTGGGCAGTACTTCTCGAAGTGTGCCTTCGCGCAGGCCATGACCTTCATCGGGTCTTGACCGGGGACGAGACGGCAGCTCATCTTCGCCAGTGCATGTGTAGGGATGACTGTCTTCGAGCCTTCGCCTTGGTAGCCGCCTTGGATACCATTGAGTTCGAATGTAGGGCGAGCATAGACACATTCTGCGCCTGTCATGCCTGTCTCAGTGCGGAGGGCGGGTACGCCTGTGAGTCCGCAGAGATCACTGTCGCTCATACCTGGTACGCGGCTCCAGCTTTCACGCTCCCATTCTGCGATGTCAGCGACACCATCATAGAAGCCATCAACGGAGATGCGATTATCCGCGTCATGTGTCGTCGCGATGAGCTCGCAGAGGGTGGTAATAGGATTCGCAACAGCTCCACCGAAGAGTCCTGAGTGGAGATCCATCGCAGGACCTGAGACTTTTAATTCAAAGCAGCAGAGGCCTTTCAGACCATAGGAAAGTGTCGGTGTGTCTTCCGCGACCATACCTGTGTCGCTCACGAGGATGACATCGCACTCAAGTGACTTCGCGAATGCTTCGTCCTTCAGTGCTGCGAAGAGGGTTTCACTACCGCGCTCTTCTTCGCCTTCGAGGATGAAGGTGACATTCAGAGGGAGCTGTCCATCTTCAGCGATGAGTTCCTGTACGCCATGGATGAGTGCCATGATCTCTCCCTTGTCATCTGATGCGCCACGTGCATAGATGCGTCCGTCGCGGATCTCTGGCTCGAATGGAGGGCTCTCCCAGAGCTCGATAGGGTCAACAGGCATAACATCGTAGTGACCGTAGATGAGGACTGTAGGCTTACCTTCGATGCGTGGGCTATGCGCTACAAGGATAGGGTGAATGGCGGTGCTGTGCTTCTTCGTGGTGAATCCCAGTGAAGAGAGCTTGTCTACCAAAAAGTCGGCGCAGGCGTCGACATCTTGCGCATGTTCTGGCAGGGCGGATACGCTAGGAATGCGTAAAAAGGCGAAGAGATCTTCAAACTTACTCATATGCAGCTATCTTACACCTTTGCACTAGCGCTGGCAAGTTTCAAATCTGGCAAATTACAGGAGAGTGGCATATCAGAAAACGTAAGACGATCGTTCCGTCCTCTCTTCTCAGGGCATAAAAAAGGCTTCTCCTACGATGGAGAAGCCTTTTGAAATATTACGTTTTCGTGAGCTATTAGTAGACGTCGCGCTGGTAGCGCTTCGCGGCTTTCATCTCAGAGAGATAGGCCTTTGCCTCTACTTCGCTGCGCTCACCGTACTTAGCGATGAGGTTCAGGAGTGCGGCTTCGACGTCCTTTGCCATGCGCTGGGCATCGCCACAGACATAGAATGCTGCACCCTTCTCGAGCCAGCTCCAGAGTTCTTCTGCGTTCTGATCCATGAGGTGCTGGACGTAGATCTTGTACTCCTGATCACGGCTCCATGCGACACTGTACTTGAGCTGTCCCTTGTCGACGAGTTCTTGGATCTCGTCTTCGTAGCAGCCATCAGTAGCGGCGTAAGGATTACCGAAGAATAACCACATACCACCTGTAGCCTTATCTGCGACACGCTGCTGCCAGAAGGCGCGGAACGGCGCGATACCTGTACCAGGACCTACCATGATGATAGGGGTGTCTCCATTTTCAGGAAGGCGGAAGTTCTTGTTGCTATGCACGAAGGTGCGAGCAAGATCCTGTGGCTTCACGCGATCTGCCATGTAGGTAGAGCAGACGCCACCGCGCTCGCGGCCGTCTGTTGTGAAGCGTACAGCACCCACACAGAGTGATACCTGACCAGGCACTGCGTCTGGGCTGCTAGCGATGGAGTAAAGGCGTGCTGTGAGCTTACCGAGGATAGCGACGAAGCTAGCTGCGTCAGCGAAGTTAGCCTTCATAGCTGGATCAGAAGCAAGGTCAAGCATATCGCGCCCCCAGATGAAGTCCTTCAACGCATCCTTGTCAGCGAGGATGGCAGCGAGGCTTTCGCTCTGCGCTACGGCATTCCACTTCGTGAGGTTGCCCTTCTTAAGGTTTGTGATATCGTAGAAGTTAATCAGTGCGTCACGGAGGCTGCATTCTTCACCGCTAGGGGTGTTTACGCTAGCTTCTGCATCAAGTCCCAGTGCTGCGATGAGTGCGTCAACGAGAGCGGCATCATTGCAAGGGATCACGCCGAGAGCATCACCAGTGACATAGCTAAGACCGGAGCCTTCGAGACTGAAATCAATGTGGAAACTTTCCTTAGCGCTACCTTCTTTTGTAAGGGGACGGAGACCTAGCACAGGGGCTAGGTAGGGGTTCTTCATATTATATGGAGAGTCAGATGACATATATGGATGTAGGATGATTTATTTTTGAGAATCTTAGAGGCGTATTGCCGCGGAGCTCCATGTAAGGCCTGCTCCGAAGGCGACGAGGATGACGATCTCACCCTTCTTCGCGCGACCAGATCGTACGGCTTCGTCGAAGGCGATAGCCACGGCTGCACCAGAGGTGTTACCGTATTTCTGAAGGTTGATGAAGACCTTCTCAGGAGAGATTTCGAGTCGCTGAGCAACTGCATTAATAATGCGCAGGTTTGCCTGATGAGGGACCACGAGAGCCACATCTTCGCTGCTGATGCCTGAACGCTCCATGAGGGACAGTGCGGATTCCTTCATGTGCTGGACAGCGTGACGGAAGACTTCATTACCACGCATCGCGAGGGTGTAAAGCTTCTCGTGGATATTTTCCTCTGTAGTTGGGAGTGCTGTACCACCACCTGGGACGCGGAGGAGATCGGTAAGTGTACCGTCTGCACCGATGTCGGTAGCAAGAATGGCGCTATCGCCTTCTTCACCGCTACCTACTTGTAGTACTGCTGCGCCTGCACCGTCACCGAAGAGGACGCAGGTGTTGCGGTCTTCCCAGTTCACGATGTGGCTGAGCTTTTCGCTGGAGATGATAAGAGCGGTCTTCGCCTGTCCGCAGCCGATGAACTGAACTGCTGTTTTCAAAGCATAGAGGAAGCCCGAGCATGCTGCAGAGATATCGAAAGCAGCGGCATTCTTCGCTCCGATGTTCGCCTGAACGTAGCATGCAGTGGAAGGGGTAAAGGTATCAGGAGTAACAGTCGCAAGGATGATGAGATCGATATCTTCAGGGGATACATTCGCATTCTCCATGGCCTTCAGAGCGGCCTGTGTAGCCATATCACTCGTTTTTTCATCGGGGGCAGCGATGCGACGCTCTTCGATACCGGTGCGTTCTACAATCCATTCATTGGACGTTGCAACCATCTTTTCGAGGTCAGAGTTAGTCAGGCGACGTTCGGGCACATAAGAGCCAGTGCCTATAATGGCGACTGGGAGTCGCTTAAAGGGCTGAGTGAGATCGTTCATATGATTTTACAGATTGTTGAGGTGTAAACCCTCATGGACTTGTGGCGGCATTGTATCAAAAGCATATACAATTGGCGAGCTTAAAAAGAAGCATCTATATTAATCGCGCAATATCAATCGCTCTTATACTCTATCTAATATTTTGATAATAATATATATAGAGAGTCACTTATTTTGATAGTAATCCTGCTTATTGACTTTATGCTTTTCATTTTCCTACTTTGCGAGTATAATCCGCCTTCGATTACAAAATCTCTTATTAAAAAATTATGAAAATTTGGATAGACGGCAGTTTAGTAGATAAGGAAGAGGCTAAGATCTCGGTATTTGACCATGGTTTACTTTATGGTGATGGCTGCTTTGAAGGCATCCGTTTTTATGACAGCAAGATTTTCCGCCTTGAAGAGCATATCAAGCGCCTATTCCACTGCATGAGTTATCTGATGCTGGATCTTCCTTGGACTTTTGACGAAGTGTGCGAAGCCACGAAAGAAACAGTCGCTCAGTGTGGACTCACCGATGGTTACATCCGTCTCATCGTGACACGCGGTGTCGGTGATCTGGGTCTCGATCCACGCAAGTGCCCTCGCCCAAGCATGATCATCATCGCTCAGACTATCTCACTCTACCCTCAAGAAATGTACGACAAGGGTCTGCGCGTGATCACAAGCTCCTACCGCCGCGCTACAGCAGACATTCTCTGCCAGCAGGTCAAGAGCCTGAACTACCTTAACAGCGTCCTCGCTAAGATCGAATGTGCTCAGCAGAACGCAGGTGAAGCCCTCTTCTTAAACGCGCAGGGTAACATCGCAGAATGCACAGGTGACAACATCTTCATCGTAAAAGACGGCGTCGTCATCACTCCTCCTGTCACCGAAGGTGCGCTCAACGGTATCACACGCCTCGCAGTCATTGAGATCTGCGCAGAACTCGGCATCCCTTGTATCGAGAAGGATATGAACCGCTTCGACGTCATCACATCCGACGAGTGCTTCCTCACAGGCACAGCCGCTGAGGTCATCGCAGTATCAGAGCTCGATGGACGTCCTGTAGGATCCGGTCACTCTGGACCTATCACACAGCAGATACTTGAGCGCTACCAGAAGCTGGTACGCGAATAAGGGTAGCCCACACTTAATTTTACGAGAGCCTAGGTACTACTAGGCTCTCGCTTTTTATCAGAAGATCGACCACGATGAAGACACATTACGAAGGACGCTTCCTGAGCATGTTTAGCACAGAGGCAGGCTGGGAGTTCTGCGCGAGACGCGATGACGCCTCCGCTGTCATGATATTCGCCCTCACTGAGGATAAAAAGGTCATCCTCGTCGAAGAATACCGCCCTCCCGTCGCAGCCTCCACTATCTGCTTCCCCGCGGGACTTCACGGTGATCAAGAGGAAAGCGAAACACTCAGCAGCTCAGCCGGGCGTGAACTCTTCGAAGAGGCTGGCTATGAGGCGGAGAGTTTTGAGTTTCTCTTCCAAGGGCCTTCTTCCCCTGGCTTGAGCTCCGAAATGGTATCTTTCTTTCTCGCCTCAGATCTGCGTCGTACAGGAGCAGGTGGAGGGGTGGAGAACGAAAGCATTAAGGTGCACGAAATCCCGCTAGCTGAAATAGATACATGGCTTTCCCTGCAGCAAGAAGAGGGAAAACTCATTGACCCACGCGTCTATACTGGCCTTTACTTCATACAAAGGCTCTCAAACTAAGCTATAAAAAGCTCTAAAAGACGTTGTTAGACGGCAGTTTCGGCTTGTCAATTCTATATTTTCAAGTAGAATAAGCTCGTTATGCTAGACATCCGCGTCATTAGAGAAAACCCAGAAGAAGTAAAACAAGCACTACGCCTCCGTGGAGGTGAACACTGGACACTGATTGATCAGGTCTTAGAGTGCGACGAAGCCCGCCGCCGCTACGAAACAGAAAAGCAAGCCCTTTCTCAAGAACGCAACAGCTCCTCCAAGCTCATCGGTCAGATGATGAAGGAAGGCCGCCACGATGAGGCGAATACGCTGAAAGCACGCATGAGCGAAGTCGGCGATCGCATCAAGGAACTAGACGCTCTCACAGACGAAGCCGCGACAAAGCAGCAAGACCTCTTGCTCCACATGCCCAATATGCCTCACCCAGCCGCTCCTGTCGGTGAAGATGAGACCGCGAACCCAGAGATCCGCACTTGGGGCACAGCACCCAGCATCGCTGAGCCAAAGAACCATGTCGAGCTCGCAACAGCTCTTGGGATGATTAACTTCGAAGACGCAGCACGCATCTCAGGCTCTGGCTTCATCGTCTATCGTGGCTCAGGTGCACGCCTCGAGCGCGCCCTCATTAACTTCCTCCTCGACGTCCAGTCTCAGGAGCATGGCTACGAAGAAGTGGGTGTTCCCTTCCTCGTGAAGCGCGACTGTATGTACGGCACAGGTCAGCTTCCTAAGTTTGAAGATGACATGTATGGACTCGAAGAGAACAGCGTCTTCCTCATCCCTACAGCGGAAGTCCCTGTGACAAATCTCTGCCGCGATCAAATCGTCCAAGAGAGTCAGCTTCCTATCAAAATGACAGCTCACACGCCTTGCTTCCGTCGCGAAGCTGGGTCGGCAGGTCGTGAGAACAAGGGAATGATCCGCGTTCACCAGTTTGACAAGGTAGAGCTCGTGCAGGTATGCAAGCCTGAAGAAGGCTTCGACCGTCTCGAAGAACTCACTTCCCACGCTGAAGCCATCCTTCAGAAGCTAGGTCTACACTACCGAGTCATCGAGCTCTGCACGGGCGACCTCGGTTTCAGCAGCGCGAAGACCTACGACATCGAAGTATGGGCACCAGGTCAGGGTAGCTACCTTGAAGTATCCAGCTGCTCCTGCTTCACCGACTATCAAGCACGCCGCATGAAGCTGCGCTACAAGGACAGCGAGGGCAAGACACGCTTCCCTTATACGCTGAACGGATCAGGTACTGCCCTTCCCCGTCTCTACGTCGCCCTCCTCGAGCAGCATCAGCAACCTGACGGCTCTATCCGCATCCCTGAGGCACTCGTTCCCTACTTCGGAGCTGATTGCATCTCTGCACCTCAATCCTAATCTTAGAACCCCACTATGTACGAACTCATCCAGACGATGGGACCGCTCTTTTGGCTCATGTTCGCCTTTGCCGTAGTCGGCTTAGGCGTCGTGGGAGAGCGTCTCTTTTACTTCCACCGCGTGAATATTAATTCTGGTGAGTTCTTACGTGGGCTCAATTCCCTGCTCCGCAGCGGTCAGTACGAAGAGGCTCTGCATGAAGCACGCCAGCTCCCCGGCCCTATGGCACGCGTCGTAGAGGCAGTACTCACCCGCCCGAAGCTCGCTCGCAGCGAGATGCGTGACATCGCCATCGAGGCAGCCAGTCTCGAAGTCTATCGCATCGAGCGCAATATCCGTATCCTCCTGTGCTCTGCTACAGTCATGCCTCTGCTCGGTCTCCTAGGGACGATCATAGCCTTGATGAGTTTCTACGAGCAACCTGGCATCACACGCGGTGCCGCTGCTGCACCTGAAATCGCAGCCACGATACAGCAGGCTCTCACGAGTGCCGCCCTCGGCATCGCAGCAGCCATCCCCCTGTATCTCTTCTATATGTACCTCTCAGCCCGCGCCCGCAAGGTGATCAATCAGGTGGAACGCGCTGGATTAGAAAGCGTACACATCATCTGTGACGTACGTATACGCACTCATCACTCGGCAAAATCTGTGATACCTACGAAGGCAGAAGAAGCCCAGTCTTAATTCACCTCCTACTCTGAGTCATGCAGCGCGTCCGTAGCACTCTCCCCGATCTCGGCTTCCCCCTTGTACTTATCGCATGGGCGAACATGCTACTGCTGCTTTGCATCTGCGTACTGCTGAACAACCACACACTGCCACAATTCGGCTACGACATCCACAGCGCAGAATCACACTTCAGCATCACCACCATCGACAGAACGCACACGCATATCATCACGATATCTGCAGGCGATAAGCCCCGCTTCTTCCTCAATATGGAGGAGCTCCCCGACTCATGGGAAGAGATAGATGCTAGCCTGAAGGAGCTCTCACCTGAAGAAGCTTCTCGCACTCATATCGTCATCGTACAGGATGAAGCTGTCTCAGCTGGCACGACGCAGCGACTCGTCGATCTTATCCTGATGAATGGCTATCGCTGCTCATTAGCCGCGCGTCCTTACCTAGATTAGACGGCTCGAAGCTTGATTCATAGTAATCCCCACCATCTCTCACCAGCATGAATAAGAAGCGATCAGAAGGCCTCATCTACCATTCCCTTCATGGGAAGGATGTACGAGGCTGTCTGCCTGTCTTCGTCTTGCTCGCCTTTTTTCTAGGTATCGCGATGTTCTTTCTTTTTAAGATCAATAGACCATCCGATGTGAGCCCTAAGGGGAAAGGACAGGTATACCTGAAAAAAGACCCTTTATTTGATACACAGATAGGTAGGGTATCACCTCTGCCACTCAGTTTACCTGAGTTTGCAGACCCTGCGATGCAGCTTAATTCCTATTCTGCACTACCTATATCACGCTATGCCTCCTTAGAGTCAGCGCCTCCTATCGAGGCTTTTTCTGATGAGTCATTGCAATCACCTCTCTTTGAAAAGGGCTACCTCATATCTCTCCCCGCAGAGCTGCAAGCTCCATGGAGCATCAAGGAGGAGCCTAAGAAAGAAGAAACTTCCCCCCCTGCTACGCCTGCACCATGACAGTTCCAGAGTTCAGCCTAGGGGAGTTTTTTGAATACGCTACTATCTTCGCAGTAGCGATCGTTGCTTGCATCTTTTTCGCCTTCGGCATATTAGGTGCTATGCGTCGCAGTCGCAGAAGAAAGATCAATCTCACCTGCCGCCTGTGTGGCTATCGTTTCACTAGCCGGGAAACACCTGCTTACTGTCCCCATTGTAAGACGAGAAATCGCTAAGCCATCACGGCTTCTTCACTATCATGCGAGACAAGCTCACGTAGCAGCTGATGCTCGGGGGCACTTAATTCAGGATCACTATCCAAGATGCGTAAGGCATCCTGCATAGCGCGATGGATAAGGCGAGAATGGCTAAGCCACTCAGGGAACTGCACTGAACCCAGCCCACTCTGCGCAGTACCTAGCACCTCACCGGGTCCGCGGAGTCGGAAATCTTGCTCCGCGATAACAAAGCCATCTGAGCTAGCGACTAAAATGTCCAATTTCTCACGTGCAGGCGTATTCGCATCGGCTGTAGAAAGGAGGATACAGTAGCTCTTATGCTCACCACGACCTATACGCCCTCGTAGCTGATGAAGCTGAGAGAGCCCGAAGGAATCAGCGTCATTAATCATCATCACGGTGGCATTCGCCACGTCTACCCCTACTTCTACGACGGTGGTAGCGACGAGTATCTGGGTCTCATTATCACGGAAACGGTGCATCGCCTCTTCCTTTTCTATGGGAGAGAGTTTACCGTGCAAGAGCCCTACTTCATAGTCAGGAAACTCCTCTTTCCATCGTTCAAGCTCTTCTAAGACAGAGCTCTGCTTACGTGTCTCGCTTGTCTCGAGCAGCGGGGAAACGATGTAGACCTGTCGCCCCTCTGCTAGCTGATCTCGCAGGAAGCTAATGATGCGTTTCATACGCTTGGGATGACGCAGTGCGGTAACGATCTCTCCTCTATTAGCAGGTAACTCATCAATGATAGAGACATCGAGATCCCCATAGAGGGTCAGAGTGAGTGTGCGCGGGATGGGGGTAGCTGTCATGACGAGAAGATCTGGAATCTCCTCAGTATCTAAGAATCGCTGACGCTGCTCGACTCCGAACTTATGCTGCTCATCGATGACGGCCAAGCCGAGCTTCTTTACTTTATTCTTCGCGTAGAGCAAGGCATGCGTCCCCACGACGATGCGTGGGGTATCGTCATCAGACTTGGATTCTAAACCGATAAGGTCACTATCTTCTCTCTTATCCGATGTTCTCAGGGAGATACGGATATCCATCCCCTTGAGTAATCGGGAGAAATTAGAAAAATGCTGTTCCGCCAGAATCTGGGTCGGAGCTATCATCGCAGCGACCTTCCCGCTTTCGACAGCGAGTAGCATGGCAGCAAGCGCGACGAGGGTTTTACCACTACCGACATCACCCTGCACGAGGCGGTTCATGGGGATGGGCTTTCGCATATCTGCCATGATCTCTTGCAGGCATCGCTGCTGCGCATCTGTCATTGTGAAAGGCAGTGACTGCTCAAGTTCATCGAGATAATAGCGCGACGTGCAGGTGATCTGCCCTGTCTGTAGCTGCGAGCGTCTCCTCTTCCACTGCACGCGAAATTGCTGCAAGAAGCATTCACTCAGCGCAAAGCGCAGACGCGCCTTGTGAACGAGTGACATGTCTGAGGGGAAGTGCATATCATGCAAAGCCTCGTACCATGAGTACTGCGGTGCGAGATCGTAATAGGGAGGCTTCACCTGAGGATCAAGATCACGCAGCAGAGCCCAGATGATGTCTCGAAAGCGTCGTGCCTGTACTCCTGAGACTGAGCGATACACTGGAACCAGCCTATCTGTGTGTATACTGATATGATCAGGTGTATCTGCGGCAGGGATATCCGTAGCTCCTTCCCAGCTGCCACCTAATGCGCGCTGGGCTAAGCGCAAGCCTGCGTCGTCCTCTAGCTCCTCAAACTCAGGGTTCATCATGCAGAGCTGACCGCCGTAAACCTTCATATTACCATAGATGAAGAGCGTTTGCCCCTGCGCAAGGAGCTTTGCAATATAGGGCATATGAAACCACCTCAGATGAAGGCGCATCCCTTGAACCAAGCCTTCACCGGCTTCGGCATCGATGACGACAGCTTCGAAGTAACGCTTGTAGGAGAACTTCCAGCCACAGGAGAGCACCTTCACGCGGTAACACTGAGATTGGTTCACCCCCATCTCAGATATAGGCTCCTTGCAGCGTCTATCTTCATGACGCTTAGGCATGCGCATGAGCACATCACTCACACTGAGCATCCCTGCTGAGGACAAGGCTTTTTCCTCCTTGTCACTCAGAATATCGAGCTCAGCGAGCTTAGTCGTCCACTGCAGGCGCATGGATAGCCTAGGGATCAGCGATTAGGTACGCCATTATTCAGACAACGATAGTAGTAGTCGATACGTGAGACGTACCAAGCCCACTTACGTCCTGGGCGTCCATTATCAAGGAGAGGACCAGGGCAGGCCTTCCCATACCAATGGTAGTGAGGTACGACGTAGCGCAGGCGTACGTTATAGCGCTTCATGAGCAGAGCTGTGAGCTTCGCGGCTCTATCCCATGTGCGGTAGTGGTTATTACCGCGGCTTTCAGACTCACACATTTCAATGCCGATAGAGTTCATATTCCCTGCATTCGTACCAGCGTGCCACGCCGTTTCGTCGAGGGGAATATGCTGCACAGCCATATGCTGATCCACGGTAAAATGCCAGTTACGATTCTTGAACGCCCCATTATTCAGGGCGCGAGAATGCTGCATAGCAGTCGCTGTGGAGCTATGATTAGCTGTGCTGTGAATAGTAATGAAACGAGGACGAAGCTTCTTTGACTCGCGACGGGCGCGAGCATTCTCGGGCATCATGCGTACTTTGATGTTAACCTCACGAGCCATTCCACGCAGTGAACGTGCGCGTATGCTCGTCGAAACAGGCTTAAATGTAACAGACTTGGGAGTACGTAGATAGCCACTCTGAGACTTCTGCGAGCACCCTGTAAGAGGCAAGAGCAGTGCGCAGGTAATGGTCAGTAATCGGCTATAAGCAAACATGAGTTTATTCTGCCATTTCAGTGGCACAAAATCAAGCAAAAATAACTGAACTTATTAAATTATCTTAAATAAATTTGGCCATTTTTAACAGAATAAACCTAACACATACGCCTTTTCTGCTTGACGCAGGCAGGGAGCTTTGACATAGTTGTAGGCTCAAACTAAGTTTATACATTCTCTAGTTTTATATGAATAAAAATATCTTATCGCTCTGCGCTATCCCCTTCCTCTCCTTCCACTGCTTAAATGCAGCTCAAGAAGCTCCTAGTACAGCCAGCCTCGTCGACTACGACAAGTCAGCTGTGGAAAAATATGTCATGAACCCCGATGCCCCCAAGGCATGGGGACCTACTCCTACAAGACAGCAAGTAGACTGGCAGCGCCTCGAGTACTATGCATTCATCCACTTCGGTCTGAATACATTCACAGGACGCGAATGGGGATATGGCGATGAGAACCCTGGCATTTTCAATCCAGTCGACTTCGACGCTGATAAGGCAATCAAGGAGCTCAAGGCTGGCGGTATGAAGGGTATGATCTACACCGCGAAGCACCATGATGGCTGGTGCGCATGGCCGACAAAGACCACGAAGCACAACATCACCGCCACACCTTATAAGGACGGAAAGGGTGACATCGTGAAGGAATTCTCTGACGCATGCGCAGCTAACGGTATTCTCTTCGGTACCTACCTCTCCCCATGGGATAGAAATCACAAGGATTACGGTCACGCTGGCTACCTCATTTCCTACTACCAGCAGATCCAAGAACTCCTGAGCAACTACGGTCCTATTTTCGAAATTTGGTTCGACGGAGCGAACGGTGGTGACGGTTTCTACGGTGGAGCTCGCGAATCTCGCAGCATCGGAAATGCAGAACACTACTACAACTTTAATGCGCTCACGAAGATGATCCGCAGTCTTCAGCCTGACTGCATCATCTGGGGTGCAGGCTCCAAGGGTGATGCTCGCTGGGGCGGCAGTGAAAAGGGTCATGTGAGCTACCCTCACTGGCATACCATCCATAACAGAGATGATGCAGGTGACCGCTTCGGCACAGGATCGGATAAGGGTGAGCGCTGGGTACCTGCTGAAGGTGACACACCTATCAATCACGCTGGCTGGTTCTGGCACAAGGGTCAAGAAACACGAGTAAAATCTCCTGAGCATCTGCTTCAGGTGTGGTTCGACAGCGTAGGACGTGGTGCAAACCTCCTTCTCAATGTCGCTCTCGACAACAAGGGGCAGTTCGAGCCATCTGACCTCGAATCCCTCAATGAGTTCAAGCGTCTTCGCGATGAACTTTACAAGACCGACTACGCTCTGGGCGCTACCACAACAAAGGCCAGTGAAGTCCGCAAGGATAACGCCGAACTCTTCGGTGGCAACCTCCTCTTTGACAATGAAATTGAATCCTTCTGGAGCACAAATGATGGCACGACCACAGGCACGATCGAAGCGAAGCTCGCTAAGCCTGCTGTAGTCGACGTCGTACGCATCCGTGAGCAGATCCGTCTCGGTCAGCGCGTACGCGGATGGAACTTTGAAATCAAGGTCAAGGGCGAATGGAAACAGGTAGCGAAGGGTGAAAGCCTCGGTAACCAAGCAATGATGAAGTTCAACAACGCGGAAGAAGTCACCGACATCCGTCTGAACATCACCGCCTCCAAGGCCTGCCCTGCTATCACGGAAATCTCACTTTTCCGCATGCCTCTCATCCTCCAGAAGCCACGCATCGACAGAAACGCTGACGGCGCTATTGTCCTGAAGACAGACACACCTGTCACCATCGTCTACACGGTAGATGGAAGCGATCCTACAGTGGATTCACCTCAGTACAAAGAACCTATCAAGCTGCCACAAGGTGGAGTTGTGAAGGCTGCATCCGTCGTACGCGGTCAACTCAGCGGCACTGCTGCAAGCAGCTTCGGTCTGAGCAAGAAGGACTGGAAGATCGTCGCCCAAGCAGCCGCTGATGGTAATGCGAAGAGCGCGATTGATGAAGATCCTAAGACATTCTGGCACACTCACCCAGTATCTGGCGAACTCGCTCCACCACAGAGCTTCACCGTCGATATGGGGAAAGAGTACAATGTCTCCGGCTTCAGCTACCTGCCACGTCAGGACGGAACACGCCATGGCATGACCTCCCGCTATATCTTCGAAGTGAGCGCCGATGGTAAGAACTTCAAGAAGGTAGCAGAAGGCGAGTTCGGTAACTTGCGCGCGAACCCAATCGAGCAGACAGTGAACTTCGACGCTCAGAAGGCTCGCTACTTCCGCTTCACAGGCACAGCAGCTCTTGAAAAGAACCACGTGTCTGCCGCTGAAATCGGCATCTTCACGAAATAAGAGACTAAGAATCTTACCCATTTTAAGCCTGAGCAGCATCGCTGCTCAGGCTTTTTCTTCTTTTATAGAAAAAGAAAGTACAAATTCGATACTGACATCAGGGGTGCATTTCGGTATAATGTACGCACATCACGCATATGGCTTTTTCTCATCTTCACGTTCATACAGAATACTCTCTCCTCGACGGCATGATCCACACGAAGGATCTTATCAAACGCTGCGTGGAGCTCGGCATGGATAGTGTCGCGATCACTGATCACGGCAATGTTTACGCAGCCATTGAGTTTATGATGAATGTGAAGAAGCACAACAAGGATATTCTCAAACATAATAAGGCGAATCCAGATGACAAGAAGCCTGTGTTCAAGCCCATTCTCGGTTGCGAACTCTACGTCGCACCCACAGCGCGCGATCTACGCAAGCAGATCCCCGGTCGCCGTAAGTACAATCACCTCATTCTCCTCTGCGAGAATAACATAGGCTGGGAAAACCTCGTCCGCCTCGTCTCCATCTCCCACCTCGAGGGCTTCTACTACAAGCCTCGTGTGGACATGGAGTCATTGCGCAAGTACTCGGAGGGGCTCATCTGCCTCACGGCCTGTGTCGCGGGTCCCATTCAGGAATGGATCTTGCAGGATCAGCCAGAGAAGGCGGAGGAAACCCTGCTTGAGCTCGTCGATATCTATGGTAAGGATAATCTCTTCGTCGAGCTCCAAGATCATGGCATCGACAAGGAGCGACAGTGCCTCCCCGAGCTCGTACGCCTCGCACGCAAGCATGACATAGGTCTTGTCGCGACGAATGATGCCCACTTCTTGAATGAGTCAGACCACGACGCTCATGATCTTCTCATCTGCGTCGGTACGGGACACAAGCAGCAAGATCCGAATCGCATGCGCTATCCGACGAGCGCTTACTTCAAGAGTGAGGATGAAATGCGTGAGCTATTCGCAGACTATCCCGACGCCTGTGATAACACAGCCATCATCGCGGAGCGTTGCAACACCTCCATCATGCTCGACTCGACCTCCTCAGAGCGATACCCTGAGTTCGACACTCCTGATGGCACGCCTCGCGAGGACTACATGCACAAGATCTGTGTCGAAGGACTCATCCAGCGTTACGGCAAGCAACGCGTCGACACTGATCCTGAGCTCATGGAGCGACTGGAAATGGAGCTGGGTGTCATTAACAGTCTGAAGTTCTCAAGTTACTTCCTCATCACAGCTGATTTCATCAACTGGGCGCGCGATCATGATATCCCAGTCGGTCCGGGGCGTGGTTCAGCAGCGGGCTCTATCGTCGCGTATGTCATGGGCATCACCGATATCGACCCGATCGAGTTCAACCTTCTCTTCGAACGTTTCCTTAATCCCGAGCGCGTCAGTCCTCCCGATATTGATATTGACTTCTGCCAGACACGACGCGCAGAGGTCATCGAGTATGTGCGTCAAAAGTATGGTGAGCGCTGTGTATCTCACATTATTACTTATGGTACGATGGGTGCGAAGTCCGTGATCAAGGACGTCGCACGTGTGCTTGATATGAGCTACGGTGATAGTGACCGCATCGCGAAACTCATCCCGAGTACTCCGGGCATGTCGCTTGAGAAGAGTTTAAAGGATAACGATGATCTCGTCAACCTGCTCAAGTCTAATGAGGAGTACCAAGAGATCTGGCGATATGGACGTAAACTCGAAGGCACGATCCGTAACGTCGGCATGCATGCTGCAGGTGTCGTGATCGCTGACCGCGAGATCGATGAGTATGTCGCACTGACCCGAGATGATCTCAGTAATCCACATGGTGAAGTTGTCACGCAGTGTGATATGAGTGCGATCACGGATGCGGGTCTACTGAAGATGGACTTCCTCGGTCTCAAGACTCTCACGGTGATGAAGGATGCTGAAGGCTATGTGCGACAGCACACACCTGATTTCCGCTATGAGCTCGTCCCTATTGATGACAGGGCTACGCTCGACCTCCTGAACCGCGGTGAGACGATGGGGGTATTCCAGCTTGAATCTGGTGGCATGGTAGATACCTGTAAGCGATACGGTATCGATAATATCGAAGATATCATCGCCCTACTCGCGCTGTACCGCCCTGGTGCGATGCAGTTCATGGATGGGATGATTGCCGTGAAGCGTGGTCTCGCGAAAGCTGAGTATGAGCACCCCCTGCTTGAAGAGGTATCAGGACTCACTTATGGGGTGATGATTTATCAGGAGCAGGTGCAGGCTGCGGCGAAGCTGCTTGCAGGTTATACGCTCGGTGGTGCTGACTTGCTACGTCGAGCTATGGGTAAGAAGGATGAGGCGAAGATGCAAGAACAGCGTGTCGAGTTCGTCGCTGGCTGCGAGAGGGCTAATAATATTCCGGCCGATATTGCGAATAAGATTTTCGATAAGATTCAGAAGTTTGCGGGCTACGGTTTCAACAAGTCTCACTCCGCTTGCTACGCACATATTTCCTACTGGACCGCTTATCTGAAGGCGCACTTCCCCGTCGAGTTCCTCTGCGGTCTCATGTCGAATGAATCGACGAATGAGAAGATCGGTATCTTCATTCAAGAGGCGGCTCGCATGGGAATCGAAGTTCTCGGACCATGTATCAACAACTCTGTCATCAAGTTCAGACCAGAGCGACTACCTAATGGTAGACTAGCCGTTCGCTTCGGACTAGCATCGGTAAAGAGCATGAGCGCGGAGTCCGTACGTGTGATAGTCAATGAACGCGATGCTAATGGTCCCTTCAAGGATCTTGAAGATCTCTGCTACCGTATCCCTTCTCAGAATCTGCGTCGAAATCACCTCGAAGTTCTCGTACAATGTGGCGCATTCGACTGGATGCGTCAGTCACGCGCTCAGATTTTCAGCACGATAGAGCAGGCCATATCTTCCGCTAGCTCCGTCCATAAAGACAAGGCCTGCGGGCAGATGTCACTCTTTGATATGACGGAGACCAGTACTCCTCAAAGCTCCAAGACCATCATCCCTGAATGGCCTAAGGAAGAGAGACTCAGTTCTGAAAAGGAACTAACTGGTGCTTACTTCACAGGGCATCCTCTCGATAGCATGCGCGGCATCATCGATCACGAGCGCTTCACACGCATCGGGGCTCTTCCCGAGCTCACCGTAGATGAGATCAAGGAGAAGCATGAGTTCGCGGGTATGCTGCGCGCTGTCACGAGAAAGATCAGCAAGACTGGGCAGAAGTTTGCCATCATCATGCTGGAGGACTTCACCGGCACCACAGAAGCTCTCCTCTGGGGGGATTCATACACGAAGAGTGAAGAAAAAGAAGGAGTTCTTGAAGTAGGTGGGTTTGTACGCTGCCGCGTGCGAATCAGCTTCGATGAACGCACAGGTGGCAAGAAGGTATCCGCAGGTGTACTCGACCCTATCAATAACTCTCGTAAGCTCGCTGATAAGAACAAAAAACACTACGAACTTGTCTTCAGCACCACGAGACATACCGATAAGGATCTTGAATATATCAAAGAGACTCTCTTAGATAACCCAGGGAGAACTCCAGTTCACATCATCTTCCGTAATTCTATAGGGTCAAGACTCAGCATAGAGCTCGATGAACGCTATCGCATTCAGCGGAGCCAAAGCTTAGATGATAAGCTCTCAATCTATCTTTAATTCTTTCAATAGCAGTCATGAAACATATTCAGCTCATATTTACCCTTCTCATTACGCTTGGAGGAGCTACACTCTGCTTCTTCTATTTAAAAAATGGCAAGCTGCATTTTAACTGGGAAAAGATCACCCAATGGGGTGAGGAAGTCCAGTACGTACCAGTCGAGGTAGAGATAAAAATCCCAGAATCAGGTATTAAGACAAATGAGCTAGCCATTAAGGGGCTCCATGCGCTCTTAGACCAAGGAAAGGGGAACGTCGCATTCTCCCCCATGAGCACAGAAATGCTCCTGCGTCAGCTCGCCCCCCTCTCCGACGTGACGTTATCCGCAAATATTGAAGGACTCGTTAGCAATATCGAAGATGAGATGCCCACACAGAGTAACTCACCATTAGGCATGGTCACCCTGCTCGTAGATGAGAATCTCCCTCTCATTCATAATGCGAGAACGGAGCAACTCATCCGTGTCCCCTTTGCTAAAGATAGGGTAGTCGCGCTTGCCGACATTAACAATTATATCACCATTGATACAAAAGGCATTATCCAACAGGCCTTAAGCACAGCAGAAGTTGTCTCTCAAGCAAAAATTCTCGGTATCAGCGCCCTCGCCTATAGCTACGACTGGATCTACCCTATGAAGGAAGATGTCGAGGAGAAGATGTCCTTTTTCCCTGACAGCGTCAGCCTGCCCTACAAGGTAAGCACGATAACATGCGCGGCAGAACTCCGCTATGTTAAAGAAGAAGAATACATTGCTGTCGCGCTCTTCTACCAGAGCGAAGAGGCTAGCGCTGCTCCTACTTGCCTCATGATTGTCATGCCTAGGTTCCATGCCGTGCGTGACTTTACCCAGAGTCTGAACGCAGAAGCTTACAGTGATATCAGACGTAAGCTCGCAGAAGCGACTCCTACTATGGTCGAGCTGCGCATGCCAAGCTTCGAGTTACACGCCATTCCCCTTTCACAGAAGGAACTCCTCAGCAAGCTTGGCTGCAATGCGCTCTTCACTCAGAACCGCAGCATGCCTTATCTCACTCAAGAGGACTGCGTGCTCGAGAATGTCTATCAGATCTTCTCCTATAGGGTCGTAGCTAAGCCACTAGGTGAGAACTCGGCTAACTTCGATCAAGCGGCCCAGTCACACAGCAACAAGCTCGTCATAGACAGACCATTCTTCTGGTCTCTCGGCGATCTCACCACTGATGATGCCCCTCAGCTGATGGGCATCATTGAGACTCTGAAATAAGACTTAAAAGAAGTCTATCGCAGCATACGTAGGGCACGAGCTGTCCCTTCGATGGCGATATCCATGTCTTCTGTCGTATTGTAGGCGGCAATAGAGTAACGTACCGTTCCTGATACGTTCAGGGAGTGCATCAGGGGCTGACAGCAGTGATGTCCCGTGCGAACGGCAATCCCCATCTTATCAAGCAGTGTACCGAGATCATAGTGGTGTATGCCTTCAATGATAACGGAACTGAGTGCTCCTCGCCCTACTCCCATGCCTAGGATTCGTACACCTGGTATCTGAGCTAAGCCCTCATCGAGATAGCGATGTAGATAGTCTTCGTGGGCGCGTATCTTGTCCTTTCCGAGGGACTGCATATAGCGCATAGCAGCGGCCAAGGCTATGTTTCCCTCTATATCGGGAGTGCCAGCTTCATATTTAAAGGGAAGTTCATTGTAGGTGGTATTCGTGAAGCGAACTTCCTTAATCATCTCACCGCCACCCTGCCATGGGGGGAGTGATTTTAAGAGTGACTCACGTCCCCAGAGCACACCAGTGCCTGTGGTCGCGTATACCTTATGCCCAGAGAAGGCGAAGAAGTCACAACCCAGCTGCTCGACATCTACGGACATGTAGCTCGTACTCTGTGCTCCATCAATGAGGATGTGCACATCTGGGCAGTAGTAGCGCGCGAGGCGTATTATCTCCTTCACGGGATGGATGACGCCTGTAGAGTTCGAGATGGCTGGAAAGGCAAGCATCTTCACATTTGAGTTCAGCATGCTCTTGAAAACATCCATATCCAGCTCCATATTCTCGTGTAACGGGATGGGGCGCAGTACAGCACCGGTACGCTCGCAGAGCATCTGCCACGGCACGATATTAGAATGATGAGAATCCCATGTCACCAGTATCTCATCACCGGGGCTGAAGCGTCCAGTCTCGATCTGCGCGACGAGGTTAATCGAGGCAGTCGTTCCCGATGTGAAGATGACTTCTGTCTGGCTAGATGCGCCTATGATGCGAGCTACCTCCTGTCGAGCATTCTCATAATGGAGTGTGGCGAGTCTGCTCAAAAAGTGTGCTCCACGGTGGATGTTTGCATTCTGGAATTCGTAGTATTCCTGCACTGCATCGAGGACGCACTGAGGTTTCTGTGTGGTGGCGGCATTATCGAGATAGACGAGATGCTGTCCATCTACCTTGTGGTTGAACATGGGGAAGTCCCCCTTGACGTTTAAGATATTCATTCTGCGGATCCTTGTTGAATATGTTGTATCATACGCTTTGCCTCTTGAGGCACATATTTTTTCCATTCATCGCCTCCTTCTTGTATCATCTTAATGATATCACGAGGGGTCTGCATGAGGAGTGTCGCGTTAAAATAAGGCACTTCGATGATGCTCTCACTCTTCAGGAGATGACGATACAGGTACTTGTACTTCTCAGGCGCTTTATAAGTACCAGCGGTCACGAACTCACCTGTGCTGCGGTTAATCCACGGGGTGACGTAGAACTTTGTCTCGTTCAAGAAGGTCTGCCCCATATTTAGGAAGATACCACCAGGTGAATCAGCCCACTTTTCCTTGAAAAGCTCATTGAGCAGCCCTATAGAGAGAGCGATGGCTATAGGCTCATTCGTGTAGTTATTTAGCAGTGTGGAGACTTCATGGAAGCGTGAAAGGTTCGTCACCATGACAGTCTTACCCAGTGCAGCGAGCGCGTCGACACGGTCGATAAAGTCGAGGGGATCGACCTGATCACCTCTCAGCAGATTGCTCAGCGATATTTCACAGATATCTATCACTCGATTATGCTTATCGCTAGGCAGGTGCTTCATGAAGGAGTGTCGCACGCTATCCATCATTTCTAAGTGAATATTGCAAAGAGGCAGGAAGCTACCGCGCATGAGAACAACAGGGCGTTTATACAGGAGGTCTGCTGGCTGCGCGACACGTCCATCAGCGCAGAAGATAGTCGAATGTGTCAAGCCAGACTGCACTAGGTGCAGGGCAAGAATGCGATTATCAAACATGCTAAAACCATGCCCGCTGAAGCGCGCCATATCGATTTCAAAGTGCACGCGGTTCAGATTCTCTCCTAAGCTAGGGATGAAGTCTTCCATGCGGTCGCGCCTGTAGAAGAGGGCATGCAGTATATTCACCCCAAGTATGCCTAATACTTCCTTCTGCTTATCCGCATCGGGGACATGCAGGAGCACGTGCATGACAAAGTCGCTAGGCGGCAGCTCAGGTCGGAGCTGGAAGCGCACACCTATCCATGCGGACCAAGGACCTTCGTCTCGATAGCCCTTACTCTTCACCGTGCTGCAGAAGGCGAAGAAGCAAGTATCTTTCCCACGCTTTGCTGATAATCTATCAACTACCTGACTATACTCGCACTCCATCATCTGCAAGAGACGCTCTTCTGAGACGTAGCGATGAGCCTGACCATATAGTGAATCACTGACGGTCATATCATAGGCGGAGATAGTCTTCGCTACTGTGCCTGCTGTACCAGAGGTGCGGAAGAACCAATTCGCGGTTTCTTGCCCCGCGCCTATCTCGGCGAATGAGCCGTAGAAACGCTGGTCAAGATTGAGTTTTAATACTTTTTCTTGCGTAGCAACAAAGATTTTTGAAGATGTAGACATATGATGGGGAAAATTAGTAGGTAAGCGGACGTACGGGAATACTCAAGCTACGTGGAGTGCTGATCTCAATGCGAGCTTCGTCGATGATGTCCTTAATCGACTTGAGAATATTATCTTCATCCTTCTCTTGTAGGAGAGCAGCGCGATAAGCTTGATTATGCTCACTTAAGCCCTTGCCATCCTTATGAAGAGGGTCAAGAACGAGATTCGCATGATAAGGGTCATCTCCGATGAGAGCCTTCGCCTGAGGTACGATAGGAGCGATGGGCAGGACGCGATTCGAGCCCGCCCCATAACCAAGGAAGTCATGCATCACAGTCAGCGCATCTCCATGCACGCTGCATTCTGCTAGTGAGATATCACCCTTGGGGAAGTACTCAATGTAGGTATTTCGCGTGTAGGTAGGCTTACCTCCTTCTAGCTTGGACTCGAAGCAGAAGTCTGTGGCGATCTGCCCAGAGGAATTACAGATCTCTACAGCTTCCGTATCATCAGGCATCTCTATAGGCTCATCCCTTATCCCCACCTTCTCCGCTGCTGAGAATACAGCACCGAGAATAGGAGCGCAGGTATCAGAGGAGAAGGAACGCTCGTATATGGGGGCTTTCGTATTAAGGAAGCCCATCCACACGCCACATGTGAAACTCGAGTTGTAAGCGAGCAGAGCATTATCAGCGAAATCATAATTAGTACCAGTTTTTACAGCGCCATTAAAGTTCTTTGGCAGGTAAGGTAGTACTCGCACAGCACTCCCCTTTATCAGACTCTCTTGGAGTATGGAATGAACACGGTAGCTGGTGTTCGGGCGCATCGTATCCACACTACTCCGAGCCTGCACTCGTGGCTCCTCCCAGAGCACCTTTCCATGCTTGTCCGTTACCTTGGATACGATGAAGGGAGTCAGCGGGCGCGAGCCACCATTGGGGAAGGAGGTGTAGGCCATGACGAGCTCTTTCATCGACATGGGTTCTGTACCGAGGTACACGCGTGGGTAGTATGAAGGATTCGCCTCGGTGCTGCCGGCATTGCGCGGTGGTGGGGTGATACCAGCATTATTCAGCATAGTGATGAAGGGCTTCGCTCCTACACTCATCCCTAAGCGCGCGGATGCAGCTATCTTAGACCAAGAAAGAGACTGTCGCAGAGTCACAGAGTCTAGATAGCGGCCTCTATCCACTTCCATCCCCCACTCGCCGAGAATACCCTCTACACCTCCGATACCAGCGAGACGATTATCCATCGCATCGTCAACGAGACGAGAACTCGGGGTATATCCATTCTCAAAGGCAGTCGCATAGAGGAAGGGAAGTAATACCGTTCCCATAGGGCGACGTCCAGAATCGATCATATCAAAATTATCCACATCGAAGCTTCGTCCACCGACATAGGTGAGCACTCCGCCCGTCTCATTATCGAGGGCGTACACGATTCCGTCAAGATAACGATGCTGCGCGTGGCGAGGATCATCCTTTTGGTCGAATCGCACATGCGCGTAGCCATCCATGGATTCTATGCTCTCGAGCTTCCGTCTCAGGCTCTCGGTCGCAGCATCTTGCATCTCCTTGTCTATCGTGGTATAGATGCGTATGCCAGCGGTCTTGAGGATTTCCTCAGCCCTGTCTGACTCGAAGAGATTGAGCGTGTGCATGTATACTTGATTATAGAGGAAATTTGTATTGCGCTGCAATGGCTTAGGATTTGTTTCCAGCGGGAACTTTTTCAAGCGATCAGCCTCATCAAAACTCAGGTAACCCCAGCGATACATACGGTCTATCACGTCATTTCTCCAGCGGAAGTTCAGCTCAGGGTTGCGGATAGGGTTGTACCTCTCAGGATTCTTGACCAAGGCAGCTATGCTTGCGGCCTCAGGTACAGTGAGGTCGATGGGTTCTTTACCAAAGTAGCCGAGTGACGCAGCTCGGATGCCATAGAAGCCACGACCGAAGTAGATGCGGTTCAGGTAGAACTCGAGTATCTGTTCCTTCGAGTACTTCTCTTCGATGCGCATAGCGAGGAAGATCTCCACGATCTTTCTCTCATAACGTGATCCACCACGCGCTATCGTGCGTCGTTCTAGATCAAAAGCCCCACGAGCGAGCTGCTGCGTGATGGTCGAGGCACCCTGATTCGGAGCGCCACCTGCAGATATAGCCGCCTTGACAGCACGCGCAATGCCGATAGGATCATAGCCACCATGTGTCCAGAAGGTCTTATCTTCCTGAGCGACGAGCGCATCGATCATACTCCTCGAGATCTGATCTAGTGTGACGTAGCTACGGTTCTCATCATAGATGCGGCCGAGCTCCTTATTGTTCCTATCGTAAATGATGGCAGGATGCTCCAGATTATTGATATTCTCGAGGTTGATCTCATTCGCCCATTTGCGATGAGGAGAGGTGATCGTCATGAAGGCATAGTAGGCGGCAACAGCCCCTAAGATCATAAGTATAAAAAGCGTTATACTAGCCTTTATAAAAAATCGAAGCCAAGGTGAGTTAGGTTTTTGGAAAAACATCCCCCCTCGCTTATCTGGCTTACGCGCCTTTAGCGATGGATTCTTAGCACTTCGCGCCTTTCTCTTTGGCTGTTTTTTTAGCATTCCTCGCCTTTAACATTAGCAAAATAGTACCCACTTGACAAGATACAATATTGCCAACATCACTTCGTTCCCTTTTTCAAGAGAAAGATAACATAGAGCAAGCCTACAAAACAGAGAGCCATTACACTAGACCACATCACGTCAAAGCCAAAACACTCAGGCGCGCACAGAAGATAGCTCACACAGACAGTCGTCATGAACGCCGCTGGAATCGAGGTGATAAAATGCAGCCTACCTCGCCCTTTCAGTAGCACAGAGAGTGTCCACAGCGTCATACAGGCGAGCAGCTGATTCACCCATCCAAGGTAGCGCCATGCTGCAGCGTAGTCAATCTGAGTAAGGGAAATCACACAAAGAAATAATGGAATAGCGATTAGCAGGCGTCGGCTGAGCTTCGCCTGCCCCATATGAAAGGCCTCAGCCAGCATAAGTCGGCTACTGCGCAGAGCCGTATCACCACTCGTGATAGGTAAGACTACCACCCCGATGAGAGCGATCACCGAGCCTACGCTTCCTAGCAGATGCGTCGTTGCAAAGTTCACCGCTGACGCTGGACTCTTCAAGCTGAGCTCTGCAAAGCTAAGAACCTGCTGCCCTACTCCCTCTACTCCGACGCGCTGCACAGACAGCTTCCCGCCAGCATCAGCTAAGAGCGCGTAGTCTGTAAACATCTCGCGCAGGCTCAGACCGACTACTACCCACACCATAGTCACGACCCCTTCAATGACCATAGAGCCATAGAACACAGGGCGCATATTCTTCATCGATCCGAGGCAGCGCACCATCATAGGGCTCTGCGTCGCATGGAACCCCGACAGAGCACCACAAGCAATCGTGACAAAGATCATAGGCCAGATAGTAATCCCCGCTACAGGATGTTTATTCTCCAGCCAATCGCGGTCAGGAATCAGCTCCACCCCATTCGTCAGCAGCGCGACAAACACCCCCACCGTCATGAGTAGAAACAAAATGCCAAAATAGGGATAAATACGCCCTATCAATGACTGGATAGGCAAGATAGTCGCGATGAAGTAATAGGAGATGATAATCACGCTCCACCAGAAAAGGGAGATATCATCCACCAGCGCATGCAGCATACCTGCAGGTCCGAGGGTGAAGAGTAGTCCGACGAGGAAGGAGAGCAGCACACAGGCGACCAGCGTCATCACTCGCCCAGTTGTCCCCAGATAGCGACCGACTGTGGATGGCAGATTCTCCCCACCATGCTCCGCAGACATCTTCGCCGCCAGCATATCATGCACAGCTCCACCGAGCACACAGCCGAGCACGATCCAAATGAGAGCAACAGGACCGAAGAGACAGCCTGCAAGAGCTCCGAAGATAGGTCCGAGCCCCGCGATATTAAGCAGCTGAATCATCATCACCTTCCACATGGGAAGCTCTACATAGTCGACTCCATCCGCCTTCGCATGACAGGGCATGAGCATCTTCGGGTTAGCACCGTAGGCACGCTCAGCGATCTTGCTATAAAAATAAGCCCCTACGAGCAGGATGGCTAAGGCGATGAGAAAATAGATGATTCCTATCATAGGCGAGGGCATTATAGCACGAAACACTCGTACTAACAAGGTGATTCTGAAAGTGAGCATCGCTCGCTTATAACCGCTGAACAAGCAGTGCGCTTAGCCCCTGAATCAGGTGACAAGCTCAGAAATATATGTTTTCCTTCTTAGCGGCAAGAGTGCATCTCACTTACAATTCAGCATCACGCAGGAACAAGTCCAGCAGCACCGCACGGTGTGACCCCGACGAGGGTAATCTAGAGTAACCGATTTGCCACCCCACTACAAAACAGAAAATAGAATACATAGAAAATAACATTACCATGGCTGAAATCTCAAATAGCTATCAGGTCAAGTACAGTGAAAAATGGGGCTCCTACCTCCAGCAGGAAGCCTCCCGTCTCGAAAAGTTCGTCACGGTAGAATCAGGTCTAAGCGGCAAGATGGTCGCCTTCGACCAGTACGGTCTCCTCACATTCGAAGAGAAGACATCTCGCATGGGCAGCACCGTGCTAAACGAAGCCCCCACCTCTCGTCGCGTCATGTACCCACACATCTACACGAAGGCCGTGGGCTTCGACGAGTTCGACGCGAAGAAACTAGCCAGCATCGACGCTCCTGTATCTAAGACCATCGAAGGTCTGCGTGCAGCAGCAGGTCGCTGCATGGACTCCGTCATGCTCAGCAGCTTCCTCGGTGAAAACTTCGAAGGCGAAAACGGCACGACCAGTGTTCTCTTCCCCAGCGAGCAGACTATCCCAGAGGATTACACAGACACAGGCTCTGCTGTCGACACGAACCTCACCGTCGCGAAACTGCGTCAGGCTCTCACTATGCTCCAGCGCGCTGAGGCATGGAATGATGAGCGCCGCGCCTATGGCGATGAGCTCGTCCTCGCTTGCTCCAGTAGCCAGATCAATGCGCTGCTGAAAGAGCCAGAAGTCTCCAGCTTCGATTACAACACCGTCCGCGCCCTCGCGGAAGGAAAGGTCGACAGCTTCCTTGGCTTCCGTATCATCCGTACTGAGCAGCTCCCTATCGGAGCTGACGGCATTCGCTCCTGCCTCGCATGGGTGAAGAGTAAGGCTCAGTTCGGCATCTGGGACGACTTCAAGGTGAAGCTCACTATCCGTGATGACCTTGACGAGGCTCTCCAAATCCGCGCGAAGTTCGCCTGTGGTGCATGCCGCCTTCAGGAAGAGGCATTCGTGAAAATCAACTGCCTCGAAAACAAATAAGAATGAACATGGGTTCATCATTACATTAATATCAAAAATTAGGTTCGTATGCTAGATAGCCTTCTCCTTTAAAGGACGGCTACCGGAAGCCCCTCTGATGACTCAGAGGGGCTTTTCCGCATCACGAGAACTTCACATTAGATATTGACAATCAGAAAGGAGTGATATAATATTATAAGCATGATCACAAGATACATTTTACTAACCCTTGTTAGCCTCAGTCTTAGCTCCTGCTTTTCATTTGGACTCTGGGAATTTACAACAGAACTAAAGGACATCACCACACAGCCCGCCTACGAGCCTCTCACAAAAAAGACGCTCAAAACACAACGAGATTACTACGCACGCAACTCATACATACAATGGAATGATGGAAACCCCATACCATCGACCGTCTCATCGCTAGAACTAAATGAACACCAAGGAAGCGACGCGCTGTTTTACATCAGTAAGGGCACAAGTTTCAAGCTCCTCAAGGTCGAGCAAGTATACAGCACAGATGGTAGAGACTCCACCCTTCGTTACAGAGGCGATTATGCCACACTTCACTTCCCGCACCTTCAAGGAGCTAAACTTCTGCTCCCCATCACCGTAGAGCTGCGCAGCACAGAGCGTATCCATCGAGCACCATGGCAAACTGACAAAACACCCACCTACTACATTCTCGAGAACGGTCAACAAGTCATCACATCACAGCCATAATTAAGCCGGAATCTACTAATTTTACAAAAAAGCTCAAAAATAAGTATTTTATCCTTGCCAAAGTCTAAATTATCCTTATAATCCTCGCACCATGACCCGCAAAGGTGGTATTAACAAGACACGTAAGGCTGTTGCTAAGCGTTTCAAGGTTACTGGCACGGGCAAGGTACTGCGCCGCAAACAAGGTAAGCGTCACATCCTCCAGAAGAAGTCCAGCAAGCGCAAACGCGCCCTCGGACGTCCCGCTCTGGTTGACGCCACACAAGTTTGGGCGGTCAAACAGAATCTGCCTTTCGCTTAATATCTAAGAAACACTAACCCGGCAACATAGCCAAGCACCGCTCGCGAATCGAGCGGCCTTCATGCAGCCTTCCCCTAGCAAGGGGAGCGAACGAGCGAGACTGCAAGGAGGTGAGGAAGAACAGTTCGTTCACAAAAAAATAACGTATAAAATATGGCACGTGCTACAAATGGACCGGCTTCACGCCAGCGTCGCAAGCGCATCCTCCTTCGCGCCAAGGGCTTCCGCGGTTTCCGCAGCAAGCTCTTCCGCTATGCGAAAGATGCAGTATACAAAGCATGGCAGTATGAATACCGTGACCGCAAGAAGCGTAAGGGACAATTCCGTCGCCTCTGGATCACACGTATCTCCGCTGCTTCACGCTCCCTTGGTCTGAGCTACTCTCGCTTCATGGAGGGTCTCAAGGCTGCTAACGTCGAGCTTGATCGTAAGACTCTCGCTGACCTCGCAGTTTCGAATCCAGAAGGATTCAAGGCCGTTTTTGATCTTGCTAAAAAGGCTATTGATCAAAAAGAAGGTGCGACACTGTCCGCATAAGCTAGGTACAACCTATCATTAACTTAAAAAACAGGGTCTTTCTATGAAAGACCCTGTTGCTTTTATTCACGGCATTTGCATTTTTATGCAGCTGTGCTATACTTCTCTCATCACATCACACCCCACATCACTATGGCTGACCGCATCCCATTACGCAATCCGAATGAAATTAATAAACTGAGAAAAGCAGGCGAAGTATCTGCGCGCATTCTCATGGATGCACAAGCCTTCGTACGCCCCGGCATCACGACAGGCGAGCTGAATAGCTACGTCGCTGAGCTCTTCGCTCGCGAGAAGTGTGGGAATGCCTTCCTCGGCTACGGTGGCTTCCCAGGCCAGCTCTGTATCTCGGTGAATGAAGAGGTCGTCCATGGAATTGGTGGTTCACGCGTCTTGCACGAAGGCGACATCGTTAGTCTAGATGTCGGAGCTATTGTCGATGGATGGTATGGGGATAACGCCCTCACCCTCTGCGTCGGTGATCACACGAAGTGCTCAGAAGAAGCACGCCGCCTCCTCGCGGTGACAGAGGAATCACTCTTTCGCGGTATAGCCGAAGCGAAGCATGGTGCATCCCTCCTCGATGTCTGTGGTGCTATCGAAGACTACATCAAGCCCTTCAAGTACGGTATCGTCCGCGAGATGGTCGGTCATGGCGTAGGGCGTAAGCTACACGAAGAACCGCAGATTCCTAATTTCAGACCGAACTACCGTCTCCCACGCTTGAAGCGTGGTATGATCCTCGCCATCGAACCGATGGTAACACTGGGCAAGGCGAGCATACGCGTACTCGCTGACGACTGGACTATTGTCTCCACTGATAATAGCTGGGCCGCGCACTTCGAGCACACGGTAGCTGTCGGTACGAATGGTGGTGAGATCCTCACAGAGCGTCCGCGCATCGCTCTTCCTGAGCAGTTAGGCATTAGCCTGAGATAAATCTGAGCTAGATCACTAACAGAAATACACTTGTAAAATTTACTTTACATGAGGTATTTTTCTAGTATAATTCCACTTTCCATTTCCTTTATCATTTCTCTTCCCCCATATGAAGAATCTCCTGTCCATCGAAGAACTTAATCGTGAGAGCATCCAAGATCTCTTAGCACTTGCCCACCGCTTGAAGAGTGAGCGCGGTCAGCATGCAGAGCAGCCCCTAGCTGGGCAGACATGGGCTCTCATCTTTTCTAAATCATCGACACGCACGCGCGTCTCCTTTGAAGTAGGTATCTCCGAGCTTGGAGGTCGCCCTATGTTCCTTTCTACACGAGACATCCAGCTCGGACGTGGTGAGCCCATCAAGGACACAGCACGCGTGCTGGGTCGCATGATTCATGGTGCCGTCATCCGTACCTATGAGCAGCAGGAGGTCATCGATTTCGCTGACTTCGCGAAGCTTCCTACGATTAATGCCCTCACTGACCTAGAGCATCCTTGCCAGATTCTTGCCGACCTCATGACTGTCGAGGAAATTTACGGCGTGGGCTCATGGGCTGGAATGAAGATAGCCTTCCTCGGTGACGTGGATAACAACATGGGTCGCTCATGGATGTGGGCGGCGAAGCATCTCGGCTTCACGCTTGTCCTCGCGGGTCCTGCCGAGGCTCTGCCTAAGCAAGACACACTCGACGCGCTCGACTACGATGGCATCATCTGCACGACAGATGCAGAGGAAGCGGTGCGCGACTGCGTCGTGATTAACACTGATACATGGATTTCCATGGGGCAGGAAGACCAGAAGGGCTCGAAGGAGCAAGCCTTCTTCCCTTACCAAGTGAATGAGGAATTACTCAAGCTTGCTGCGCCTAATCATAGCGTCTTCCACTGCTTACCTGCATACCGCGGCTACGAAATCACCGAAGAGGTGCTCGAAGGTCACGCTGATGCTATCTTCGCTGAGGCGGAGAATCGCCTCCATGCGCAGAAGGCCGTACTCTACACGCTGGCTACATCACGCGCTTAAGCTTCGACACAGAATACTTCTTATGAACTTCGACTCACGCCTCGAGGCACTTCTCGATGATTTCTCCATCTTTGATGACTGGATGGAAAAGTATGAATACATCATCTCCCTCGGCCACAAGCTCCCCCCCCTCCCTGAGCAATACCGCCAAGATGAGAATCTCATCCAAGGCTGCCAGAGCCGCGTCTGGGTGGGCTGCGAGCTCATCGACGGTAACTTCATCATCCATGCAGACAGTGACTCTCTGATCACAAAGGGGCTCATAGCCCTCTTCACACGCCTCCTTTCGGGGCTGCCTGTAGCAGAGGTAGCCGCTGCTGATCTCAGTCGCTTAGATGAGTCTGGACTCCGTGAACATCTCGCGTCTACACGCGCAAACGCGCTCAGCAGCATGGCAGATACGATTCAGCGCATCGCTAAGTCGCACCTTGCGTAAGGAAGTATGAGCGTAAGCATCCTTTCTATTGCCGCTGAGAGACGAGCCCAGCTCGCTGAAAGTGGTACAAATGCCTTTCGTGTCCTCGATGGCACACAGTGGGATGGCGTCTTCGTCGATGCTATGGCTGATCGCTATCTCGTTTCACTCCGTGACTGCGAGATACCTGTAGCCCTGCTTAATGAACTCAAGTCATCGGGCGTGCCTATCTTTGTCAAGCAGCTCGACCGTGACAATAAGCAAGCCCCTGTCCAGATAGCAGGCGAGCCCTGTGATGAGCGCTTTATCATTCTTGAAAATGGTGTGAAGTACATCATAGACATGGCGGCGGGCTACTCCCAAGGCCTCTTCCTCGACCAGCGCGATAACAGAAAGGAAGTCATCGAACGCTGCCGCGAAGGGATGACTCTGCTCAATACATTTTCCTACACAGGCGGCTTCTCACTCTGCGCTGCCTTGTCTGGAGCGCAGACGACGACGCTCGATCTCGCACGCCCTTGCCTAGACTGGTGCAAGGAGAATATGCAGCTCAATGGCGTAGATCCAGCAGCCCATTACTTCTGCAAGGGGGATACCCTGCACTGGCTGGAGCGCTTCGCGCGCCAGAGAAGACGCTTCGACGGCATCATCCTCGACCCCCCTACTTTCTCACGCGATGAGAAGGGGCGCATATGGCGTGCAGAGCGTGATTATGGCATGCTAGTGAGCCTCGCGCTTGCTTGTCTTAATCCCGATGGCTGGCTGCTCTGCACGAGCAATTGCCGCAAGATGAGCCACCAAGATTTTGCAGAGATGGTCAGTGAAGCCGCCCCTCAGCACCAGCTGCAGCACGCGCTCATGCCCTTCGACTTCGATGGTGAAGACTACCTGAAATGCCTGTGGGTAGAACCACGCAGCTATTAATTTCTTTTAAACCAATCCCCCTATTCTTTTATGACTGACGATTCCGAGTATACATTAGAACAGAGTGCAGATGATTTCTTGAAAGCGATGGCTTGCCTGAAGGCAGGTCACCCTGGCGAAGGTGCCGACCTCCTGCGTCGTGCTTCAGCGGCAGGCCATGCAGAAGCTCAGCAGCAGCTGGCTCGCCTCTACTTCGCCACCCTACGCACACCAAAGGATCTCGCTTCACTAGAGATGTCAGCTCAGAGTGGCGACCACGTAGCGAGTTTTGTCTTTGCGATGGTGCTGCTCGAAGGTCGCCTCCTAGAGAAGAACATGGATGCTGCGATCATCGCGCTGCGTCATGCGGCGAAGGGTGGCAACCTCCTCGCGCTCCATATGCTAGAGCAGCATGAAGCGAATACAGCTCATGCGGCAGCAGAGCAAGAAAAAAGCGCTCCAGATTAATGGATTCTTAAGGGGAGTTCTCGTAATTCGCAGCGCGAAATCGCGAAGGGATTTTTCGACGTATTTTTTTCATTTTCGACGGAGCATAATGGCTTATTCGACGAGAAAAGGGTAAAAATACGCGAAAAAGACCGAGCGAGGTGCGCTGTTTACTTCATTTTCTACATCCACTTTTGTGGAAAACGAATTGCGAGAACTTCCCTTAAGGTTCACTAACCTTAAGCAGGATGCAAGGACGGCGTCCTTGCTGGGTTTGGGCAAAGCCCAAGGAAAAGCTGTGCTCGCAGAGCACGGCAGCGTCAATTCTCTCATAGGTGAAGCCACACGCGCCCGCTTTGTAAACCCAGCATCAACTCCACACCCGAAACTGACGCTCCTACACCACGCGCGACAGCGCGACACTTTCTCACCGACGAAAACGCGAAGCGTCCATACAGAGAAGACCCGAGAACAAGCGCACAGGTCACCCAAGAGTCAAGCATATCCTCTGGTATGCTTGACGAGCCGCGAGCAAGAACACGAGGTATACATACATCTCCAAAACAAAGCTAAGATGTTTCTTTTGAGTGACGCAATGTCAAAGTTAGAAAAAAGCTCTCCAGAAGAGGAAAGCTAAAAATCAAGCGTTCAATAACTGAACTAGTCGCTCAAGATACTGAGCATCGAGCTCGTCGAAGTCGGCGAGCTTTTCGCTATCTACATCCAGCACACCCCAGACCTCTCCATCTTCTGCAATGAGAGGGACGACTATCTCGCTGCGTGAGCGAGAGCTGCAGGCTATATGCCCTGGGAAGAGATCGACATCAGGTACGATGACTGTGCGAGCCTCGGCAAAGCTGGTGCCACAGACGCCCTTCCCCTTACGGATACGCGTGCAGGCGAGTGGACCTTGGAAAGGGCCAAGCACCAGCTCCTCTTCTGAATCCTTCAGATAGAAGCCCACCCAAAAGAAGCCAAAGGCTTCTTTTAGGACGGCTGCTGTATTCGCGAGATTCGCGATACGATCGGTCTCTATACTAAGTAGACCCTCTAGCTGTGGGAGGATAGCTTCGTAGATCTCTTGACGGGAAACTTGCTCCCCTTTAGGGATGTAAATTGACTCAGCCATGGGCAGTTAATAGAAGAGTGTTTAATTCTCTTGCTTCTTAGATATGGAGGTATCTTCTGCGCCTTGGCGAATCTCCTTGTGGGAGTTCTTCCAGCCACCACCAAGCTGCGTGTAGAGCGTAGGTACGGTAGCTGCGTATTGGTAGCGGTAGACGGCAAGCTGCAATTCTGATGGGAAAAGCTGCTGCTGCGCTTGTAGTACTTCGTAGTAGTTTGCCACACCGTTCTGGAAGAGTGAGAGCGATGTCTCAAGGGACTGGCGAGCTGCAGTGACTGCCTTCTCCTGCTTCGAGATGATCTGGCGTAGCTTCGCACGCTGTGTGAGCGTCGTAGCTACTTCTGCCATCGCGTAGAGAACGGTGTTTTCGTAGCTGGCAAGTTGAGCCTTGAGGTTGTTGTAAGCGATTTTCTTACCGGAGGAAAGGACACCTGCGCGGAAGAGTGGTCCCGTGAGACCGGCTGCAAAGTTCCATGAGTCATTCGAATTGTTGAATGAAAGAAGCTGTGGAGATGCGAGACCATAACCAGCTGTGAGATTCACTGAGGGGAAGAAGTTCGCAATGGCGATACCGATGTTTGCGTTAGCTACGCGCACGTTCTGTTCTGCGGCGAGCACGTCAGGGCGATTAGCCAAGATATTCGCAGGAACACCAGAAGGTACAGAAGAGGAGTTCACATAGCGCCCCAGAGTATCGCTACCACGAGTGATACCACCGGGTGTGCGACCTACCATGACGCTGATGCTGTTTTCCAGAGCTATGATCTGAGACTCGATATCAGGGATCTGAGCTTCAGCAGCTGCGAGCGCAGCGGTAGCGGATTCTACTTCAAGCTTGTTGCCTATGCCGCCCTCAAGTCGCACCTGGAAGAGGTCGAGAGACTTGCGGTAAGAAGTAACAGCCTGACGGCTGATACGTAGCTGCTCATCAAGCATAAGAAGCTGGAGATAGCCAGTGGACACCTGACGAAGGAGGGAAAGCTGAAGGGAGCGCATGAGGTGATCCGCACCAGCGAACTCAGCCTCGGCTGCTTCTATACCACGACGTGTCTTACCCCAGATATCGAGCTCCCATGAGGCAGCGAGGGACGCACCTGTAGAGGCGGAGATCTTCGTACCAGTTGTGTTTGCACGACTGGTGTTCGCACCGTAGTCTAAGAATGGAAAGATAGGAGCGGCTGCGACTTGGATGTACTGGCGTGCAGAGTCTACATTAGCGATAGTGGCGCGCAGGTCGCGGTTGTTCTGATAAGCTTCTACAAGGAGGTTCTGGAGATTCTGACCCTTCACTACCTTCCACCACGGAAGATTAGCGATGGACTCTTCATAGCTAGGTGCCCCACGGAATGCACTAGGCACTTGCATATGAGGCGCCTCGTAGTCAGGACCTACGAGGCAAGAGTTAAGAAAAAGAAAAGGCAGGCTCAGTAATGTAGCCTTGATAGCCTTTAAATTCTTAGGGTATGTAGAAGAATCGCTCATGATATTAAAATTGAGATTGTTGACAACGTGAAGCTGCGGCGATAATTTAATGTGATTCGCTCACTTTGTCAAGATTATATAGAGTCAGTTCTGACTAATTATATGGGGAAAACTCCGTAAACTGATGCGAATGCATGGTATGGGCTCACTGGCTTGTATGACACTTTTTCTTCAACTCATCGCTATGTGGGCGAGATTTTCCACCTAATCGCTCGTTTTTAACATTTTTAGCTCGCCAGAGGCTGAGGCTTGTGGTAGAGTTTGCAGTAATTCTACTATGAGTGACTACATATATGATTCTATACAGCCCTACCTCGGTGTAGCAAGGGCTGAGTACAGCCCCCAAATCTACCTCAATGCAGGCTATCAGCCTCACTGGATTGTGAGAGGCGTACTCGTCCCCATGGATGCCGAAGCAGGGGTTCTCTCCGCTGAACAGCTGGAGCAAATTGTTGCCAGCTGTACCGACGACGAACAACGCAGCCAGCTTAATGAAACTGGTGCTATCGACTTTATTTATGACAGCAGTGCGGGTAAGTTCCACCTCTATCTCTACGCTCAGGAAACAGGCTATCTCGCTATAGGTCTTAACCTCGACGCGGATGCTCTCCTCAAGCAAGGTATAGATTGTGAATGCTCCGACATTCACATCCCTACTGAGTTCCCACCTAGCTGGAGACGCTTCGGTACACTTCAGCCCATCTGGGAAGGAGCACCTAAGCTCACAGCAGCTGACACCGAAGAGTTCGCAAAGAGCTTCCTCACAGACAAAGAGTGGGACCGCATTAACTCCCGCGGTGACGTCGACTTCGCGTACCAAAATGACTTCGGACGTTACCGTGCATCCGTCGTGCGTCAGCGACTCGGCTACGACATGGCCTACCGTGTGATTAACACACGCGTCAAGACCATGGATGAGATCGGCCTCCCTCAGGACTTCATCATCCCTCTCACCCGCTACACGAACGGTCTCATTCTCGTGACTGGTTCTGTCGGTTCTGGTAAGTCTACGACTCTTGCCTCTATCATTGATTTCATTAATGCTGACCGCCGTGACCATATCATCACGCTGGAAGACCCTATTGAAACCATCTTTGAAAGTAAGAAGTGTCAGGTAAATCAGCGCGAAGTGCACAAGCATACCGAATCATTCGCCCGCGCTCTCCGCGCCTCACTTCGTGAAGACCCCGATATCATCATGGTGGGTGAAATGCGCGACCTTGAGACCATCTCACTCGCGCTGACAGCCGCGGAAACAGGTCACTTGGTTCTCGGTACACTCCACACAGGCTCGGCCGCACGTACGATTGACCGTATTCTTGATGCCTTCCCAGTCGAAGAACGTGATCATATCCGAATCATGGTCTCCGAATCTCTCCGTGGTATTCTCTCCCAGCAGCTCGTACCTAAGAAGGACGGCTCAGGTCGCGTCATGGCTCTCGAAATGCTCGTGAACACAGCCGCTGTTGCGAACTGTATCCGCGAGGGCAAGACATTCATGATCCCCGGTCTTATCCAGACAGGTAAGGCTCAGGGCATGCGCCTTCTCGACGACGCCCTGCAGGAGCTTTACCTTGCTGGCACGATCTCCGCAGAAGAATGCCAGTTCCGTGCAGCAGACCTCACCATGATGGATCGTTTCCTTGAAGCTCATCCTGAGAGAAATGCGTAAAATTAATACCTAGATTACTATCACATTAATAGAATATCTCATCATATGAATAATCTGATTGACGAATACTTTACCGTTCTCGTAGAGCAAGGCGGCTCTGACCTTCACCTCTCCGAAGGCGAACTCCCAAAGATCCGTGTCCACGGTGAAATCATCCCCATCGGTGAGGAAATCCTCACCCACGAGAATATGGTTGCACTCATGGAGCCTATCTGCCCAGCCTCACTTTGGAATGACTACGTAGAAGGCGGCGACGCTGACTTCGCGTATGAAATGGACGAGACATCCCGTTTCCGTTGCAACTACATGCAGCAACACCGCGGCTACTGCTGTATCTTCCGTCTGATCCCTACCAAGATCATGACGCTCGAGCAGCTCAATGTGCCAGAGCAAATCAAGCGCTTCGGTGAAATGCGCTCGGGACTCGTCCTCGTGACAGGTCCTACGGGTTCTGGTAAGTCCACCACCCTCGCCGCTCTCATCGACTATATCAATACGAACTATGCTCGCCACATCATCACCGTGGAAGAGCCTATCGAGTTCGTCCACCCATCGAAGAACAGCATCATCACCCAGCGTGAAGTGCCACACCACACGCCTACATTCGCCGACGGTCTCCGCGCCTCACTCCGTGAAGATGCCGACATCGTGCTCGTGGGGGAAATGCGCGACTTGGAAACGATCTCCTTGGCACTCACTGCTGCGGAAACAGGTCTCCTCGTCTTTGGCACACTCCACACGAACAATGCTCGTAAGACCGTTGACCGTATTATTGACGTATTCCCTGCAGAACAGCAGGCACAGGCTCGTACGATGCTTGCAGGTTCACTGCGTGGCGTTGTCGCGCAGCTCCTCATGAAGCGTCATGACAAGCCCGGTCGCTGCGCGGTGAATGAAATCATGTTTGCCACCCCTGCTGTCGGCGCCATCATTCGTGAAGGTGCGACCCAGAAGCTCGCAGACGTCATCACAGGCGGTAAGGCACTGGGCATGCAGTTCATGGATGACGCCATCTGGCAGAAGCTCCAGAATGGTATGGTCTCCCCAGAAGAAGCGTATATGAAGGCTATCGACAAGTCCCGTTTCCGCAACTTCCTTCCAGCAGAATCTGCAGCTATCGCCAACGCTGGCGGTGCTTAAACCACAGTTCACAAGCAATGATCCGTCACTCTTATCTTAAGAGTGACGGATTTTTTATGTAAATAAATGAGGATTAACATGATTTCGATGTACTCGCTTTTATGTTGCGATCTGAGCTAGATTTTGCTAGTATACCCGAATGCAGAAAATCTTATTAAGCGGCATGCTTGGCCTCTCTGCTACAGGTCTACATGCTAAAGACGAACGCCCAAATATTCTCTTCATCATCTCAGATGACCATTCGCACGCCGCCCTCGGTACGAATGAGAAAGACACCCTTGCCCCCCTTCCCGCGCTACGCCGCCTTGCTGACGAAGGCATGGTCTTCGACCGATCCTACTGCACGAACTCCATCAGTGGACCATCACGCGCGAGCATCATGACAGGCCGCCACTCTCATAAGAATGGATTCCTGTACAACTATGGAGGCAACCCCTTCAACCCCGATCAGCCTACATGGTCACAGATGCTCCAGAAGGCAGGCTACCAGACAGGTCTCATTGGAAAGTGGCACTTGAAGTCAAACCCACGTGGATTCGACTCATGGGCGATGTTCCCCGATCAGGGCGACTACTGGAACAGCGGCATGATCAAGCTCGATGCCGAAGGAAAGCGTGTGAACTACAAAGAGCCAGGCTATGTCTCCGACATGCTAGGCGAGCAGACGATCAAGTGGCTGGATAATCGCGACGAATCAAAGCCCTTCGCCCTCTTCCTTGGGCACAAAGCCCCTCACCGCAACTGGATTCCCGCGCCACGCCATCTGAAGGTCATCCGAAAGATCGTCGCAGGACTCACCCCACCCTCCACCATCCATGATGACTGGAAGAACCGCCCCGGCTTCTTCAAGAACAATGAGCAAAACATCGCCGAGTTCTTCTGTAACTGGAACGATGCCCACCTGAACAAGGCACTCATCCCCTTCGAGGTGATGAAGGATATCGTCACGAAGCCTCGCCTGCGTAAGATGGTGAATGATGGCTACTTCAAGACAGGCGTACCAAAGAACTTTAACTGGGAAAAGCACCAGCCGAAGTACGCCGCGAAGCTCGAACTCGCGAACTCCTTTAACCTGAAAGCCGTCGTCCCCGCTGACCAGTTCGACACCTACCAGAAGTTCTACAACGAGCGCACTGAGGCATTCGTCAAGGCTGCGAAAGCAGGTAAGATCAAGACGAAGGAAGACATGACAGTCCAGCGCTGGAAGTGGTACATGGAAGACTACCTCGCCTGCGTCATGGGCATGGATGAATCTATTGGCAAGGTGCTCGACCACCTCGATGAAAAGGGACTCGCTGAGAACACCCTCGTCATGTACGTCGGTGACCAGAGCTTCTACCTCGGTGAGCATGGTCTCTATGACAAGCGACTCGTGCTTGAAGAAAGCTACCGTATGCCCCTCATCATCCGCTGGCCTGGTAAGGTAGCAGCTGGCAAGCGCTCCAACGCAAAGGTGCAGAACATCGACTACGCCCCTACCTTCCTCACCGTCGCAGGCGCTGATAAGCCAGAAGATATGGTCACCTTTGATGGTCGCAGCCTCACACCTCTCTTTAAGACAGGTGAGGACGAAAGCTTCAAGGGACGCACCCTCTACTACGCCTTCTTCGAGCAGCCCGGTGAGCATAACGCACCCTGCCATGACGCCATCAGCAACGAACGCTACACCCTCGCTCACATCTGGACACTCATGCCCGGTGAGAAGGCAGACGCTCGCAAGCTTGAAGACGAATGGATGCTCATCGACAACGAAAAAGACCCTCAGCAGATGCGTAATGTCATCGCTGACCCTGCCTACGCAGATGTCGCGAAGAAGCTCATGGCTGAGTACGAAGCCATGCGCAAGGAGCTGAAAGTCCCAGCCGACAGCCCATCCGTGGGCACACGCAGCAAGGGATTCACCCCCACATGGAATACGCTTAAAAAATAACTCCTAGGATGATTAAAAGCCCATCACTCATTCCCAGCCTGCTCTTCGGAGCAGGCTCTTGTGCACTCACAGCTCAAGCTGCGGAGACAACCACAGCGAAGCAGCAGCCGAACATCGTCATCATCTACGCCGACGACCTCGGCTATGGCGACCTCAGCTGCTACGGTGGCTCACTGAAGACACCAGCGAGCGACAAGCTCGCCGCACGAGGCATCCAGATGACGAATGCCCACACGGCAGCCTCCACCTCCACCCCCTCACGCTTCGGACTCTTCACAGGCGTGCACCCATGGAGACAGGCAGGCACAGGCATCGCCACAGGTGATGCTGGCATGGTCATACGCCCCGAGCGCTACACCCTAGCTGATGCCGCGAAGCAAGCAGGCTACCGCACAGCCGCTATTGGAAAATGGCACTTAGGCATAGGCGAGACCGCGAAGCAGGACTGGAATGGACTCATCAAGCCGAACCTCGCCGACATAGGCTTCGAGCACAGCTACATCATGGCAGCCACAGGCGACCGAGTCCCCTGCGTCTTCATCGAGAACGGACGCGTGGCGAACTACGATCCCACAGCTCCCATATCCGTCAGCTATAGTAAGGCCTTTGAAGGCGAACCGACGGGAAGAAAGAACCCCGAACTCCTCAAGGTACATCCCTCCCATGGTCACGATCAGGCACTCATCAATGGCGTGTCTCGCATCGGCTTCATGAAAGGAGGAGGCAAGGCACTCTGGGTAGATGAAGACTTCGCCGATGTCATCGCAGACGAAGCTACAGACTTCATCATGGAGAACAAGGATGAACCCTTCTTCCTCTTCGTCGGCACACATGACATCCATGTGCCCCGCATACCGCATGCACGATTTGTCGGTAAGAGCGGCATGGGACCTCGAGGTGACGCCATCCTCCAGTTCGACTTCCAAGTAGGAGCCGTCATGGATGCGCTCGAAAAGGCAGGTGTCGCAGATAACACACTCGTCATCCTTTCCAGTGACAATGGTCCCGTCCTCGACGATGGCTACAAGGACGATGCTGTCGAAAAACTCGGTGATCACAAACCAGCCGCCCACCTCCGTGGCGGAAAATACAGCTCCTTCGAAGCCGGTGGACGCGTCCCCTTCCTCGTCAGCTGGCCAGCGAAGATCGCGAAGGGACAGAAGAGTGACGCTCTTTTCAGCCAGATTGATATCCTCGCTAGCCTCAGCGAGCTCATAGGAGCACAGACACCTGAAGGGCTCATCATCGACAGTAAATCTGAACTCCCAGCCCTCCTCGGTCAGGATCTGAAAGTAGGCAGCAAGGGCATCACAAAGCAGAACACCGCAGGTGCGCGCGCCTACCTCTCCGGCAAGTGGAAATACATTCCCGCCAGCCGAGGAGCAGCCTACAATCCCTATACAGCCATCGAACTCGGCAATAACCCCGAAGACCAGCTCTTCGATCTCGAAGCCGACCCAGGCGAGAAGAACAACCTCGCCAAGAAAAATCCCCAGCAGCTTGAAGTCATGAAACAAGGCCTCCAGCAGCTCGTCTCCAAAAAAGTGAAGTAAGGCTCACCCTTCCACACCTTTCTCAAGACACAAAAAACCGCGTCAGCAATGACGCGGTTTTTTGTGGGGTTTATTACTAATTAAATTAAGAAGCTTTGAGATTCTTTTGGATCGCTGGATTGACGGCTTCGGGCTTGCAGGGCATGCCGTATT
>CAYJLR010000001.1:0-63962 GCA_964370895.1 uncultured Akkermansia sp. | reverse complement strand
GTATAGACCATGCGGCAGGCTGCTTTTTCTGATGATGTCATCTGCTCGCGTTCTTTATTGAGCTGTTTATTATGGCGTGCCTTGCTGTCGTATATGAAGCGTTTCATGAATCCTTCTAGGACTTCTTGTAAGATATCATCTAGCATGCCAGTAAGGGGTAGTTTGTGAGTGAGTTATCAGATGCAAAAAAAGCCACCTCTACGTTCTATTCTCGTTGATAACTCAAGAGAATGTAGAACTGTAGTAGGTGGCTGTGTAAAGCTATAGTGAGCGGGGATTAGCTCTTTTTCTTTGCTTTTTTAGGAGCTTTTTCACCGACGTGCGTGTCGCACTTGGAATCAGATTCGCTGCTACCGCACTTGCAGTGATTGCAGTTGAGAAGATCGACATTGATAGGAGCTGCGTAGCTCAAACCAACCATGCTAATAGCCGCTAAGGCAAGAATTGTTTTCATTTTATGTAAATATAATTTGCACCTGCTTCATGCAAGCACTCATAAACACTAACACATAGAATCTCTCAAGTCAAGATTTCATTAGCTCAACTTATGTCATAATAAGGTTAATCATTTGCTCTAATTTAGAAGAGTTAAGCGCTTGTGTGAAAATCTAACAGTTTAAACTAAATACATATTTCTGTTTTACGTTGATTATGGTATTAGGTCTTAATTTTATCTAAATAGTGGCTCACTTGTGCTCGATAATATGCGAAACTCCTCACTGGCATATTCACTTCTTATCACTTATTCTAAATATCATAAATCATGTGAGAGAGTCCGCCATCGATGAGTATGTCCTCTCCATTGATGAACTCACTTTCAGGCTGCGTGAGGAAGGCGATAGTGTGCATGATGTCTCTCGGAGCGCCTACGCGGCGTGAAGGATGAGCAGTATGAGATGCAGTACTGATATCACTGGGGTCACCCGTGTGAATCCAGCCGGGTGAGAGGCAATTCACGGTGATATTGTACTCCCGCAGGGAGAGCGCGAGCGAATAGGTGAGGGACTTGATCCCGCCCTTTGAGGCATTGTAAGCTTCCCAATTGGGATCGCCTACGATGTGACGAATGGAGCAGAGGTTGATAATGCGTCCGTAGCGCTCCTTCGCCTCAGGACTGTTGCGATGACGAGCCAATGCGCGTGAGGTGACGAAGGCGCTGGTGAGATTCACGTCTAGAATGTACTTGAAGCGTTCTATGCTGGTCTCAGTGAGGGGGAGACCTTCGGATATTCCGACATTGTTGATGATAATATCTATATCACCTATATTAGCAAAGAGCTGCTGCATGAATGCATCAACCGCCTCAGCATCGCCTGCATCAAGCGTGTAAAAGGTCGCGCCTGTTTCTGCTGCGACGGCTTGTCCGGCGTCTTCCGCGATGTCGAAAAAGTGTACCTGAGCGCCAGCCGCGGTGAAGCCCTGCACGAGAGCTTTTCCTATTCCATGCGCGCCACCTGTAATGAGGACACGTTTATTTAGAAGATGTTTCATGTCTTGTATCGTATTGAAGTTACATTTATAACTGTACTTGAAATGATTATACTGAGCAAGTTATTTTTTGTAAGAACCTACATTTACTTCTAACGAGCGTATGCCCACCATCAGATAGCAGATGGCAGGAAAATTGAAATTTATATAGACAATGAATGAGTGATTTTGCTATAGTTTGAAAATGAAGATACTTCCTCTTTTAGTTTTGTCTCTTTCCGCCCTTTGCCCTATGACCCTTCATGCTCGCGTTCCAGCTCAGGCTGAAACGAATCGCGAGGAGCGTATGGAGTGGTGGCGCGATGCGAAGTTTGGCATGTTCATCCACTATGGCCTCTACTCAGGTCTTGCTGGTGAGATAGGTGGAAAGAAGATAGATGGCTGTGTAGAATGGATTCAGCAGTACACAGGAACCGAGACTGACAAGTACTTCGCAGAAGCTCTTCCGAAGTTCAATTACAAGGCAGGTAATGCCACGGAGTGGGTGAAGCTCGCTGAAGAGGCAGGCTGTGGGTATATCGTCATGACAACACGTCATCATGAGGGCTTCAACCTCTACGACACGACAGGTATATCTAAACTCAATAGCGTCGAGGAAAATGGCGTTGATATTGTGAAGGAGTTCTCCGAAGCTACGAAGAAGTACGGCCTGAAGACCGGCTACTACTTCTCTGTGATCGACTGGAATCACCCAGACTATGACCCAACAGGCACTGATATTTCTTACCCACAGGGAAATATAACAGCTCAGAAGGAAGGACGCCGTCAGTTTGGCAATCATGAACGCTTCAAGAAGCATCTGCATGATCTCTTCGAGCGTCTCGTGAGCCGCTATCCTACAGACATCATCTGGTGGGACTTCAGCAGTATTCCCTTCCAAGGTGACAAGGCATGGGGCGCGACGAATCTTATGGACACACTCTTCAAGCATCATCCGAAGGCTATTCAGAATAATCGACTCTACTGCATAGGTCAGAGCATGAAGGCTGATGAGTTCCGTCCTACACCTATCCACATGGGTGACTTCACGACTCCTGAGCATTATATTCCTGCACAGGGAGTGGATGGTGACTGGGAAGTGTGCAACACACTCAACGGCACATGGGGCTACTCTGCTGCGAATAATAAGTGGCGTACTGGCGAAGCTGTCACACGCGAGCTCATCGATATCGTCAGCCGCGGTGGAAACTACCTGCTGAATATAGGACCAAAGCCAGATGGCTCTATCCCTGAAGCAAGTATCGAAATCTTCAAGACCATAGGATCATGGTTGAAGCCAAATGCTGAGGCTATCTACGGTACAGAGGCTAACCCCTTCGCGGCAGAGCTGAAGTGGGGACGCGTGACGCGCAAGGGTGACGACACTCTCTATCTCATCGTTTACGAAAAGCCTGAGTCCGGCACAATCACACTTCCATGCAGTGTCGCAGAGAATGCGAGTATCGCTCCTCTACTGGCTGATCATGGGAAGCTGAGCTGGAAGAATGATGCTTCTGGGCTTGTCCTAGATGTGAAGGATATGAAATTTGACAAGATCGCTACTGTTATCAAGCTGAAGGGTAGCTACACTATTAATAAATAAAATCCAAGACACATTCAAAAAGCGCGAAATCTCAAGGGATTTCGCGCTTTTTAGTGGTTTTTATTCAGCCTTTTGCACTAGAAGGCATCTAGCCAGATGGCAGTAAAGGGCGTGCTGTTACGCTCATTTACGAGATCACCATTCTGCTCGGACTCGGTTTAGAGCTTCATTTTAATATTGTAGCGCTCCTGCGCGCATCCCTTGAAGCGGATGCGCGTGGGATTCACCTGCTCGAAGGGGATAGCTTCCCCTTGTACATTGTGAAGGGTGATTTTCATTACGCTGGGCAATTCTACTTGTATATCACGGCTGAAATGAGGGCTAATCTGCGCCTCTACTAACTGACCATCAGCCCAGCGCATGGCGACTTTCACTCTACCTCGTGCCATGAGTTCACTGACGCGGCCTTCCTTCCACGCCTGAGGCAGGGCAGGGAGAAGCTCTATAAGGTTATCACGATGACTCTGTAGCAGCATCTCACTCACGCCAGCGCAGAGTCCGAAGTTACCGTCTATTTGGAAGGGAGGGTGTGTCGCCCAGAGATTTTTCAGTATTCCTATGCGTAGCATGGTGCTGATGAGTTCATGTGCCTTGTCGCCTTCTCCGAGACGCGCCCAGCTATTGATACGCTGCCCCATGGCCCAGCCTGTACTCTCATCTGTGCGTGCAGTCATGGACACGTGGGCTGCCTTGAAGAACTCGGGGGTGTCAGCCGTGATGAGGTCACCGGGGTAGAGCCCCAGCATGTGGGAGATGTGGCGATGGTTTCTGCCTTCACCCCATTCATTGAGCTTTTCTTCCTCGTACCATTCTTTGATCTGCCCCTCAGTGCCTATTTCGAGAGGGCCTTTGAGAGCTGCTTGCTTCTCTCGCCACAGTTTTCTAAGATCTGCGTCCGTGTCGAGTATGGTGGAAGCGCGTATGCTGTCTTCATAGAGCTGCCAGATAAGACTGTGCTCGTAGGTATTCCCGTGGGTGCGAGGACCATGCTCAGGGGAATAGGCAGGGCTAGAAACGAGTTTCCCTTCTGCGTCTAATGTTAGCGTCTGATCGAAGTAGCGTGCTGCTTCGCGCATCATAGGGTAGATCTTCTGTCGGAGCAGCTCCTCGTCTTCACCGTATTCGTAGGCTTCCCAGCAATTCTGCAGTATCCAAGGAAGGGCAGCTGTAGACCAGCCCCAGTCGAAGCTCCAGCCGGGGCATGTCCAGCCGAAGGGATTATTCTGCGTGTGGGAGATGAAGCCCTGCTCGGGCTTCGCTTCTGTGCTGTGTATGCCAGCATACACGGCTGCGGTGACGCGCCCGGGCTCGCGTAGTGAGTGTATATAGTCGATCAGGGGTGACGCGCACTCGGAGAGCTGTGTGCTGTAGGCTGGCCAGTAGTTCATCTGGAGATTCACATTCATGTGGTAATCCGCATGCCATGGTGAATTATTCGCCGCTGCCCATATGCCTTGTAAGTTCGCAGGGAGCTGGTGCTGATCAGGATTCTCATCTTGCTCGTGACGTGAGGAGGCGATGAGAAGGTAGCGTCCGTACTGGAAGAGTAGGGTCTCTAGCTGGCGACGCTGACTGTCCGTGGCTGTATTCTGCTTGCAGGCCTGTAGGAGGGCGTCAGTCGTTAAGGGTTGATTGATGGATGATTCGTTGCTTAATACCAGTCGCACACGGGTGAAGAGGGCTCTGTAGTCTTCTAGGTGTGCCTTCACGAGGGCATCGTAGCCGAGCTTGAGAGCTTTTTCGCTATTCTGCTGTACGCTGAGCAACAGATCTTCTGCAGACTGACCGCTGCGGTAGTGCGGGTATTGGTTTCTGTAATCTGTATCTATGCTTGTGATGACGATGAGCTGCTGGGCGTCTTTGAAATGTACTTCCCCGTCCTTATATTCGAGACTGCCTCCTTCGTGTAAGAGGCGCGTCGATGAGGCGAAGCGTAATTGGTTGTCTTTTAACTCACCTAGGATTAAGAGATGCTTCTCATCTCCGGCCTTTACCCATTCTCGTCCATAAGATTCTTCTGTGGCAGGTCCTCCACCAGATCCTCGTTCTGTATCAGGATCTATATTGAGTGTGCCATTGAGTTTTGCCGCGCCCTCAGTGGTGAACTTTGTGACGATGACCTGATGTGGGTGACTGATGAAGTGCTCACGCGTGTAACGTGTCCCGTCTATTTGAAAACTCACGCTGGCGACCGCTCTATCTAGATCAAGACTGCGCTGATAATGCTCTACTGGTTTTCCATCTAAGCCAGTAAAGTGCACGTGCATGTTCCCATAGCTGAGGTAGTAGCCGTAGCCACGCGTGCCTGTGTCGTCGGCTAGGCCTGTGAGCCTGTTACAAAGGGCGCTAGCTTCTTTATTCTTCCCCTTTCTATAGAGCTCCTGAATGCGGCGTAGTGTCGCTCCATTCTGCCCCTGCTCAGGGAGATTACCACCTTGGTAGTCGGGGCGCTGCTTGGCGGGACCTCCAGACCAGAGGGATTTTTCATTGAGTTGGATGCGTGCATGTGTCACTCCACCGAATATGCTAGCGCCAAGAGATCCATTGCCCAGAGGGAGGCTCTCATGCTGCCAAGCTTGGTAGCTATCTGCTGCAGGTTTATCATAGCGCAGTATCAGTCCAGACTCAGAGGCGAGGAGCAGAGGGCTGAAGATCAAGAAGAGGGGAGTTGTGATAATAGATCGACGCATCCTGTTAGGCTAGCATAGTTCACATGCTGAGAGCAAGCCCAGAATATAAAATATTTATATAGCTTCACTCATATTCTCTATTTCGAGTAGATAGGTTTTTATATTGACTTGCAATGCTTGAGCTGCTATAGATACTGCAGTAGTTATGAAATCAATTCCTCTTCTTTCACTCGTCGTTCCTTGCTACAATGAAGAGCCGACAGTACCTTATTTCTATGATGCCTTCGTCCTCTTTGCGAAGAGCATGGAGGCGCGCGCGCGTTTTGAGGTGATCTTTGTAGATGACGGGTCACGAGATAAGACTTTAGACGTTATTCGGTCACTGAGCGAAAAGGATGAGCGTATTAAATACATAACATTTTCCCGAAATTTTGGCAAGGAGCCTGCCATGTTAGCAGGGTTTAAGAAGAGCACGGGAGATTATATCGCCATCATGGATGTAGACCTGCAAGACCCCTTAGAGATGCTCTCTGAGATGCTTACAGGTATTGAAGATGAGGGCTATGACTGCGTAGCCGCACGCCGCACGACTCGCGAAGGTGAGCCATTCTTCCGATCCCTCTTCGCACGTACCTTCTATTACATGATCAACAAGATCTCTAGCATCCCCATCGTCGATGGTGCTCGCGACTTCCGACTCATGACACGCCAAATGCTCGATGCCATCATCGCTATGCCCGAGTACAATCGCTTCTCTAAGGGGATCTTCAGCTTTGTAGGATTCAAGACTAAGTGGCTTCCTTACCTTAATGTTCAGCGAGTAGCAGGGGATACCTCATGGTCATTCTGGGGGCTCTTCAAGTACTCTGTGGAGGGGGTATTATCCTTTTCGACGGCTCCGCTACAATTAGCATCTATGCTGGGTCTTGTTGTTTGCCTCGTGAGCTTTATTTACATTTGTGCCATGGTGATGAACACGCTGATATGGGATAACCCTGTCAGTGGCTACCCATCACTCGTGTGCATTATAGGCTTCTTAGGAGGCTGTCAGCTGCTTACTGTAGGTATACTGGGACAGTATCTGGCAAAGCTTTACCTTGAGTCAAAATCACGCCCCATCTATATTATCAAGGACGAAAACTAATTTGAACTTTGCTAAAATGGCAGGTCATGATACACTGATTGCAGAAATGAATACAGAAGAACTGAAGTACACTGGCTCGAAGAGAATTTACGTCGCGGGGAAGCTTTTCCCAGAAGTTCAAGTCGCCATGCGCGAAGTAGAGCAGAGTGATACACTCTTCCCAGATGGCTCTACGGAGAAAAACGACCCTGTCACCATTTATGACTGTTCTGGTTCTTGGGGAGATGAGAACTACACCGGTACGGTAGAAGACGGTCTCCCTCGTCTCCGTCACAGCTGGATTACTAGTCGTGAAGATGTCGTCCAAGAAGCGGCAGGTATCTATGCGGCGAGCGATCTAAGCAAGCCTCCTACACAGCGCAGTTACGCTCAGCGAGGTATCATCACACCAGAAATGGAGTATGTCGCCATTCGCGAAAACCTCGGACGAGAGCAAGCCTTCAAGGCGATTTACGATCAGTTCCCTCATGAGAAAACTCGTCCCGATAGCGCACAGGAAGCTCTAGATACACTCGCCTTCCACGGTACAGGCATGCCACGCCCTAGCGACCTCGAACGCGAGTCTGGTTTTAACCACCGCAGCCTTGAAGCACGCACACAGTTGCACTACCAGCATCCTGCACATCCACGCATGCGCAGCCGCATGCCAGCCTACTTCACCCCTGAGTTCGTGCGTGATGAAGTAGCTTCTGGTCGTGCTCTGATTCCTCTAAATATTAACCACCCAGAGTGTGAGCCTATGGCCATCGGCCGTAACTTCCTCTGCAAGATTAATGCCAATATCGGTAACTCCGCTATCTCTTCAGGCATCGAAGAAGAAGTTGAGAAGCTGCGCTGGGCCATTCACTGGGGATCTGACACTGTAATGGATCTTTCCACGGGGGATGATATCCATCGCACCCGTGAGTGGATCCTGCGCAACAGCCCTGTCCCCATCGGCACAGTGCCTATGTACCAGAGCCTTGAACGCTGCTCAGGACGCGTCGAGCATCTTTCTTGGGAGATCTTCCGTGGTACACTCATCGAGCAGGCTCGTCAGGGGGTAGACTATGTGACCATTCACGCGGGTCTCTTGAGCCGCTTCGTGCCTCACACGACTCGCCGCATGACAGGTATCGTTTCGCGCGGTGGTTCTATCATTGCTAAATGGATGATGATTAACCAGCAGGAAAATTTCCTTTACACACACTGGGATGAGATCTGCGATATTCTCGCGACTTACGACGTGAGCATCTCTATCGGTGATGGTCTCCGTCCTGGCTCTATCGCAGATGCGAATGACTTCGCCCAGCTCGCAGAACTCGAAGTCCAAGGCGAGCTCACGAAGACCGCTTGGGATAAGGGTGTGCAAGTCATGAATGAAGGCCCTGGGCACGTTCCTCTTCATCTCGTTCCTGAGAATATGCACAAGCAGCTTGAATGGTGCTACGAAGCCCCCTTCTACACACTAGGACCTCTTGCTACAGACATCGCCCCAGGCTATGACCATATCACAGGTGCGCTCGGTGCAGCACAGATCGCCCAAGAAGGCTGCGCTATGCTCTGCTACGTGACCTGCAAGGAACATCTCGGCCTGCCTGATAAGCAGGATGTACGCGAAGGTGTCGTCACTTATAAGCTTGCGGCACATGCAGCTGACCTCGCAAAGGGACATCCTTCGGCACAGCTGCGTGATAATGCGCTTTCCAAGGCACGTTTCGAATTCCGCTGGGAAGATCAGTTTAATCTGTCACTGGATCCGCACCGTGCGCGCTCATTCCATGACCTTACACTGCCACACGCAGGTGCGAAGAAAGCACACTTCTGCTCCATGTGTGGTCCTAACTTCTGCGCCATGAAGCTCACTCAGGAGCTACGTGAGCAAGAGAAGCTCGCCCTACAAGCTGAGCAAGGCGAGCAGCAATAAAAAACTCTTAAAGAGAAATAGCTCGAAGGGTGTTGAGCAGCTTCACGCTGCTCTTCAGCCCTGCTGCCATTTCTAAGCCACTATTAAGATCGAGACCATCAGGTCTCAACGAGTGGAGAAGAGGGGCGACATTAGTAGCATTTAAGCCACCAGCGAGAAGCCATGGTCGAGAGAAGCGTAGCTTCTTCACCAGCTTCTCGCTTTTTAGTGTCTTGCCATGTCCTCCGCCTTCAATACCAGCATCGATAAGGTAGTAGGCGCAGTAATCGCGCCATTCATCGATATGGGACTGTAGTGCATCTAGTGAATTAAATCGATCAGGCCATAGCACACGTACAACTCGATGCGAGCCTATGGATAGAGCATCATCCATGCTATATGCACCGTGTAGTTGTGCGTAATCTAGCTTGCAAATATCCATATAACTACGGATAGTAAGCGCATCTTGCTTCACGAAGACACCGAAACGCTTGGCGAGGCTCGTGCGGAAGTTTATCACACGAGCAGGGGTGACAGAGCGAGGGCTCGCTGGGTGGAAGATGAAGCCGACGGCATTCACCCCCATGCTCAGGGCAGCATCGATGGAGGATTGGTGCGTCTGACCGCAGACCTTGATAAAGGGATTCATAAGGATGTATCCTTGCGAAGAAGGCGCTGTAGCTCTGCTGTAGGAGCTGCGCTGCGCATGAGCGCTGTTCCTATGAGAGCAGCTTGATAACCAGCCTGAGCCGCCTCTACGAGATGCTCAGGCTCACTCATCGCACTGGCAGCTATCCAGCATTCATGCTCTTCACGTAGAGATGCGAGCTTCAGGCCCTCTTCTCTATCGGTCTCGAAGGTCTCGAGATTACGAGCATTCACCTGAATGATGCGAGCACCTGACGCTCTCGCGAGTTTCAGCTCATCTTCACTGAATATCTCCACCACGGCATGTATTCCCTGTGACTCAGCTAGCTCGCGTAAGCGGCGCAGCGTGTCTACACAGGGAGTGAGGGCGACGATGAGGAGTAAGGCACTGCAGGGGCTAGCAAAGCTCTGTCTTACCTGCAAGTCATCAAAGATGAAATCCTTGCGAAGAGTAGGGATATCAGCGGTAGACGCATCTTGAAGATCACTCAGAGAGCCCTTGAAGTAGAGCTCTTCTGTGAGTACACTCATGCAGCTAGCACCACCTTGAGCGTATTGCTTCGCCACATCACCTACGGCTGCATCCTCATTGATAGAGCCTGCAGAAGGGGATGCCTTCTTGAACTCTGCTATCACACGAAGAGGCTCACCAGCAGGAGGTGGGCACATTAGAGTCTTGAGAAAGTCAGGGCGCTGAATGTTCAGTGGCTCAGGCATGCACTGACGCAGCTGTGCTAGCTCGTCCTGCTTCGCGTCGATAAAACGTTGTAAATTCATGCTAGCTTAAGCTTGATTATTCCAGTGTGCAATGACGCGAGCTGCCACACCTGAGCTCACAGCACTGCGCGCCTTAGCGACACATTGCTCCATTGTGAAGCTAGGTTCAAGTAACTGAATGGCGAGAGCTAGATTGATAGCTATCATGTCTAGCATCGCTTGATTCCCTCGTCCATGCAGCAGATCATACAGAACATCAGAGGCCTCTTCCTTCGTTTCCACGATGAGTTCATCTTCGCTAGCAGGCACTGAGAAGCCATGCTCTGCAGGGTTAAAATAGAACTCACTGAGTTCATTACCATCGATGAGCTTCACGCGAGTGACCCCGAAGGCCGTAGCCTCATCATAGCCACCACTGCCGCAGAGCACCATCGCACGCTTGTAATTACCACGGGCTAAGACATCTGCCGTCGTATCGACCAGCTCAGGCTTCGCTACACCGAGAAGGATGTGGCTGGGGCGGCTAGGGTTAATCAGAGGACCGAGAAGATTGAAAAGCGTACGCACGCCCAGTTCATTACGAATAGGTCCTATGTTCTTAAAGCTGGGGTGGAAGTGAGGAGCGAAGGCAAAGGCGAAGCCGTCGCGTCTGAGATTATTCAGCACGCCTGCAGCGTCGGATGCCGTCGCGTAGCCTAATCGCTCCAATACGTCACCAGAACCAGAACTAGAGGAAATAGCACGATTGCCATGCTTAAGAACCTGATAACCTAGAGCGGCTAAGTAAAGAGCTGTAGCTGTGGAGCAATTAAAGCTCTTCTTGCCATCACCACCTGTGCCCACGATATCGATATGGTCACCCGCTATGCCAGAGATAGGAAGAGCTCGTTCGAGCGCACAGCGTACAGCCGCAGCCATTTCTATGCTGGTCTCGCCCTTGCTACGCAGCGTGAGGAGGAATGCTCCAGATTGGGCTGGCGTGAGTTCACCATCCATGAGTGCTCCGAAGGCTAGCTCGGCCTGCTCATCGTTGAGATCCTTTCGTTCAGCTAGCTGGTCAATCAATGGCGAGATACTTTTCGCTCGCGTGTGTGTGCCGATGATAGCAGATGGGAAGTTCGCAAGTAGTTCCATCCCTTGCTGTGTAAGGATGGACTCAGGGTGATACTGAACGCCTACCCATGGTCTGTCCTTGAATCGTATACTCATGGCTTCACCATCATCATCGCGCGCTGTTACGTCGAGAATGGGATGATTGTCCGCGCACTTCACGACGAGTGAGTGGTAGCGACCGATGGTCATGGGGGACTTGATACCCTTGTACAAGCCTGTACCTCCATGCTCGATCTCGCTGGTCTTGCCATGCATGACTCGAGGACCGCGTACGACAGGGCAGCCAGCATGATGCCCGAGGCACTGCATACCTAAGCAGACCCCCAGCACCGGAATATGATGAGGAAGACGATCGAGGAACTCAAGGCAGTAGCCTGCGTTTTCTGGATTACTTGGACCGGGTGAAATGACTACCTTCTCAAGATCAGGATTCTGTGCGAGCTCAAGGAGACGAGGATCATCATTGCATACGATTGTGGGTGTTTCACCCAGCTGTTGGAAGTATTGAATGATGTTATAGGAAAAGGAATCGTAGTTATCGATGAATAGGAACATGATACTAAAAAAGTGAATAAGTTTATTTTTATGTGAATAAGTCTCGCTTATTTGTGAGTAAAATCTTTTAAATTGTGAATAAGTGGCTCATGCAATATCATTTCTACCCAGAATGGTATCGATGATACGTCCCTTGTTACGGCACTCCATCCACTCGGCATCGGGGTTGGAATCGTAGACGAGACCAGCGCCCATCTGCCAGTATAGCTTACCATCTCGATGCCACATGGAGCGGATGGTGATACCTGTGTTCAGATGCACAGCATCCTTATCAAGGCTCATCCACCCTATACAGCCAGCGTATGGACCACGGGGATTATTCTCTATGCTGTGGATGATCTCCATGGCGCGCACTTTTGGAGCACCACTCACGGTGCCAGCAGGGAAGGTATTAGCCAAGACGTCGAGGGCATCGAGTCCCTCAGAGAGCTGGGCTGTGACACGGCTTGTCATGTGCATGACGTGAGAGAACTTCTCCACACTCATCAATCGCTCCACCTCTACACTACCGCCCTGAGCTACACGTCCGAGGTCATTGCGACCAAGATCGACAAGCATGATATGTTCTGCGCATTCCTTAGGATCTGCGAGCATGTCACTCGCGAGAGCTTCATCTTCTGCTGCATCCTTACCACGACGGCGCGTACCTGCGATGGGGGAGAGCAGCAGCTTATTATTCGAGCAGCTCACCATGACCTCTGGAGAAGCCCCAAAAAGCTCCATGTTCTCAAAGCGCATGTAGAACATATAGGGCGAGGGGTTAATCCCACGCATACGTCGGTAGAGCACGAAGCTATCCCCCTCAAAGGTAGCGCTACACTGTGTCGATCCTACGACCTGAATAGCCTCGCCCTCGTGCAGAAGCTGGCGCACCTGCTCGACACCCTGCTTGTACTGCTCCTCATTCGGCGAGCGCATCGTGTCACCTATTTTGAGTGACTCATAGCTCATCTGAGGACTGTCTACTAGAGCGCTCATATCGCGATGCTCACCTATACTCAGCTGGTAAAGCTTGTTGTAGAGATGGTCAAACACGAGCAAGGTAGACGGGAGGACGAGATGACTCTCTGCATCGTTAACAGAAATAGTATTCGCGAGTTTCGGCTGGAAAATAGCCGCCATTTCATACCCCCAGTACCCATAAATAGCGCGCGTTAGAGGTGGGGCTGCTGGATCATCTGTCTGGATTTCTAGAGCTGCGAGCAGACCATGCATGGCAGTCATGTAGGGCTGACCGTCCAGATCTTTTAATCCTTGCAGCTCGGGATGCTCTGTACGGAGACTAAGCTTGCCTTCCTTGCATGCGAATTCCGCGATGAAGTCCGTGGCAATGATGCTATAGCGTCCCCAGCGACCGTCTACCTCAGCACTTTCTAAGAGGATAGCGTGGGGATTCTGCTGGGAGATCTGCATAAACAGGCGGATAGGCGTCTGAGTGTCGCCTTCGGGGAGTAGCCTACATTGCTGCTGGAGGATGATTTTCATGATTTGTGGATGATATGGTGTGATGTTTAAAATAAAGAAACGCTCGAGCTTATCAGGAAGCTAGAGCGTTATAAAAATTGATGAGTCTTAACGTGCATACGCTGACGACACAAAGTGCTTCCCTTAGTGTAGATAAATATCATAGCTGCGCCAAGCCCAGGCCTCCGCTGCGTATGTTAGTGTATTCATCTGAATAGGGGAATAATTGTTCATGTCGTGTAACTGAAGTAGATTATACAAATAATCTTCCTGACGTCAAGAGGAAATTAGTGATGCATCAGCGAGATTGGAACTTTCGCTGTATTTCATTCAGTGAAATAGGCACGAGTGTGGGTTTCCCCGAAGGCGTGCAGTAGGGGATCTCACAGCAGAGAAGGTCTGCGAGTAGCTGATGAGGTGCTGAGAAAAAGGGAAGGATGCTTTCCTGCTGCGCATACTCCGATGCGAGTCTTGCGATAAAGGTCTCGTAGGGATTACGTGATCGAGCAAGGCGCACCTCCCCGCGCGAACTAAAGCATTCAAGCAAGTTAAGAATGAAGCTCTCCAACTCATCTATACTCAGCATGCTCGGTAAGCTTTCTATGCGCAGAGATCGCTGCCCGAAAATGGAAAGGCTGAAGCCAGCCTGCTTCAACTGTGGTATGAGCTCCTCGGTATGCCCCATGTCACGCGCATCAATCTCAATAATGACTGGCAAGAGAAGTCGCTGTGAAGGGATAGGGCGCTTCTTCGCTATGAGCAGTCGCTCAAATATCAATCGCTCGCGTGCCGCGCGAGGTGAGAGCATAACGAGTCCTTCCTTCCCCTGAAAGAGAATATAGTTCTCATCGAGCTGCCCGATGTGGCGGAAGTTCGGCACCTCCGTCATCACCTGCTGATTGATGGCAGGGTAGGTAGTGACCTTCGCAGGGGCAGAGAGAGGAATAGCGCTCAAGCTATCACTCACGGCTATATCTTCAGATGGTGCTGTTACTTTCTTTTCCTCCCGCTCCTCCTGTGGAGGTGTGATTGGAAGCTCTCTTTGTCGCTCGCGTGGAGCGATAGGAGTGAGACGAGAGAGAAGAGGGGAGCGCAGCCCAGAAGTCACCACGGGAGTACTAGAGGATGTAGGCGTGAGCTCGGGCACTTTTACGCTTGTCTGCTCCTCACGCTGGCGAGCATGATGGGCGAGACTGACACGTATGGATTCGATGATGGCATGACAGAGGTCATTCATGCGACGGAAGCGTACTTCCTTCTTCGCTGGGTGCACATTGACATCTACAAGTGCGGGATCCATCTTAATATAAAGAAATATTGCTGGATGTAGCCCCGTAGGAAGCCCACCGAAGCCGTCCCTTATGGCGCGATTGAGCATCTTATCTTCAATAGGGCGACCATTAAGGAAGATATACTGCATGCGCCTATTGCGTTTTGCAGCACTCAACGGTAGGAGGTAGCCAGAGACACTCACGCCAGCAGCCTGTGTGACTTCCATTTCAATGAGCTCACGGGCGAGCTCTCTTCCCATGAAATCAGCAATGCGCTGGCGCAGATCCTTCGTCGCAGCCGTGTCAAACACCGTCTGCCCCTGCTTCGTGAAGATGAAACGTACCTCAGGATACACGAGCGCATGCAGCATGAGCTGATGTTCTATATGCGCGGCTTCTGTGTCGTCTTTCTTTAAGAACTTACGTCGTACGGGGGTGTTATAGAAGAGTTCCGCGACTTCGATGCATGTACCAGGAGCACAGCCTGCCTGACGCGGCTCGCTAGCCTCGCCACCCATGACCTTGAGCTCTGTGCCTTCTACATCATGTGAACGACGCGTCGTAATACTAAGCTGAGAGACAGAGGCTATGCTAGGAAGCGCCTCACCACGGAATCCCAATTTCTTAATATCAAAAAGATCAGAAAAATCGCGAATCTTACTCGTAGCATGGCGCAGTAGGCACATCTGAGCATCCTCATGACTCATGCCGCAGCCATCATCAGTCACACGCATGAGAGCTATACCACCGCGCTCGATATCTACCTTCACCTGTGTCGCCCCGGCGTCGAGGCTATTCTCGACGAGCTCTTTGATGACAGAAGCCGGGCGTTCTACTACTTCGCCAGCCGCTACTTGGCTTGCGAGTACATCCCCCATGAGGTGGATAGTCTGAGACTCAGGAGCTGTCATGTAAGAGGTGAAAGCAGACCTATTCAGGCTAGTTTACTTTTTCATGCACGAGGTGACGTGCCTGATAGCAATAGTTTATCCCACTGATAAGCGTTAATGCGACGGATGCCCAGAGTAAAATAGAGCTAAGCCAGAAGCTCCATTCGTTCGTCGCGATGATAGAGAATAGGGTGATATCAGTCGAAGCATAGGCCAGCTGGAAGAGGGCAAGCGCACAGTAAAAGATCTGCAATACTGTCTTCCACTTCCCGAAGTTATCGGCAGCGATGACGATATTATTATCCACTGCTAGCTGGCGAAGCCCAGTGACGAGGAACTCTCGGAACATGATAATGATCGTAACCCAGAAAGGGCATACCCCGATGGCACTGAGGTAAATGAAAGCTGCGCAGACGAGGATCTTATCCGCGAGCGGATCCAGAAGCTTCCCCACATTCGTCACTTGATTGAGCTTACGTGCGAGGTAACCATCGAGATAATCAGAAATAGAACCCACGACGAATGCCCATAAGGCGATCACTTTTAATAATGCACTAGATTCGCCCTGTGTGTCAAATGCCAAAACTGCAGTGAAGAGAACGACAAGAAAGAGACGCGCTACGGTGATACTGTTCGGTAGATTAAGCATGACAATTTATGCAGGTTATTATATGCGAAAGACTTTCTGCACGCAAGAATAAATTCCAAGCCTCGGAGAACAAAGAACCCGCTGGTAAACCGAATTACCAACGGGTCGATAGAAAAAAGCTTTATTATTAGCTTAGTTATGCTGTTTTCGCCTGCGCAGCCTTGCGCATCTTACGCAGGTAGTAAATCCCTAATACCACGAGGATGAGGAGGCTACCACCTATAAGAGGTCTGTAGAAGAGCCATGCGATAGCGATGACGCTGATGCTGATGACAAAGGAGAGTACAAAGGCTGCGAATGTCGTAGCCGCGCCCACAAGGTTCCCAATAAATGGAACGACATCTGCAAGCACAGAGAGGATAGACATCATAGCGCTGAGACCTATACCTATCATGATGAAACCTACAACGCGCAGGATCCAGGTGAGCATAGAATTGCTACTGTGTCCAGTCGCAAAGAGCTGTGCTGATGTCTGGTCGCCCATAGCGAGCAGGAGGACTTCTCTCTTATTTTCTGCAACGTATGGGGAGAAGGTCTGACCATTCTGCTGTGCGACGAAGCTGATAGTCTCCTCGGGAGCGATCATGGACCACGTGATCTTCATATCACCTATTTGAGGCTCTGCACTGGTGCTGACCTGTTGCACCGTGGTAGAAACTCCATTAGATGGCGTTTCCATAGTAGGTATACTGTCCTGTATTCCCCCTGAACTGAGGGTAACAGTCATGGGCGTATTGACCACAGGTATAGGCGTGTGCACGTACACAGTATTGGAATTGATCCTTGCTTGTTTGGCAAGAGGCTCAGGAAGCTTCGTTCCAACTGGGATTACATATGGCTTCTCATTACCAATGAGATTGACCTGTTGAGGGCTTAAGGTGAATGCCCCGAAGGTCACATTACTAGCGCGCATTTCTGCATTGCTGGCATTTTTGAGAGCTATGGTATTCGTATAGCCGGGCTTCTTGAACTCGCTAGAATTAACCGGTGATCCTACCCACTCCTTCTTGTAGGTATAAACGGTTGTTTTCGTTTCACTACCACCGAGATTTTTCTCAGTTTCGGTACGCGATTCTTCTACCCATTGGTAGTACTCAGTATTTCTTTTCAGCATGATGCCCTTGTGAGATATCCCGAACACGGGATCTTTAAGGGTCTCATTTGTCTTCGCTAGTCCACTCATATGAACGAGTTTTCCTTGATTTGCGGTGTTTACTTCGTTGATATTTGTCACTTCGACGGTCTTACCTTCAGCCTCTTCTAGAGCCTGCTTGGTCTTAACGTAGTTACCTTCGTTCCAGAAAAGAAGTGCTATGCCAAGCAACACAAAAAGAGCACCTACAATAATGCCTTTAAGAGAGTTTGTAATGCGGCTTCCGTATCCTTCAGTAGTGACTTCTGTGTATGAATTTTCGCTCATAATTCGTCTTTTCTTGATGTTTTAATAAATACCTGACATCCAAAATGCTAGCCATCAGCATTAAGCTATGTTAGATTAAATATAACAAGTAATACAATTTAAAGTAAATGTCAATCATAAAACTCTATTTATTAGAGATATTCATATTTTGCCAGACTCACTAAACATTCTATACTTGACGACAGGCGTTTTCCCTTCTATTATCGCTACATCATGATATGTACAGGTGCATCTAGTCTGGCTTGTTTAGCGCTGAGTTCACTTATAGCCGCGCCATGCCTTGCCGCGACAGGGTCTTCATCTATGTCGGAAGAAGAGGTGCGCACGGTACTCACCCAGATTAAAGGACTGCTCAGCGAGCAAGTCCAGTGTTTACAAAAACTCACATCCCCTGAAGGAACAGAGGATGCGAGAAAAGAATACACAAGAATCTCAGGAGAGCTCATGAAGATCCATGATCTCATCGGTGAAGAGAGACTCATCCTACACTTCGCTCAGTTCCGTGAAGAAGAGCAAGAAGTCATCGTCATTATACAGCAGCTAGCAAAGGAGATCACGAGATTACACAAGGCGGACTTCTATAAGAATAAAGCTCTGCGCAGTCTTGTCCTCCCACGAGTGGAAGCAGCTCGATGAAAGGGGAGTAGTTAGGCGCGTTCGTGCAGGAGTTCGTGTAGACGAGTGAGCTCCTCGTCCATATAGTCACTGAGATCGTCTCGGTGCAGCTTCATCTGAAAGACAACCTTATCTCGGTAGCCCACGGCTGCTGCAAGGGAAAGCTCTTCTGAGCCATACTTCAAGTCTGAAAAGTAGCGTGTGATGATGCGACCACGTCGCTGAATGCTAACGCGCCAGCCTAAAAAATCAGTGCTTTCGTATGTGTAACGTGTGATGTTTTTTAATTTCATGCTTATTTGTAATTGTTTCACAGTAAGAGACAATCGGTTAGATCTAATTGTTCAATAACTTGCATAATAGATATTTCTCGCTTGCATTTCAGACAAGGCTGAGCTAGCATAGAAGCATGCCCAGCTATTCGCTGCTTACAGCCATCTTTGAGATTGGAGTTCTGTGGTTTCTCATTTACCAGACCTACCGTGTGTTCAAAAACTCACGTGGCGCAGCCATTTTGATTGGCCTGATTGCCCTCGTGCTTGTCGGTGGCATACTCCTACAAATCTTCCAAGCAGAAGTACTCAAGTACCTCGTGAGCTCTCTGATCGGTATCGGTACGATTCTCGTGGTACTTTTCCAGCAGGAAATCCGCACAGGTCTAGCGAAGATAGGTACGAAGCACTTTCTTCATTTCTTCGGGCATACAGATGACCGTAAAGACCTCATCGAAGAGATAGTCGAGTCCGTCAGCTGGCTTGCCAGCCGTCGCTATGGGGCATTAATCGCTCTAGAGCGAAAAATCAGCCTCGAAAGCTCAGCCAATACCGCAGTCAAGATAGATGCGATCTTTTCTCGTGAGCTAGTCACCACGATCTTCATGCCCAAGTCACCCTTGCATGATGGAGCTGTCCTGCTGCAAGGTGATAGGATTTTTGCAGCGGCAGCTATTCTCCCTGTTTCAAACCGCGAACTACGTGATACCTCTATGGGGCTACGCCACCGTGCAGGCATCGGTCTAGCCGAAGAAACAGACGCTGTCATTATCATCGTCTCAGAAGAGACAGGAGCTGTATCTATAGCAGTAGGTAGTAGTGTAGAACGAAACGTCGATATGACCTTCCTCGCTACCAGACTTAAGGAACTCTTTAATCAAGTGAATCATGTGGAGCAAAGTTAAACGCTTTTTCAGCACAAACAGAAAAGCTAAGGCAATAGCACTTCTTCTCGCTATCATCATATGGATAGGGGTGAAAGAGGGTGGAATTGATAGTGAGAATCAGCAGAAACTCGAGGATGGTGACATCATCCTCTCTACACCATAATATATGCCACATTATTTCATCGCTGGTACTGATACAGATGTGGGTAAGACCTACGTCACTTGCGCCATGCTGCGCGATCTCGTCGCGAGAGGGGTGAACGCCATTGGCTATAAACCACTCGCATGTGGAGATCGATCTGACGCACGCGCTATACGTGATGCTACAGCGAGTAAACTAAGCCTCGAGCAGATAAATCCTATCTACCTACGCTCCGCTACAGCACCTGCTATAGCAAGTGAGCTAGAGCAGATCGAGATAGATGAAGAGAAAATCATAGCAGGCTACGAAGAATTAGCCTCAAGCCACGATTGCGTGCTCGTTGAAGGGGCAGGGGGCTGGTATGTACCACTGTGCTCTGGGCGTACGATGGCTGATCTGGCACAGGAGCTAGGTCTGCCTATTATCCTCGTGGTAGAGAATAAGCTCGGCGCTATCAATCACACATTACTGACACTTCAGGCGATTAAAAATCAAGGCTTGCACTGCCATGGTATTATCCTTAATCATAAAGAGGAGGAGTGGGATCTGGCCAGCCTGACGAATAGACGTCAGATAGAAGAGTTCTGTGACACCCCTGTGCTAGCTGAGCTCATCTCAGGGCAGGAAGATATAGATACAATCTTCCTAGATTAATGAGCCATCATTAGGGGAGTTCTCGCAATTCGTTTTCCACAAAGGTGGAAGTAGAAAATGAAGTAAACAGCGCGCCTCACTCGGTCTTTTTCGGCGAATTACGAGAACCTGCCATTAGGACTTGCGAATCCACGCAAGGAATTCCTTATTCCCCTCCATGCCAGTGATGGGGGAGTCATCTACGCCCATCCAGACGAGGCCTAGCTCATTGCAAGCGAAGTCCTTGATCTTATCTATGGCTCGCTGATGGAGTAGGGGATCTCTGACAATACCACCAGGACCTATGTCCTCGGGCTGGAGTTCGAACTGGGGCTTGATGAGGAGGAGGAAATCACCCTCATCCTTCAGGCAGTTCTTCGCTGCAGGGAGTATCTTCGTGAGAGATATAAAGGAGACATCGCTGACGATAAGATCGACGAGCTCTCCTAGATCCTCAGGCGTGAGGTAACGAGCATTAAACTGCTCTTTTACCACCACGCGAGGATCATTTCTGAGTTTCCAGACGAGTTGATTTGTGCCGACATCAATGGCATGCACGCGTGTAGCTCCGTGCTGGAGAAGGCAGTCTGTGAAGCCGCCTGTAGAAGACCCGATGTCTAGACAGGTCTTTCCCGTTGCATCAACGGGAAAAGCCTTCAGCGCTCCCTCCATCTTCAAACCACCGCGACTGACGTAGCGGGGCTTGTTCTTGACGGTAATGGGGAGACTGTCATCCACCTTGGTACCAGGTTTGGTGACGACCTGATCTTTCACAGATACCTCACCAGCGAGTATGAGTCGCTGAGCCTGCTCGCGTGAATCGCTGAGACCAAGCTGGGTGACGAGTACATCGAGTCTTTGCTTCGCCATGGAAGAAAAAACGTTATTAGTAAGAACGCAGTGAGCGACCGCGACCAGGCATCATGGGGATGACTTCCTTCTCAACTGCTGGTGCAATCATGACTGGTGCAGGCTGTGCACTCTTCTTGATAACGATAACTTCAGGCTTGCTGACAGTCGTCGTTGTCGTCTGAGCAAGTGCTGGAGTCATCTTCTGAGCCTTGATGTAAGTTGGCTCTGTCTGCTGAGCTGGTACGCTAACGAGACTGAATGAGTTCCAAGCGAGCTCACGTGTCGTGTAAGGATCAGTTGCGTTAGAGCTGCAGGAAGAGAGAGCGCTCAGTGCTGTGAGTGCTACGATGCTGGTTGTTAATATGTTTTTATTCATATGTAATGTTTAATTGGAATATTAAGGAAGGAAGATGTTACTTGTCTGAGCCCATGTAGCCAGACAGAAAATGACGCATATGGAGCTAAGAATAATGCGTGTCACGTCACGTTCGCCATTTTTAGGGCGTTCATTGACAGCAGGTTTGAAACTGATGACTCCGATTATAGCCGCTGCTACCCAGAAGAAGAAATAGAAGTTTGACCATATAGGGCCGCCCATCGTATCTAGGGCGTTAGGCACTGCGCGCAGATAAGTATAGAAGGCCATGGGAAGGATAGCGAGAATAGAGAACTCCGCGCGAGCGAGCTGTGTCATATACAGACGCATCCATACTACACCCCAAGTAGTAACGAGGAGTAAGAGCGCTATAATCAGCGCAGCTACAGTGCCTAATAAATTAAAAAAGATAGGAATGCTGCTCAGCAGTGTGAACAGAGGGACTACCCAATACATGTAAACCTTGCGATTCATATCTAAGCTATTTATATTTAGCAAGCTGAGTCAGACCAGATCCAAGTGATAGGCACTTCGATATCAGGATGGAGACTCTGCATGGCTGGGCTAGTGAGCGCACAGTTAATCAGAGCATCGCGGTGAGGGGTGTCTGAAGGAAGAGGGACGGAGATGGTCGTTTCTATCTTAGCGATACGACGTGGTTCTGCAGCCATCGTCTTGATGACTTCAATATGCATACCTGTGAGGTCAACGTCATTTTGCTGAGCGTAAATTCCCATAATAGTCGACATACAAGCGCCTACAGCTGTGCACATCAGATCTGTGGGGGAGAAAGATTCTCCCTTACCATGATTATCGCATGGTGCATCAGAAATCGTGCTGATACCAGAATTGACATGAGTGAGTTTATTGCGTAGTTCTCCTTGATAATCTATCGTGCATTTAACCATATAGAATATGCTACCTTATTTCATATGCTTGGTCAAGATTGAAAATATCATTTACAACTTCACATAATCGTCGTAATGCCAAATTTTGTGTTTTGTATAATCTTTATGCTTGTAGTGACGCGCGAATGTGATAGAATCTCATGACTTATGAGCATGGTTAAAGCGGAACATCTGTACAAGGTTTTTGGCCGCCTAGAGGCTGTTAAAGACGCAACTTTCGAAATCGAGAAAGGAGAAATTGTGGGCTTTCTCGGTCCCAATGGTGCGGGTAAAACGACAACAATGAAAATGCTTACGGGCTTCTTACCGCCTACAGCAGGAACAGCTAGCATAGCAGGATTCGATATCATAGACCAGTCTCTAGAAGTACGTCGTCACATCGGATATATGCCAGAGAATGTGCCTTTATACGATGACATGCGCGTCTATGAGTATCTAGATTATAGAGCACGTCTTAAGGGTATACGCGGATCTTCCGTGCGCCAGCAGATCGGCGAAGCAATCGAGCATTGTGGCTTGGAAGTGAAGAAATCTAAGATGATTAATACCCTGTCAAAAGGCTATCGCCAGCGAGTGGGTCTAGCTGATGCTCTCTTAGGCAGCCCTGAGCTCCTCATTCTTGATGAGCCTACAAATGGTCTTGACCCCAATCAGATACGCCAAATCCGCGAGCTGATTAAGCATCTTGCTGTCGATCACACCGTTATTCTATCGACACATATTCTCAGCGAAGTCGAAATGATCGCTAATAAGGTAGTGATTATTGATCAGGGTCTTATAAAAGCCTGTGATACTCCTCAAAATCTGACCCAAGGACTGCGCACAGCAGGACGCGTGAGCTTAGAGTTTAAAGGTGAACTCGATGTTGTAATGGCAGAACTTTCTCAATTCGAAGCGATTAAGAAAGTTATTCACAATGAATCCACAGCAGATGGCTGGCATTCGCTCACTCTCCGCGCTGAACCCAAGACTGATACGCGTGAAGTCGCTGCTAATATCATCAACTCGTACGGCTATTCTCTTCGCCAGATGTATCGTCATATTCCTACACTCGAAGATGTGTTCGTCGAAATGACACGTCACGATTAATTTTCTCATCATCCCCCTCCTCTATTCCGCTCATGCCACTGGAATCCCCCACCCCATCTGATAAGTCACAGTCTACCTCCACAGTAGATAACACCATCCAACGTACGCGAAATTCATTTCGTACGATTTACGTCATCTTCATGCGTGAATTGCGCAGCTATTTAGCCACGCCATTCGGGTGGGTTATCTTTGCGTGCACCATGGGCTTACAGGCATTCTCCTTGCAAGCCGTGCTCAAGATCATGAGCATAGGCTCTGATGAAGGTATCATGTACCACATGCTAGATAATATGACCTTCTGGTTCTACTTTATCTTCCTTATTCCCCTTATTACCATGCGCAGCTTTGCGGAAGAAGAACGCATGGGTACATTAGAAGGGCTGCTGACAGCCCCTGTAACCACGACGCATATTCTTCTTGGTAAGTATCTCGCAGCCTATGTTTTCTATATTTTAATATGGATGCCCATGATGCTCTACCCATGGCTTAGTGATCTAGCTAATTCACTTACCATGACCTTCTACAACATCCAGTCCACTGGAGCTATCGAGTATAGACTGGCTGACTGGTATGGTGCATTTGGCATTTTGTTCTTAACAGGGAGCTTCTTCATCGCTCTGGGCATACTCTGCTCAGCACTCACGAGAAGTCAGATTATCGCCGCTATTGTCTGTACATGTATGATGATCACCTACTACTTCATGGGTGTCGTTACCGACCTCTGGGGTGAGTTCCCCGCTGCTGGGCTCTTCCATTATATCTCTATCACAGATCAGATCTCTTCATTCTCACGTGGCTTGATCGATTCACGACCTTTTGTTCTCTACATCTCGATGACTATATTCACTCTAGCCCTGACACGTCGTATCGTCGACTACCGCCGCTGGAGACGCTAAGCACCCGCAACACCCATTTTACATACGTATGAAAAGTCAAAAAAACCCCAAGGCTCGCGGCATGAAAAAGAACCCACTCGCGTGGGTGAACATTGGTCTGCTCGCCATCCTCGTCATCACCTTTAACTTTATTGCAAGTCAGGAGTACACTAAGCGTGACTTAACGGAGGAACAAAAGTACACCATCTCAGAACGCACGATCAATATTCTTAATAGCAAGCGCATCCAAGAGTTCCCCTCAGCAGATGAGTCACACCCTATTCGCGTTATCTTCGCCTTCCAGCGTAGCACGCGTAATTATCCTCGTATGTACTCACTTCTCGAAGAGTACAAGCGTCATAGTAACGGGAAGATCGAGGTAGAGGTCTTCGACCCATTGCGCCAGCCTCATCGAGCACGTGAGATCTCTCAAATCTATGGTGTAGACTTCACACAGAATCTGGCAGTAATCGATGCGAGAAAGAATCCATCTATCGCGATGCAGACATTCGAAGAACGCAGCGACCGTAAACATGTTCGCATACGCCCGGGTGCTTCTTTCATTAAATACAAGACGATGCCTGATATGACGAAGCGAGCAGTTGCTCTGATGATGGATGAGGTACTGAGCTCTGCTATCGTCGAAGCTGTCGAAGGTGATATGCGTCAGATGTACGTTGTAGAAGGTAAAGGTGGAGTGTCACGCGATGATAAGCATCTCCTCGGGCAGATTGAAGAGATCGCAGCCTCTCTGAATATTCAGCTTTCTTGGATTAACCTCTCTACCATTGACAAGATGCCTGAAAATGCCGAAGGTCTCTTCATCATAGCTCCTCACACCGACTTTACCGATCAGGAAATGTCTGTCGTACGTGAATTCTGGGAGCGTGAGAAAAAGCACGCCTTGTTCGTCGCTCTTGACCCTGTGAATACGGATCTCCCGCGCTTCTATCGTTTCATACGCGAGCAGGGTATACGTCCGAACCATGACCGCGTGCTCTTACGTGATCGCGAACGTGCTTATTACAACATCACAGCTATCTTCCCTGAGGGCTTGAATGCTACTCGTTCCTTCTGGTACCAGTCTACGAATCTGGAAGGCCAGAGTATGTCCTTCACGCTGGAGCATGCAGATGAGAACCTCGCGTCTATTCGTCAGTTGAATACATTTGATATTCTTCTTTCCTCACCTGAGTACTATGGTGAAACACGTACAGACCTAGCTCCTAGCTTTAATCCTGATGAAGATAAGGAGGGACCTCTCTGCCTCGGTGCGGCCGTCACTCGCGGATCTTACAATGAGCCTAATAAGCTTTCAACTATGCTGGTGCTTGGTAATACTGATATCCTTGCAAAGGAAGGTAGCAAGCGCGAGCAGCGTGACTATATCCGTACACTCACTGCATGGATGACTGATAGAACAGAATACGCAGGTAAGAGTGCGAATGAAGACCTCACGATGAAGATAGATCTGAATCGTCATTCTCAGAGTTTCTTAGAATACCTGACCCTCTTAGGGCTTCCGCTCACAGCTCTTCTCATAGCGCTGATTATCTGGAATACCCGTCGTCACTAATGCTTCACCGATCGCTCACATGCGCTATCTTTCCACCATTATTCTTTCCATTCTGACTCTGTCTATCTTAGGCGTTGCGACATTGCTTGTCGTAGACGGTAATTTGGCACGATTGACAGGATGGTATCGCTTCAAGAAGGGCGAATCCCTATTCAAGCTGAACACACAAGAGCAGCTTGCTCAAATCGACTGGATGCGTATAGAAGACTTGCACGATAGACTTGCTTGCGAACGACAGGCCGATGGAAGCTGGTGGATTACTGAGCCCTTCGTCGACCGTATGGATCCGCTAGTAGCTCAGGCTATTCTTACCTTTACGCAGAATGCTATTCTCGTCGATACACTTCCCTTGGATAGATCGACAGAAGGAAGTCTACGTGAGTTTGGCGTGGAGACATCCCCCTATGAGATCACTCTGAAGCGTCCGACTAGCGACGGTCGTACCACACTCGCAAAATACACTCTAGGTGCGACAGCTCCATGGTTTGCAGACACAGAAGACGATAAAACAGTCATTCCTACCACCTACTTACGCACTGACTTCTACGGCAATGATAAGCGTATTCACGTCGTTACAGGGAATATCTTGAGTATCTTTGATAATGGCCTCAATGGACTGCGAGACCAATCCCCTATTAGCTTCATCCCTGATGATATAGTATCACTGAAAGTATCAAATGGCGATGCATCGACAGAACTGAGTGCGCAGCGCGCCAGTGCCCAAGCTCCATGGACGATCATCAAGCCTATTATAGCGAAGGCTAATGCGTATGCGCTTGATGATTTGCTTCAGGATCTCTTGAAGCTGAAGTCGCTTCGTGTTGAGGATGCCTCCGCAGTCGATCTTAGTACACAGGGCACTCCGGTGAGCATTAGCCTCACGGATAGTCATGGACAAGCACGCACGCTTAATATCTACCCTGCATTCTTCTCCGAGAAAGATGATTCGAACATTAATTATGCAACGGTATCAGATAGAAACGTAGTCTTCAGCCTACCTGCATCTCCACGCATGATGCGAAAGGGAAGCTATGCTTCCATTATCAATGCGTCTTTCAGCCTACCTCTTCTTCCTGAGCCTATTCTGAAGCAACTCCGTGAGGGGAAAACCCCCATCTATACAGAAGAATTAGCGTACACTCTTGATAATCTTCGCTCACTGGAGCTCTGCCCCGTACCTGAGCAAGACATAGCACGCGTGTCTGTGAATACTCCTTACGCACAGGCACCACTTCGTCTTATCCTCATCCCTGGTGATGCAGATAGTAAAGTACCTGCGAAGTGGATGTTCTCCTCAGCTTCTGACTATGAAGCTGCTGATGAGGCACGTGTGAAGACCTTCTTGCAGTCACTGAATAAGACTCCACTTGAGAGAGTAATCAAGGATATTAAATCCACTGATAACTACTATGATGTCCTCCATGAGTATGGTCTAGATCAGCCAGACTATAGTATCACGCTTCTCCCCTTACCATGTAGCTACCGCTCATCCATCTTTGGGCATGATATGCCTCTCATCAAGGATAGACCTCCTATTAGCTACATTATCAAGTACCAGCGCGCAAAGACCCTTGGAGAACCTGCCACGTGGATCGTACATGAGCGTGGTGGTGATACTATCGCTGAACTGCCTACGAGCATCGCCAGATATCTGTCACTCGATAAGTACCTCTGGAAGGATAAGAGTGCGTTAGACTTCCCCATATCTGCGGTTAAGACTCTGACCATGAACTTCGAGACAGCATTGCTGAAGTTGAACTTTGACTATATCGAAGATAAATGGACAGGTACTCTTAATGATGAGGATGTCAGTCTGCGTATCAATTCTCATCGAGCACTGAGTTACCTGCGTAATCTCAATAATATGCGAGTCATTCGCTGGCTACCTCCTGCACACCCAAGCGCACTTCAGGCATTGAAAAACCCTGCATTCACCGTCATCTTGGATCTCGAACTGAGTGTAATCTCACAGCGTGAGGGCTATGTGATCGAAAGTAATGCCGCCGATGCTGAGCAGATCGAAGCGAATCTACGTGACCAGCAAGGAGTAGATGCAGAAGATTATCTTTCTGACGCTGCCGATGATGCAGCCATCACAGAATCTTTGTTCGCAGATGAAAAGAAGGAAAAGAAAACACTGACTCTCAAAATCGCTCCCGTTAATGTGAGCAGAGAAGACACCCCATTCTTCGCCCAAATTGTGGAGACTGGCGAGCTCTTTGTGATCAGTAAAGAGAATGCATGGAGTCTTGCAAACAATCTCCTCGATTAATCTAAAATAAAACATCATTACTATGTGGCACTGGCAGCATCAGGTACCAATCAACGAAGAATCTTATTGGCAGGAACTACTAGCCCAATATCCGAATAGTGTTCTTTCTCAGAATTTTGCAGCGACAAAACTCGAGATGGATGTTTACTGGGAAGAAGAGCAAGAGGCCCTACTCTTTGCTGCTTGCTATGGTGGCAAGGTACAGCCTCTCGTGGCGACTGACTGGGTAGCAGCTACAGCACCTGAGAACCGCCCTCCTCTTCTCATCCGTCAGCAAATCGTCATCAGCTCTAGTGATGATGCCTCTATCATGCAGTCGCTCCGAGAACGCTATCCGAAGCGCATCGTGCTGACAATGCCCGCTGAGATGGCCTTTGGTACTGGTGATCACGCGACGACATCTACCTGCTTGCGACTTCTCTGTGATTACGCAAAGAAGAAAGAGGCTGGGAGCTGGAAGCTGACAGACGCAGGCTGTGGTACAGCTATTCTCGCACTCGCGGGCTTGCACCTTGGTGCGAGCAGTGCCATTGCCTACGACTTCGATCCTCAAGCTGTAGAAATATCCCAGAGAAACATAGATAGAAATGGTGGAGCTGAGCATCTTGACTTGTTCCAAGCCGATGTCTTCGAATGGGAAGCATCTGAGGAGCAGCTCGCAGACATACTTCTAGCAAACCTCTTTTCCACAGTCCTGCAAAAGGCCTTCCCCATGCTCAAGCGCAGCATGAAAAAGGGTGGCACACTCATCATCTCTGGTATCTTAAAGGAACAGGCTGATGAGACAATAGCTATTGCTCAACAGAATGGGCTCGTGCTAGAAAAGCGCATCACACGTGGCAAATGGACGACAGCACAACTCTTGCTCCCCTGATGAATATCCTCGCCATTGAATGCTCCTTGACCCCCTCATCACTCTGCCTCATGAATGATGAGGGTGCACTGCTGTATCATCATGAGTGGTATGTAGATAGAAATCATGATGCGGAGCTCTTCCCTGCCCTCGAGCAATGCCTAGCTATACTGGCAGATCGTCCCTTAGATCTTATCTTGGTGGGATCAGGCCCCGGTAGCTATGGCGGTGTGCGCGTAGCGCTAGCTGCTGCAGAAGGCATATCGCTCGTGCGTGCTAGTAAGATAGCCGCTATAGACTCATGGGCACAGCTCGCTGTAGGTGGTCGTGATTGGATTATTTCTGACGCGAAGCGTGGAGGATGGACACTACGCCACCCTGGTGGGCTCATCGAGGTGTCTACAATAGAGGCTATTAATGCCCTTCTGGCACAGGGAGAGAGAATAGGTAGCGTAGAATCTGCGGAGCTTCTCACGAAGAATGATCTCTCAGAGGTAGAAGCGGCACTAGCCCCTTCTGCTCAAGGGCTCGTTGAGACATGGCTGCACATGACTCCCGAGGCGCAGCAGCTCTTACTTGATACGCCACCAGCTCCCATTTACGTCCGACAGCCACATATCACGAAGGCAAAACGAAAACCCTGGGAGTGCGGTTAGATACGACACCAGCTTCTTTAACTCACCCTAGAAATGAAAAGCACCCTCTTCCAAACTGCAGCCCTCACTCTCGCACCACTCACACTCTGTGCGAAGGAAGCTGCTCCCCCTCATGTCTTCATCATCCTGATGGATGATCTGGGCTATGGTGATTTAGGCTCTTACGGACAGAAACTCATTGAAACACCACATCTTGATCGATTAGCCAAGGAAGGGATGCGCTTCACACATCATTATAGTGCGGCTCCTGTGAGTGCTCCTTCACGCTGCATGATGCTAACTGGTAAGCATGCAGGACATGCTGCCGTACGCGAGAACAACGAGTACGCCAAGCGTGGGAATGTCTGGAGTCATAAGGCCATGCTGGAGAACCCGAAGCTAGAGGGGCAAGGGCCTATGCCTGCCGATACGCGCACGCTCGCACACCTCATGCAGGATGCAGGCTATAAGACAGCTCTGATTGGGAAATGGGGCTTAGGCTACCCCGGATCGGTATCGACCCCGAATAAGATGGGATTTGATTTCTTCTATGGTTTTAATTGTCAGCGCCAAGCGCATACCTACTACCCCATGTTTGTCTATAGGAACGAAAGCCGAGAGATGCTCAACAATGCCCCTCTCCTCACGCCTAATGATAAGCTAGACGCAGGTGCAGATAAGTATGATGATCGCTCTTATGATAAGTTCCAGCGTAAAGAGTATGTGAATGACTTATTCTACGACGAACTCATCGAGCTCGTCGAGCAGCAGCCTCACCACAAGAAGCCACTCTTCGTCATGTGGGCGACTCCCCTCCCTCACGTATCACTCCAAGCACCGAGGAAGTGGGTAGACTATTATCATAAGAAGTTCAAGGAAGAAGAGCCTTACCTAGGGCAGCAGAGCTACTTACCCTGCCGCTACCCACGTGCTACTTATGCAGCGATGGTAAGCTACTTTGACGATCAAGTAGGTCGCTTCATTGCGAAGTTGAAGGAGAAAGGTATGTATGAGAATAGCCTCATTATCTACACCTCTGATAATGGACCTACATTTAATGGTGGTAGTGCCTCTCCATGGTTCCAGAGTGCTGGACCATTCCGCAGTGAAGCCGGCTGGGGCAAGGCTAGTCTGCGAGAAGGAGGTATACGTGTACCGCTTTTAGTAAGCTGGCCAGCTCGTATTAAAAAAGGTCGTGTATCGAACCATATCTCTGCTTCTTACGATATACTCCCGACCATTGCAGAAGTCGTGAAGAAAACAGCACCAGCAGACAGCGATGGGCTGAGCTTCTTAGCAGAGCTGACAGGTAAGAGACAAGCCGAGCATGACGCCCTCTACTGGGAGTTCCCTGAAGGTGCGGGGGCACGAGCCATGAGAATGGGAAAATGGAAAGGTCTTATTCTCAATACCAATAAAGGTAATAAGAAAATGCAGCTCTTCAATCTAGACCGCGACGAGCGTGAGGAGAACAATCTCGCAGACAGGTATCCTAATATTGTCGCGGAGATACAGCAGAAAATGGACGAGGAGCATACGAAGCCCATACCTTAGTACGCTAAAAATATATTTTATGTACGCAGCACTGCTCACCCTTATCTACCTATCCTTTATCTCACTGGGGTTACCCGATTCTCTGCTGGGTACGGCATGGCCTGTCATGCATAGGGATTTCCAAGTCAGCTATAGCTATGCTGGTATCGTCGCTATGATTATATCTATTGGTACGATCACCGCGAGCCTGAGCTGTGCTCGTCTCATGCAGTGGATGAGCACGGGAGTCATCACGACGGTGAGTGTACTTATTTCTGCTCTCTCACTCTGGGGCTTCTCCCTCTGCCCTAGTTTTATATGGGTCTGTGTGATGGCTCTTCCTTATGGTCTGAGTGGAGGTGCTGTAGATGCCGTCCTGAATAATTACGTCGCTGCGAACTACTCGGCACGACACATGCACTGGTTGCATGCGTCATGGGGAGTAGGTGCTACACTGAGCCCTATTATCATGGGATTTGCGCTGGTGAATGCTGGTGGCTGGCAATCTGGATATATGATCATATTCTGGATACAGCTAGCACTCGCGCTCATACTTATTCTGAGTCTCAAGCTCTGGCTTCGAAAAGATAAAGATGCGGCAGAAGATGATGAAGCAGAAGAAAAGCATGAGGTACTCAGCTTCTTCGCCTCGCTCAAGATCCGTGGCGTAAAACCCATCTTGATTAGTTTTGCAGCTTACTGTGGTTTAGAAAATGCCACAGGCATATGGGCAGCAAGTTACCTTGTAGAAGCACGATCACTCGCTCCTGAATCTGCAGCTTTCCATGCCTCACTCTACTTCATGGGTATCATGATAGGTCGTATGCTGGGCGGTATCATCGCTCAGTATTTCAGCCACAGTCGACTCATCTTTATAGGGGCTATGCTCATTATCTCGGGTATGCTGCTCACATTAATTCCGTGGAATTCCTCGCTCTGGCTGAGCTTCTTCATGGTAGGTATAGGATGCGCCCCTATTTATCCATCTATTATTCACGCGACACCCATCTTGTTCGGGAAGGCAAGATCTCTGAGCATTATAGGTATTCAGATGGGCTGCGCCTATATGGGCTCTTGCTTAGCACCACCGCTATTTGGATTTGTTTCCTCTCAGTTCGGCATGAGTGTGTTCCCCATCTACATCGCGATCCTCGCAGCTGCCATGTTGCTGAGTTATTCGCGTCTATCACGTATCTAAGTGGCTTGACCTCTAACTAGCTGTTGTGCTATATTTCCCCTGTGCCTGACTATTCTCATTTCCGCGATAAGAGTTCTTATCTCAAGGAACAGCTCATCACCTGTATCGGAAATAAGCGTGCACTCCTACCTCACCTAGCAGAATCTTTTTCACGACTAGAAAAGACAGTGGGACGTAAGCTGCGCTGCTGGGATGCCTTCTCAGGGTCGGGTTCTGTCTCACGCCTGCTGAAATCATATGCCTCTGAGCTTTATAGTAATGATCTAGAGCCCTATGCCGCTATGATGGGGCGCTGTTATCTGGCAAATGCCTCTGAGCTTCCTATAAATCAGCTGCGGGGCATTCATGAGTCACTCATACGCGAACTCTCTGATGAGACTAACCTGCAAGCTGGCTTCATCACCGAGCTCTACGCCCCGAAAAACGAGGATAAGATCAACGCCGAGGATCGAGTCTTCTACACGAGACGTAATGCTCTCTATATAGACACGGCACGGAAGCTCATTTCTCAGCTCGATGAGGAAATGCAGCCATATTTCCTAGCACCTTTGCTCAGCATGGCATCAGTACATACGAATACTGCAGGGGTATTCAAGGGATTCTATAAAAACGCCGAAGGTATAGGCCAGTTCGGAGGCAGGGGGAGACATGCCCTGTCGCGCATTAAAGGGGAAATCACGCTCCCCTTCCCCGTCTTTTCTGAGTTTATCTGCCCTACGACCGTGACGCGAGCTGATGCACTCGCTGCTGCTAAGGATGTCCCTGAGCTGGATCTCGCCTACTTTGATCCTCCTTATAACCAGCACCCATACGGCTCAAATTACTTCATGCTCAACTTGATTGCTGAAGGTAAGGCTCCAGACCTATCACAGATATCACGCGTATCAGGTATACCGCAGGATTGGAATCGCTCAGCCTTTAATAAGCGAGCAGGTGCGCTATATGCCCTCAGTGAACTCGTGCGCCACTGTCCCGCCCGCTACATACTGCTATCCTATAGCTCTGAGGGGCTGCTCTCAAAGGGTGATATACTGGACCTTCTTTCCAGTCATGGAAAAGCGACGCTAGAGGAGATACCTTACGCAACGTTCCGTGGGAGTAGGAATCTAAAATCTAGAGAACTACAGGTTATGGAGTATCTATTCCTCTTGGAAAAATGATATAATATCTCTAAACACATGTTCGCACACAGGCGACTAAGAGACAGTGTCAATCTGCAATGCGCATGAGCTAAAAAATAATAGTATTCATATGAATGTGATACCTTACTATTTTAGATCATAGCTATGTATGCCTTTAATAATAAGTCATTATCAAGAAGCTTCATAAATAATCGCAATACTTATAATTAAAAGTCATATGATGATTTTGAAAAATTTACCTTGCTTATGCGTGATTGCTATGCTTTACTTCTCTCAGCTACATATTCTAATTCGTTAGGAAATGTAGTCTCCCCCTCTGGAGGCAGTAGGAACTGCAAGAAATAGATGGGAAAGACGGTGAGATTCCGTCACTGTGCCGCAACCGTATTGTGAGCTAGCATCATCAGATGCTGACGAACTAAGTCGGGGTACCAGCCAGGGGAAGCGCTGAACACACCAACGTAACATTGGTCCACTAAGCTCTACATATGATATCTACATCACTTACGCCTCAAGGAGGCGTTACACGCGCTGTGCTTGCCATCGCTATGGCAGGAAATTGTGCTTTTGCACAGGCTAGTCCTCAAGCCCCCATCGAGGAAACTGAACTCGCACCTATCACGGTATCTGCATCCGATGGTATGGCTATGCCCTATGATGAGACTGGCGTCTCCGTCACCGTCCTTAATATTGAGGAGCTGAAGGAAGAAGGCGTGGTTCAGCTTGGCGATGCTCTTACACGAGTTCCCGGTGTATTTGCCCTTCCCAATGGTGGTATTAACCAAATGGGCAGTAGCAACCAAATCGTCATTCGCGGTATGAATGATGAAACTTACACCATGGCCATCTATGATGGTATGCGTCTTTACAATGCATCCGGTGTAGGTCGTATCTCTGCGAATCTCATCGGTCATCAGACCCTCTATGGTCTTGGCGGTCTGGAAGTACTTAAGGGTGCACAGGGTGCAGTCTATGGTGGTGGCGCAGTCGGTGGCATCGTCTACATGACCACACCTAAGGGACAGGGCGAGCCTAGCTACCAGAGCACGGTAGAGATCGGCTCTTTCGACTCCCAGCTTGGTAATGTGGTCGCTCAAGGCGAAAAGGACGGGCTCTCCTACTTCCTCTCCTCTACTTACCAGTCTACGAACAACGATATGCGTCTTGCAGACGGCTCGCGCCCTTCGGCTGACAGCTCTGCCGGTGAGTACACAAACTGGACAAACAACATCCGCCTCGACTACCAGATCAATGACACAAATGTCGTCACCGCTACTTATCGTCGCGAAGATGTTAAGTTCAAGTCTCCTCACGACCCAGTGGAAAACTCCACACGCTCAAATCTGGCTACACTCAAGTGGGTAAGCAACATCACGGACGCTTACACATCCACCCTTATGGCTGGTGTCTATGATGCGCATTCCATCGTAGGAACAGATCTCACACCAGGTGTAGTCAATGGTCGAGCCTTCATGACGAACCTGAATCTGCAAGCTGAATGGCGTCATGACTACAAGTGGAATGACAAGCACAAGACCTCCGGTGCATTCTCTTGGAATAGAGAAGAAACTGATGGTGTCTACGTAAACAACAGCACAGAAGATGACATCTACGGCATCGCGCTGGAGCACTTCTATACCCCTATCACAAACTGGGAAAACTCCATTGCTGTGCGTCTCGATAGCAGCGATATTTACGACGAAAACACTACAGTACGTCTTGCAAGCAGCTACAAGTTCAACAAGGAACGCTCACGTGTATTCGCCTCATTTAGCACTGGCTACAAGGCTCCTACCTCACTGGAACGCTCCAATGGCAACTTCTATAGTGAGATGTATTCTGGTGGCTACACCTATAAGAACATCTACCGCGGTAACCCTAATCTGAAGGAAGAGACAAGTGTAGGCTTCGACTTCGGCTTCGAGCAGAAAATCGCAGAAGATCACAAGATCAGCGCTACCTTCTTCTGGCAGCAGCTCAGCGATGGTATCGACACCACCTATACCTACGATCCTAGCATAGGTGGATCTTATGTAGACTATTCAAATGCCCAAGGCATCTGGACCGTTCAGGGTCTGGAGCTCGCCATGCAGGGTGAGATCAGCTCCACTTGGAATACTGGTTACACACTGAGCTTCACTGTAACCTCTCCTAAGGATGCGAATGACAAGCAGCTTGCTAAGACAGCTCGCCGCGTCTGGGCAGCCGATATCCACACGAGCCCTACAGATAAGTTCACCTTCGGTGTAGGCGTACAGGCCGCTAGCGGTCGTGTTAACTACACAGCGAACGATCCACTCGATTCCTACTACACACTGCGCGCCTATGCTCGCTATGAAGTAAACGAGAACGTGGCTCTTCACATGCGTGTGGAAAACATCACAGACCAAGATTACGTCTCAGAAGGCTCCTACCCTATCGACTACCTCGGTACAGGTATCGGTATCTTCGGTGGTGTCACTGTGAAGTTCTAAGATAAGTCAATATATAGAAGAAACCCTTCGGCTCAAATATCCTGTAGCAAGGCCGCCGAAGGGTTTCTTTCTATTTACCCTCTTAATCATCTCATGCCACGATTCCTTCTCTGTATTCTTAGCTGCGTAAGTCTGATATTATCTTCATGCAGAGAAGAAAATGTGGTACATAATGTCACCCTAGGCGGCATCAAATCGGCAGCCGCTTACCCAGAGAGCATGTGGGATACGCTCACTGATCTCGATGCTATCAAGGTAGAGCATTTTCCAGAGTCCATTCCTTCTGACCTCCACTGGGAAGATGGAAGCGGTCTACCTGAAATAGGAGATCCTGAAGCGAAGAAAGGCGGCAGCGTCCATCTTGTTAATGCCGGTCCCTACCCTGCACATCTACGCCCCATCGGAGGGCTAGGAACAGTTTTCTTCCACTACACGCTCTACGCGAATGTGGATATCAAGCTCGTCGAACTCCACCCCCTGAACCCAGAAAAGCACATCATACCTGGTGTAGCTCAGAGCTGGGCTATGGGAAAAGATGGACGCACGGTTTACTTCCGTCTGAATCCACAAGCCCGCTATTCAAATGGTCGCCCAGTGCGTGCTGGTGACTTCTTCCTGGGACTCTACCTACGCAGTTCAGATTATATTAAAGACCCTCTCGCGCTTAGTAAAATAGCCAGCAGTATCGAAAAGGCCAGCTACTTTGACGAGCACACATTCTCCGTAACCCTGCGCCAGCCAGAGCTGCTCGCGCCCTACACTATAGCGCAGCTGCTCAGTCCTGCAGAGCCGAGTTTTTACAGTGAGTTTGGACCTGACTATGTAGAGCGCTATGCCCAGCGTATAGCACCTACAACAGGTGCTTATAGTGTCCTGCCTTCAGACTTTAAAACAAACCGCGAGATCATCATGTCGAAGGTTCCCCAGTGGTGGGCTGCAGATCTCCCTTATTACCGCTATCGTTACAATGTCGACAAGCGACATATTCATTTCCTCGCAGACGAAGCTCAGCTCTGGGAGTTTTTCTGGAAGGGGAAGATAGATATACTTCAGACGCGCAATCTCAGCGCATGGCAGCAGAGACTCCAGCATGAGCATGTGCGCGAAGGACGCATAGAGAAGCATCGATTCCTCTCCCATTACCCCCTGCCACCCTACGGTATATATCTGAATGCACGCACGCTTCCTGATATTAACCTGCGTCAAGGGCTGCTGCATGCGATGGATATGAATCGCGCTCTTGATTTACTCTTCAGAGGAGAATATGAGCGTCTCGCCTTTTTCAGTGAAGGCTATGGGAATCTCAGCCCGAAGCAGGGCGAAGTTTCGCAGGTGAAGTTCGATGTGAATAAGTCCAGAGAGTACTTCCACAAAGCAGGTTACACGACAGCAGGAAGTGATGGCATCTTGCGAAAAGAGGACGGCACACGCCTCAGCATCACTCTCTCCTACACTCCATCGGAGAAGGTCTCAAGCCTCGTGCAGCAGCTAGCGCAGAGCGCGCGTCTCTGTGGTGCAGAAATCATCGCCGACCCCACCCCATGGCAACAGACAGCGAAAAAGGTAGAGCACAAGACCTACCAGATGGCCTTCTGGGCGGACGTAGCTAGCTTCCCACTCCCTTCCCTCGAGACACAGTTCCACTCACGCTTCTATGACACAGTAGGGCGTAATCTTCATGCACTAGATGATGCGAACATGGATGAGCATATAGATGCCATGCATGATGCGAAGACGACAGATGAACTAGCGAAGGCTACCCTGAAGGTGAATCAGCGTCTTGCGGCACTCGCTGTATGGCTTCCGGGCTGGAAGGAAAATCGCTGCTACGTGGCCAGCTGGCGCCATATACGCTTCCCAGATACGACCTATTGTCAGTTTTCCACTCCTCGTCCCTACGATGTACAGGAGGCTCACCTCTTCTGGGTGGATGAAGAAGCATACCCAAAAGACGGGACGCATGCAGAGGTGGATCGATTTATCAATCCTAGCTATCCAGCTATGAGTGAATGATGCGGATTTTCTTCACGCTTCCCGCACCTAATTGATCGTTAAGCTTGCGCATGACTTGAGGGCGCATACGATTAATTTCAAATCGGATATTCGGGTGAAGCGTGCGTATGGTAGCAAGTCCATCGCTGAGCGAAAAAAGCTCAGCCTGTGTGGAGAAGAAGTCGCCCATAGCGTTCTTCCATGCTTCGGCCAGTATCTCAGCAGCGAAGCTCTCTTCACGCAGCTGGAGGCGCTCATCAATCTCGCCTAATATGGATGCCATGCTTCGTATGGATCGCGTGGCTGATCGGTCAATGGAGACTCCTAAGAAGTCTGCCATTGCTTGGTCCTCATCCTGCTGAGAGCGACTGGGTATATGTACATAACCAGCCTTCCCATCAGGATAAGTGACCAAGTAATAGCGTCTGCTGCCTAGCTTTTTTCGCAGTTGCAGCTGCTCACGTGCGTCGACTTGAGCCTCTGTTACTGCATCACTGGCCTTTTGCGCAGGGGACGAATCATCTACGGGAAGACCATTACTAGAACGAGCAGTACTCATGAAGTTATTTATTCGTCGCCATCGTCACCGATGGACTGCACTGGGCAGGATTCGAGAACTTCATCACAAAGTGCGATGTCTTCAGGAGTTGTGGGTTGTGCGCATACGTAAGAAACACCTTCATCTTCGTCACGTCCGAAGAACTGGGGTGCGCTTTCGCGGCAAAGATCACAATCGATGCAACTGCTATCGACGTAGTACTTGCCTTCTACGTTCATTTCTACTTTATCGTCTAATTCTGCCATAACATATAAATGAGAAGTGGTTGGACTTCTCAGGTATATTTTTACGTATTTATGCGTAAATGCAACCTTTTTTTATTGCCAGCAGCATTTTTTCAGTCCAAAATAGCCTCATGCAAGATCAGCCAAGCGATCAAAAGTCCATACCGACAGATGATACCACGAATGCAAGCACGCAGGAAACAACTGGCGTAGCCAAGAAGAAAATATCTACGCTCAGTCTTATTGGTATTCTGAGCACTCTTACCCTCATGGTAGGAGGAGCTGTTTTCATCTACATCGAAGTCATGTCGAAAGTTCCGACTCGTGCATGGCGTGAAATCATCACAGACCTCCCATGGGAGACAGAGCACTTCACGGTAGAAGAAGTAGAAACTGAGTGGAAATCATCCGAAGGCGATGATCGTATGATGCGTCGCGTCGCTTGCTACCCTGTCATTTCTATTAAAATGGATGATATCAAGAAGAATGGAAAACTGATGGTTAGTTTCCATAATGAGAATATGCAGCGTCAGGGCGATATCATCAGTCTTCCCTTCACGTCGAATGGATTCACCACTTCGGACGACTTTAACATCAGCTATGATGGTAACAAGGTGAGCTTCTATCCCCTCGCTGGTTATAAAAACAAGGATGACTATCTCTATCATCAGGTAGACTACAATGCGCCACTCTGGAGTCTGGAAGTACGCTATCTAATGGATGGTGATGCTGAGCCTCAGCTTCTTGGGAAAAAGAGCATCCGCGCGAATACACTTACAAAGAAGCAGGACTAAGTATACTGCCTCTAAGCCTACACCTACTTCTTATGCCTGAGAGCCCCCAGCCTGCTTCTCTGTTTCAGCGTCGCTGGTTTCGCCTGTTGTTAAGCCTCTTCGGTGGTATCGTCATGGCGATGGCCTTCGTGCCTTATGACATATCCATCATCGTATGGCTAGGCTTATTGCCGCTCTTGTTCGTCCTATGGATACGCCCTATGCGATTCTGGGCGGCTTTTGGCTATGGCTGGATCTACGGTATGGGCTGGTATTCGGTGAGTTTTTGGTGGATTCATGAAGTCGGCTCGGTCTTTCGTATCAATGAGTTTCTCTTCTTAGGCGTAGCATTTATCCCATTGATGAGTTACTACGCCATTTTTCCTGCTTTATGGGCAGGTATTGCCAGCACACTGCTGCGTCCACGCTTGAGCTCCGTGCCAGCTCCTGAGAGCTTCCTTGTCACGAAGAAATTAAGTCAGCCCTCTGATATCTATGATGCTAAACGCAAGGCGTGGCGCGACTGGGCTATGATGGATATGCTCTCCACTCTACGCTCAGCTGTAGGGCTGGGAGCTCTCTGGGTATGTATCGAATGGCTGCGTGCACAGGGCACGCTGGGATTCTCATGGAATAGCATGGGCATGGCACTCTATGATGGGCTATCACTTGCTCAGTGGGCAGAGTTCATCGGTACGGCGGCACTCTCCTTCTTCCCTGCTTCCTTCGCGGTCATCTGCTATGGCGCGGGGAGAAGGTGCTACCTGCACATGAAGGCCATGAGTAAGTCTTGTCGTCCATGGGATTTCTACGCAGCGCTGCTCATGATCTTTGGGCTTTTTATGGGAGGGCTTTCACTGGCCCAGCGCTATTCTGCGACACGTATGCTGGGTGAAGAGGGCGTCATTGCCCTGCCTGTTCTTGCCGTACAGAACAACCTCGATCAGGTGCAGAAAATCAAGACTCCTCGCCACAAGCGTTCTACTTATTTCGAAGAATACATCGAAGAAACACGTGCGGGATTCCAGCGTGTACAGCAGGAGACCCTAGCACTCGCTATGAAGAATCCTGAATACGGCTTTACCCAGCAACTACCGCTCTGGGTCGTCTGGCCCGAGAGTGCTATGCCCTACCCCTTCTGGCGAGATTCAAGCGCTGGCACACGCCTCGAAGACTATGTTGCAAAAGACCTCTATTTCAGTGAGACGCTAGGGATCCCAGCCCTACGTACAGAGCTAAAAGACATGGGAAGCACAGGCTTCGTTCTCTTTACAGGCATAGACGAATACGAGCTCGTGCGTGATGAGAAAGGGATGCAGGATATCAAAGGTATGCACAATTCCATGGTCATCATTGAGAGTGATTTAGACAGTGTACGCAGTGTCTCTAAGCAGCACCTCATGCCCTTTGGTGAGTATATCCCCCTCGCCCGCGATATAGAATGGGTAGGCCAAGCCTATGCCGATATTACAGGAACACAGACAGGCGATGGCATCATCCCAGGTGTAGGCACTGAGCCTATCTCTGTCCCTGTACCAGGTCGTGAAGAAAAAATATCCGTTATCCCTGCTATTTGCTACGAAGACACCGTCGGTGGACTCGTACGACAGTTCGCACGTAAGGGCGCACAGGTCATTGTTAATGTAAGTAATGATGCGTGGTTCCATCACTCAGCTTGCGGTGAGCAGCAGGCTCGTAATGCGGCATTCCGCTGCATTGAGCTTCGTCGTCCCATGGTGCGTGCTGCGAATCAGGGCGTCAGCTGCGCTATAGCTGCGAATGGTGGATTTATCGATGAACTACGAGACGAAGAAGGGAAACCCTTCTTGCGAGGCAGCAGCTACGCGGTACTACCAGTTGATCCGAATGCGGGGCTCACCCTCTATGCTCAGTTCGGTGACTGGGCGGTACTACTCTGCCTACTCATCGCCCTCGCCTTTGCCATCCAGCCATTGCTATGGAAAAGGCTGATTAAGTTTGCCTCATAAGCTCATGGAGAAGCAGTACCACATAGCCTTCGCTGCTGATAGGGACTTCCAGATTCCTCTCGCGCTTGCACTCTTTTCATTAGAGCGAAGCTTGGCGCAGCCTGAGCTATTCTGCGTGCACATCTTGCATCAGGGTATTGATACGGAGCTATATTCTACACTGGCTCTTGATCTGCGCTTCTATCATGTGGCTAATGCCCTGCAGGATCTTCCCACTGCGAGACGCTTCCCCACCCCCATCTACTACAGATTTCTTCTAGCGGATATACTGTCACCAGAGATAGAGAAAGTACTCTATCTCGACTGTGATATCATGGTGATGCAAGATATCAGTAGGCTCTGGGATATCCCCTTGGAGGGAGCTGTGCTTGCAGCCTGTCCTTGGGTCGTATTCGGAAACTATACTGAGGAATACAAGCCCTATGTGGAGCAATTCCCCGCACGTCTCGGTGTGCCTCAGGTATCGCCTCCTAAGCGTTATTACTACTCAAGTTTCCTTATGATGGATCTCAGTCTGATGAGACGTGAGAAGATCAGCTCACAGCTTGTGAACGCGAGCTTAGAACTCCCTCCAGATAAGCTCATCTGGCCAGACCAAGATGTGCTCAATTATGTGCTTAGAGATCGCATTGCTAGCTTGCCGCTTTCTTGTAATGTTATCCCACTCTTTGCCGCAGAAATGCAGAATGAAAGTGAAGAAGCTCGTCATGCCTATGAGCAGCCCATGATCATCCACTTCGCCGCCACGAAGCCGAATATACTTACAGGCGCGAAGCTACCCTTTGAAAAGCAATTTTTCGACATGTGGAGAGAGAGCCCATGGTCACAGACCATTCCTTATCCACTCGTCTCACTGCGAAAGCTCCCCCCACTGCTCAAGCGCATAGTAGAACTCCCTATCAAACTCTCTATCAAGCATGATAGTCTGCTACGACTCTACGGACGTTTCTTGAGCATTCTACGCCCTCGCTAGGATCTCACATCACAGTAACAAGTCCTGAGCATGTGCTCTAGCGGTCTCGCCTGTTGTACCCAGCATACGCATGAGTTCTGCCACTCGCTCATCACCTAGCACCTCGCGGAGGCGAGAGATACTGCGGCCATCCTCTACGGCTTTGCTGATGAGATAATGATGTTCGGCAAGGGCGGCCACCTGTGGGAAGTGAGTAATAGCGATCACCTGATGGTCCGCACCTAGCTCACGCATCTTCATGCCGACAGCACGTGCGATTTCCCCGCCCACGTTTGCGTCGATTTCATCGAAGACTAATAAGGGAGTATCATCCTGCTTCGCGAGCGTGCTCTTGAGAGCCAGCATGACACGAGCCATTTCACCGCTGGATGCAATCATGCGCAGAGGTTTCAAGGGTTCACCAGGATTCGGACCGAAGAGGAACTCCACCTCTTCTACCCCCTCGGGAGAAGGAGTGCTCAGATCTTGTAGTTCTATGCTAAAATGCGCCTGCGCGAAACCGAGATGCTGTGCGTGCTTTAAGAAATCGGCTTCTAGTTGAGGGATGCTTGCGCATCTAGCCGCACTAAGCTTCTTCGCCTTCTTCATCAACGTCTCCATGAGTCTCTCGACTTCGAGACGTAGCTCTTCAAGGCGTTCTTCACGGTTTTCGATAGCATCAAGACGCTCGCGACACTGTTGGTAATGTTCATCAATCTGAGCATAATCCGAGCCATACTTGCGCTTCAGATTTTCGTAGAGAGCCATTCGGTCTTCGAGGGCAGCAAGTGCTGCTGGATCATCATCCATCTTTCCAAGATAATCGCGAAGATCATCCGCGAGGGACTCCAACTCTTCTACACTACCCTGAACAGGCTGCATACGAGCAGACATCGAATCATCGAGACGCTCCAGATCATGAGCTCCGCGCACAAGCTGGCGTAGCTGACCGAGAATGGAATGCTGTTCATCCCCTCCCATACCTTCGAGAAGCTGTAGCATAGGTAAGGCGATGTCACGGAGGCGTCCCGCATTGCGTGCGCGCTTCCAGTGGTCTTCTAATTCAGCGATTTCGTCATGAGTGAAGGCTGCCAGCTCTATCTCCTCCACCTGATGTCGCAGGTAATCGAGTTCGCGGGCATTCGCCATCTCATTTTCTAAAAGCTCCTCGTATTGGCGTTTTGCCTTACTCCACTGAGTATACGCCTTCTGGTACTGAAGCTTCACCTCACTATCATTCAGACAGGCATCGAGAAGTGCTCTCTGTCTATCCTGCGATGTCAGGGAGCGATGTGCGTCTGGGTGATGCATATCAACAAGCCCAGCTCCTATCTGGCGTAGCACCTGCAAGGTGACGGGGCTGTTATTCACAAACTGCTTATTCGTCGTTGTAGAGATCACACGACGTATGAGTAGCTCTCCCCCCTCGCATGAAGGTACCCCTGCTTCTTCGAGGTACATATTGATACGATCTACGTGCTTGAGCTCGAAGACAGCCTCAATAGAGCACTGGGTCTCCCCACTGCGAATTAACCCCTTATCAGCACGCTCACCTAGTACGAGCTCAATACCGCCCATGATGACAGATTTCCCTGCACCAGTCTCGCCCGTGATACCAATAAAACCAGATTGTGGCTGCCAAATGAGCTCATCAACGAGTGCGAGATTACGGATTTTCAGGAGTGTGAGCATACTATTTTCTTTACCTTGTGGGCTTCATTATGGCATAATTGTGCGACGAAATCAAAGGGATTTTTTCTTAGATGAAGCTACTTTTTTTAGGGACAGGCACATCAACAGGCGTACCTGTCATCGGCTGTGAATGTGATGTTTGTCGTTCGGATAATCCGCGCGACAAGCGACTGCGTTCTTCGCTGCTGATCAGAACGGAGAGGACGACTCTTCTTGTCGACGCAGGAACAGATCTGCGTGCTCAAGCATTACAGCACAAACTCACAGCTATTGATGCCGTCCTTTATACACACGCACACCTAGACCATGTGTCAGGATTCGATGAGCTACGAGCCTTCTGCTGGCATCGTGAAGAAAAGCTCCCCCTCTATGCATACCCTAGCTGCATGGATCAGCTGAAACGCATGTACGGCTGGGCATTCTCAGTGGATAATACCTACAAGGGCTATATCCAGCCAGAAGCACGTGAGCATGACGGTCTGACACCCTTCTATATCGGAGATATCGAGGTGACACCTGTGCGCGTGGAGCATGCGAGTGTCGATAGTTTCGGATATGTCTTCCGTGCTGAGGGAAAGAGTTTTGGCTATATCTCTGATGCTAAGAATATACCAGAGGAGTCTATGCCGTCACTCATGGAGCTAGATGCCCTAGCAATGGATGCTCTCGGGCTGAAGATACACCCGACGCATATGACACTCATGGAGAATATAGACTTCATGAAGGCCCTCCAGCCTCGACGTGGATACACAACGCATATGGGACATGCACTCAGTGATGCTTATCTGCGTGAAGCGCTACCTGATTTCATGGAAGCAGCTTATGATGGTCTAGAGGTCGATCTTGACACGTAATTTAATTCTAATTTATTCACATTTATTGTTGATATTTTAATAATATGTGATATACAAGAATATTATGAAAGCGTTTCTCTCTATATCAGCTATCTGCGTGACCTCAGTTATGCTCTGCGCAGCCAGCGAAGAATGTAAAGTATACTCATGCAAGAATAAAATAGATGGAGTAGTTGCGATTCTTGAATCCTATGTCACAATCGTCAATGATGTGAAATCGGGTGAGATGAATCACGATAATGCCGCTTTAGCTATAGGCGAAATGGAGGCTTCTATGTCTGCTCTTAAGGCGGAGCTAGAGACCTTGACAAAGACGCTCTCAGATGAGGAGGAATTAAAAATACGTACACTTCTCGCGAGTTCTGACATGTGTGAAAAAATACAACAAGTTGAGCTAGATATTGAAGCCTGTGACGCCTATCTAAAAGAAAGTAAATATGGTAACCACGCAGGACTGAAGGAGTCATGCGAAGACTTCCGTAAGGCATTATTATAGTAAAAGGCTGTCTAATTTTTTTAGCTACTTATTGACACAGATAATGTAAAGTGATAAATATGAGTATTATGAAAACGATTTTCACCATATCCGCGCTCAGCATACTTCCTTCTATGGTATGCGTGGCTAGCGAAGAATCTAATATCGATAAGATAAAACGCCTTAACAATGAATACTTCGGAGCGATAGAATCATGTATAGCTATTCTTGACAGTGTGAAAGCTGGCGACATGGAAATTAATAATGCAGCCGCTGCCATAGGCGAAATGTCAGCCTATGTAGCTGACCTAAAGTCCGAGTTAAATGGCATGAGTGACGTAGAATTATCAAGCAATGAAATCGAAGCACTAGCGCTCTACTATGACTCAGAGGAACTAGTGACGCGTATGGAAAAGATATCAGCAGCTTTGGAAGCGTCACAAGCCTACTTGAAGGAAAATAAATATAACAATCACGCAGATTTCAAGACATGCTGTGAAGCCTTCTTTAAAGTCATAGCTGATTAATAGTGCTATTCAAAAGAGCAGCCCCATTATTCTGAACGAATGATGGGGCTTTTTAATGAGATACCAGGAAACTTAGCCTTTTAATGACTTCATGACAAAGTCCTCTGCCTTCTCGTACTCAGGCTTAGAGAGCAAACTAACCGTGATATAAACAACCAAGGATAAGCCTATGCCGTAAATCACCTGCTGAGCAGAAGATAATTCCCAGCATGCTGGCAGGTCTGTTCCTAGTTTCTGCACGCTCATGCGTGCTAGATTGTAGAAGCAGTACAGCATCCCTATGATCATCGAGGCCATCGCGCCCTTCGTATTCCCCCTCTTCCAGATGAACCCCATCACGAGAGGCACGAAAGCCCCCGTCGTGATGATATCAGCAGCGAGCCAACTAAGCTCCAAGATAGAGCGTATCTGTAGAGCGACGATGAGACCGAAAATAGTGATGCCCAGCGTCGCATAACGTGAGAGACGCAGTTTACTCTTCTCCTCCATCTTATCTGTATTCACCACATCCAGCGTCAATGTCATGGCTGCGGTATTAATGAGAGAGTCCATGGTAGACATGATAGCGGCTGATATGCCGATGAATACTACCGCTCCGAGGATGGGATGCATATGATCCATCACGATGGCAGTGACTATCCCACCTGCTGGCAGATCAGCATAAAGAGCTAACCCAGCCATACCTGTAAGAACAACAATGAGGTACAGAGGTACAAAAACGATGAAACTCATACCAGTCATCTTCAGAGCTTCCCCATCATCCTTCGTCGCTGAGATGCGCTGCCATATATTAGCTGCGACACACCAAGCTAAGCCGAAGGTAATGACGTACATGAGGTACTTCTCCATACCTGCTCCGAAATCCATATACCCGACTTTTCCCCTCTGCTCTGCTACCATAGCAATCGCCTCCCAGCCACCTGATTTCATATAAGCAATAACAAAAATCAGTACCGCCGAAATAAGCAGTAAGAAGAACTGAATCACATCCGTAAGAACCACCCCGCGGAAGCCTCCGAGCAAGGAATATACTAACACAATGCCCGTCCCAACAAAGACTGCCACCTCATAGCTCATCCCTAGGTATTCACCAAAGAACTTCCCCACTCCTACCATCTGTGTCGCGGCCGTGATACTCATGAAGATGAGAATCATGAAAGATAGAATCTTCGCCACTGAGCTAGAATATCGAGCCGTGATCATATGCCCCTGTGTCAGGTAGCCTATGCGTCGTATACGCTTCGATCCCAGCATCATGAAAAGCGTGGCGAGCAGCACCGGTACGCCATAGTACCAGAAGGCACCTATACCATCTTGATAGCCGAGATTTGCGGTTTCTATCGCAGACCCTGCGCCCCACCACGAGGCGATGAAAGTAATAGAAAGTGCCCAGAATGGAAGTGAACGCCCAGCAAAGAAGTAATCGAGCACGTTCTGATTTTTCTTCTCACGAGAAACCGCAAAAAGAAGAATAGCGAAGTAGAGAAGCAACCCTATGAGGGCGCTTATTTGAAGTAAGGACATAGAGAGGTGTAGTTAAGTTTAGTCCACACACAATTCTGCAGCCTCGCAGGCCATCATTGCGGCGCCTATCATCCCTGCATCATTCGCGAATTCGGCAGGAATAATGCGAAGATGCTGATGATATACAGAAGGCAGCTGAGCCTTCACCTTTTCCATCAGAGGAGGGAAGAGTAGATCACCCGCCTTCGACACACCTCCACCGAGGATGAAGGCATCAGGAGTCAGCGTGAACATCAGCCCCATGAGAAGACTTGCCAGCTTCTCTGTAAAGTCGTCGTACACCTGCAGAGCTATCTTATCGCCAGCACGAGCAGCGAGTTCCAGTGGATAAGGCATGCATTCCTCAAGGCTCTTTTCTATACCTGCCGCACGATAGCGTTCCTGCGCGTCAGCGGCCATTTCATTATTGCCTATGTACTCTTCTATGCCACCACGATTCCCGAAAGGCCCCATTTTTCCCTTGTAATCGATGCTGACCATACCAATCTCACCTGTCGAGAGATGGCGACCGCGCAGCAGCTGATTCGCCACGACGATACCGCCACCTACCCCCGTACCAAGAGTGATATTCACGAGACTTTCCATCCCTTTACCTGCACCGAGTCTCCACTCAGCATAGGCCATACAGTTAGCATCATTATCCATGACTACGGGTAGCCCTAGAGCTTCACGCATGATAGAACAGACAGGTACCTCGTGATCCCAGACGGGAACATTTGTCAAGTGGTAGAGTACCCCCCTATTAAAATCCACCCAGCCTGGCATACCTAGACCTATACCTACGATATCAGGATAAGAGCTACGAAGCAGCTTAATCTGCCCGCACATAGCATCAATAATCGTGAGTGGACTATCATAATCGCCCGTTATTAAAGGCGTAGCGCGCTCTATAATCTCGCTTCCTTGACAGACAGCTATCTTGATGCTCGTAGCACCGAAGTCAACACCGATAGCTTTTGGGGTGGTAATCATTGGAGCTATTATAATAAGTTAGATTTCCCTGTCAAGTATGGATCATTTTTGTTATATGTCAGTAATCCCATCCGATCCTCGCTCATCGCTCATGGTCTACATCCTTATTAGTGCTCTTATATGAGTTAAGCAAGATCTCAATCATTTCTGTTTCATCATCATTAACTAGCTCTTGACGAGGGCTAAGCTCTAGCCTATAATATGAGCATGGAATGGAATGATCACTTTATGCGTATTTTCAAGGAGGGAGTAGAGCGCTATCACTTAGCGCCTACCCAAGTTCCTGATCAGTTTTTTCTCCCTGATGAGATCGCGTTTTTTGAAAGTATAGGTTATCAGTCAACTGAGCTTTATCCTTATATTAAGGCTTATGCTATAGAGGGCTACCCCAGCCCATCACTATCCCTGTTGATTGCTTCCGTTCGTCGTTCTTTTTTTATCAACTCCCAGCGTAATATCAGAGGGCAGATGCCTATTATTCTGGAATCTCAGCTACCTCGAGAATATGAGGCGCTTCAGGATATATCTTACCTACCGCGCATTCTTCGCAAGGCTGAGGCGAAGCTTCACGGAAATCTCGATCCTTCGGTGATGTTTTATTGTGCTCAAGATAGAAAATTCCTAAAAGAACACGGGGACTTCCATCCTGCGGACTTCTTACAGCTCGTGTGGAATGCCCGCGGCGATAAGCAGAAGCTCATTGCTATTATTTTAAAAGCAGAGAGATTACAAAGAGAGTCCACCAAGAATGAGACCCATGAAGGATAGCCAAACAGAGAACAACGCACACCTCGATAGTCAGCGCGCCGAACTGGAACGTATGTCTAATTCACTCATTTTTAATCTTCAGAAGATGATAGATGAGCAAACAAAGCGTGCAAAATCGCTCGCCTCTCAGCAGCATTCACTCTCTGCTCTACCCAATAAGCCCTCCATAGTGGATATCACGCCCACACATACCATTCCTGTTATCTTAGAACCTATTGCTAAGGTGACTCCTCAAGCAAGCAATGTGAAGGAATCGGTTATTCCTCAATCACTGCCTCCCATTCCTCAGCAGAGCAGAAATCACCCAGCTCCGAAGACAACCCCACCCCGTTCCTCTTCGACTAAAACTGAGAATCCACATCAGCCAAAGGTCGAATGGCCGTGGAAGGCTGAGAAAAAACAGAAAAACGAAGAGGGTTTCGGCCTCTCTACTATCATCGTGATTCTTGTCATAGGATTCCTCATGACGGTGTGCTCGTCCTAGGAATTCCCTATCTAAATACTTTTATACCACTATTCCCCCTTGTCAAAGGCTTAAAGAGTCACTATAATACGCCCTACCATGCCAGCAGAATATACCGAAGAATCTATCCAAACACTTGACTGGAAACAACACATCCGCCTCCGTGCAGGCATGTATGTAGGAAAGCTCGGTGATGGATCGACTGAGGATGAGGCATTGTATATTCTCTTTAAGGAAGTCATTGATAATGCTATCGATGAGTTCGTCATGGGGGCAGGGAATCGCATTCATATCACGATTGACAAAGAGGGACGCTGCGAGGTTCGTGACTTCGGGCGTGGTATTCCATTAGGGAAGCTCTTTGACTGTGTGGCCAAGATTAACACAGGGGGTAAGTACGATAGTGAAGCTTTCAAGAAGTCAGTCGGTCTCAATGGTGTGGGTATCAAGGCAGTAAACGCACTCTCAATAGAATTCGAAGCTCAGGCTTATCGTAATGGTAAGACACGTCGCCTTCGCTTCTCGCAGGGTGAGCTCCTAGAAGGCAGTGATGAGACATTCGACACAGAAGAGGCGAATGGTACACGTATCTCCTTCCTCATCGACCGTAGCCTGTTCTTGCCTGATGTGGCTTTCCGAGATGAGATCATAGAGCGCAAGTGTCGCTACTACAGCTATTTAAACAAGGGTCTCACCATACGCTACAACAAGAAGAGATTCGTCTCTCAGAATGGTCTGCTCGACCTCTTGAATGAGCAGATCAGCTCCGAGCCTCTCTACTCCCCTATTCATCTCACTGGCGATGATATCGAGGTTGCCATCACGCATGGAAATGAGTTCGGCGAAGAGTACTATTCCTTCGCGAATGGACAGCACACCATTCTTGGAGGTCCGCATCAGAATGCTTTCCGCGAAGGCGTCGTAAAGAGCCTTCAAAGCTTCTTTAAGAAGAACTACGAAGCCTCAGACATACGTGGCAGCATAGAAGCGGCGATCAGCATAAAGATCATCGACCCAAGCTTTGAGTCTCAGACCAAGACACGCCTCGGCAGTACAACAATGGGTCCTGGTAAGGAAACCATACGTACCTTCGTGGGGAACTTCCTAAGCCGAGAGTTGGATAACTACCTACACCGCAATCCCGAAGTCGCTCAGATCATCGAAGAGAAGATTAAAGAAAACGAGCGTGCCCGTAAAGAAATAGCTGGTGTCACAGGGAAGGTCTCCAAGGAACGCGCTAAAAAGGCTCGTGTCCATAATAAGAAGCTACGCGACTGCCGAGTGCATTATAACACGAAGCATAAGCAAGCAGCTGAGACCATGCTCTTTATCACGGAGGGTGACTCCGCATCAGGCTCTATCACCACAGCGCGTAATGCGGAGACTCAGGCTGTCTTCTCACTCCGCGGTAAGCCTGTAAATTGCTTCGGTATGAGCCGAGCTTCACTTTTCGAGAAGAGTGTCAACGAGGAACTAGACCTCCTGCATCTCGCGCTGAACATAGACAAGAGCATCGCAGATCTGCGCTATAATAAGGTCATCATCGCTACAGATGCTGACGTGGACGGCATGCACATTCGACTTCTTTTACTCACCTTCTTCATCCAGTATTTCAAGGAACTCATCCAAGAGGAGCATCTCTACATCCTGCAGACACCGCTCTTCCGCGTTCGTAACAAGAAGACTACTATTTATTGCTACTCTGAACAAGAGCGCGTGAAAGCGCTAGCGAAGCTTGGCAAGCAAGCTGAGATCACACGATTCAAGGGACTCGGTGAAATATCGCCAAACGAGTTCAAGGGCTTCATCAGCGAGGAAGATATACGCCTTGAGCAAGTGAGCCTAGACCATGCACATAATATCAAGGAATTGCTTAATTTCTATATGGGTGAGAATACAGATGCGCGTCGTCAGTACATCATCGACCATCTCCGCATAGAAGAAGACCCTGCCTAATTTAATTACACACACTTCACATATGAAAACACTCGTCATCGCTCGTCATGGAAATACCTTCCGCCCCGGAGAGACCCCCACTCGCGTCGGCTCACACACAGATCTCCCCCTCGTAGAAGAACAGCGAGGACGCGCCATAGGTAAATATCTGAAGGATAGAGGCATATTCCCTACTCGCATCCATGCAGCTCCTCTACTCCGTACACTTTCCACCGCAGCTCTTGCTTCCGAAGAGCTCGGCTCACTCTGCGCTGTGATGCCTGATGAGCGTTTCATTGAAGTCTACTATGGTCCAGATGAGAACAAGACGGAAGATATCGTGGAAGAACGTCTTGGCATTCATTGCGCGACAAGCGAGGGCATCGATGCCTCAGCTTTAACTACTGAAGAATTACGAACACGCGGCAAGGCCATTATTGATAAATGGAATAGCCATGCTATCACGCCTCCAGGCTGGGAAGTAGACGTGGAACTCATCTGTAAGAACTGGCAAGAGCTCTGCGAGAGTATCAAAGAAGAAGAAACCCTCCTCTGCGTTTCTTCGAATGGTACGATACGCTTTGCCCCACACATCACAGGAGACTATGATTCATTCTGCGCTCAGCATGACCTGAAGGTCGCGACTGGAGCTGTTTCTATCTTTACAAGTGAAGATGGAGGTCTTAGCTGGCAGTGTCAAGAATGGGGTGTGAAGGCTCACAAGCTCTATCCTGCGGAGCAGGCATGAATAAGAGGCAACTCATAGCCCGCATCCAAGCCCATATGGGCGTAGGCTGTACACGTGAGACAGCCACGGCCGCTCTAGAAGCCGTGCTGGAGAGTATCGTACGCTTGAGCCATGATGAAGTAGTACAGATACAGCGCTTTGGGCGTTTCTCTCAGAAGGAGCGTCAAGCGAGGATGGGGCATCACCCACTGACTAATGAACCCGTCCTCATCCGAGGAGGAAAGGAATTACACTTTTCCGCGTCTGATAAAATTTTAGGAGATTAGCTTTAATAAGCTAATCTCCTTGTTTTTAAACTTCTTGCCTAGCTTATTTTTGAGGCTGAGGCATGTTCGCGGGATAGACCTGATTGAGGACAGGCTGGTTCTCCTTCGTACGTTCGAGAGTGTAACCAGTGCGCACTTCGTAGGGTTTCTTCTGGGCATCAACACGTGATTGGAAACTTTTCCAATCACGACGAGAGGCAGGAGACCAGCTAATCTCAGCCGTGGCCATAGCACGAGGGAAGGTCTGGTAGAAGACATGCTCCTGATTAGGCACGCGCTCCGTCCAGAGATTGCACTGCATACCCAGCACCTCTGAGTGCCCCTTGTACTTCTCGGGTTCGAAGCTATAAGCATCTTTCAGAGTCATATTAGGCATCCAATTATAGTTACGCTGACCTGCTATCTGCGGGAAGTCGAGATAGAAGTAAGTAGATGGGCTGATGATGAGCTTCAGATTCTTCGTCTTCGCAGCCTTAGCGGCTTCCTCGGTTTTATTCGCATACCAGGTATGTACGACTTCACCTTCGCGGTAGAGCTTATCATCGAGTTCATACCAATACATAGGCTTCTTGCCGTGCTTCGTGACGACTCCTGCGAGTCTAGCGAGGAAGTCACGCATCTGGTCAGATCCGTCCTTTTGTCCTTTTTCTTGGCGATGCTTCGCACAGTCTGGGCAGCTGTCCCAGCTTATTGTAGGAGCTTCATCACCTCCTACATGGATGTAGGAGCTAGGGAATATGCTCGCGAGTTCCTTGATCGCAGCATCATAAAAGACCCAGAGGTCTTCTCTCGTAGGGCACGTGAGATAGATGCGCCCATTCGGACCAGTTTCTCCTGTCCTCACCTCTGCTTCTTCTACATCGCAGAAGAACTCCGGGTATGCAGCGGCCAGAGCTTGACTATGTCCAGGTGCATCCATCTCAGGGATAACTTCCATACCGTGCTGGGCGCAGAAGTCGATGATTTCCTTGAGATCTTCACGCGTGTAGTACCCGCCTTCAGGTATACCATTTCCGAAGCTCTCGCGTCGCTTGCTTGCGATACTCGTCATCTTCGGATAGCCAGGTACAGCGAAACGCCAGCCATTGTCATCGGTGAGATGGATATGAAACTTGTTAAACTTATAACGGGCTAGTTCCGTGATGAGCTCTTTCATCTCATCCACGGGCATATAGTGACGAGCTACGTCTATCATGTAACCGCGCCATGCAAACTGTGGGTAGTCAATAATCATACCTGTGGGGATGCCCTCTGGGTGTGCACGTAGCTCATCTTCAAGCTGAGCAAGACTAGCCATGGCATAATGTCGTGCTTGTTCGTCATTATATGTCATATGAACCCCCTCGGGAGTGATATCTATACGGTAGGCCTCGAAGTGGGACTTATCAGAGTTCACATCAATCTTACTTGACAGGATGCTAAGATTTTTCGTCTTCTCATCCCCCTTCTCTACTGAGACAGGTGCAGGGATGATGTCATAGGCAAGCAGTGACGCGCAACATAAAGGCGCTGCTAAAACTGAAAAGAGTGAGCTAGATCTCATTAGGCGATACTAGCTCACTCTTCTCTGAAAATCAAGAAAAAAGCTTGGCTAAATTCCTGCACAGAAACCAACCTCCGTTTGATCCTGAATAAGATCGAGCAGAGTTATCCCTGAAAAGTAATCTTTAATCACTTGATAAAATCCATCCCACATAGGTAGAGTTACACAGCTAGAGGCCATGCTGCATTGATTTACTGTATCAGACATACATTGAACAGGGACAAGCTGTCCTTCCATGCACTCTAATATCTCGAGCATCGTATATTCTTCTGGTGGTCGAACGAGCTTATAGCCTCCTCCTTTACCTCGAAAGCTAGTAACTAGTCTTGCTTTAAGTAGACTGGCTATGACAACTTCTAGATAGCGAATAGTGATTCCTTGACGTGGAGAGATGTCTCGTAATGATACGAAATTTTGTGAACTATGAATGGCTAAATCCATCATCACACGGACGCCGTAGCGCCCTTTTGTAGAAATCCTCATCATAACAGGTAATATTTAAATATAAATCACCCCCGCTGTCAACAAGAAAATACAGATTCAGATTATTTTTATATTCGTAACTAATTCATATCTTTATAATAAATCACCAAGGACGTGGATGGTAGGTCTCAGCCTTGCTGAGAGGATGGTGCGCAATAGCCGAGTTTAGTAGCTCAATGTACTCTTTTTGACGTTCGGGCAGGTATCCCCTCTTGGAGACGATATTGTTCGCATGATCTCCCCAGTATAAGGTAGGGAAATCTATATGCTCCAGCAGATATTTCTCCTCTTCCAGCAACTGAAGTGGGCTAGCCTGTGTGAAAAGCCCCTCCTCGACCTCGCGCTCTAATACACTATCAGGCTGCACTGAAAGGCTCAGTGTAGAGATCTCCTCAGGGCGTAGCTTATTAAGCAGATCCGCGGTCGCTTCTATATGCCTCTGCGAATGCTCCCTACCACCTAAACCAAAGATGAGTGAGCTATGCACGGCTAGTTCTGCTTCCTTTGCATGAGCCATACCTGCGATCGCTTGCTCTGGGGTCATATACTTCTTCACCCTCTTCAGTATCTCTGGATCACCTGATTCAAGACCAGCATAAACTATGTCAAGACCTGCTTCTCGCAGGGCTCGCAGCTCATCCACACTCTTACGACGTAGGTCATTAAAGGCTGCATACATAGCCACGCGTTCGCAGCTAGGGATCAGCTCTCGGATCTTTTCGATGATACGCAGCAGCATATCAGTCTTCACGACAAGGACATTACCATCGATAAGGAAGACAGAGCGTATGCCATAGTACTGCCTAGAGGCTCTCTCTATATCGGCGAAGATAGCCTTCTCTGATCGAATAGCAAACTTCTTATCACTGAACATCGTGCAAAATGTGCAAGTGTTGTGCGAGCATCCAAGCGTGACTTGGATGAGGAAGCTCTCAGCCTCCATCCAAGGACGGTAGATTTTTCCTTCGTACTCCATGATTGTTTATTGTAGATGATGGTTGATAATTTGATTCATTGTGGTCACGAGTAATTCACATTGCGTTAATTGTCGTGCATTGGGATGCGGTGCTGAGAAGCGTCCCATATCATTGTCGAAGTAGAGCCCATTTGCCTGCGCAAACTCATCTGACAGCGCAGCTCGGCTGAGGATACTAGCTCCAGCTCTCACATCAGTTCCTGCCATTCCGTAAGCATTTCTTACCATAGGCGTCGCTAAGAATGATTTCGGATTAATGGATACGAAAATTGGAGCATCTGGCTTACGTGCGTATTCTGAGGCCAGAGCATTCGTCCACATGATGACACCGAGCTTACTCTGAGCATAGGCTTGACTGTCATCTAGTGCACCAGCCTGAGCGAAACGCACGGAATTAAAAGGGGCTTGCGCGGCGGAGGATAGATTCACGACACGGCTTCCATTGCCGAGTATAGGCATGAGCTCGAGAGTAAGCATGTAGGGTGCTATCATGTTCACAACAAATCGAATATCCATACCATTCGATGCGAGGCGATGAGGCGTAATGAAAACGCCAGCATTGTTAATCAGTACATCGAGTGAACTATGCTCAGCCTTCACCTGCTCTGCGAGCTTGTGTACCTCTGTGAGATCGCTGAGATCAGCTAGATAAGATGCTATGGGAGCTACACCAGTATCAGCCTGAATGGCATGCTTAGCGGCTTCTAGCTTCTGCGCTGAGCGACCGTGTATGATGACGCGCTGTCCCTGCTCGCAAAGCATTTTTGCTGTGGCTAGTCCCAGACCGTCACTCGCACCTGTAATGAGTATGGTTTTCATAAAAAAATTCTGTTCTATCTGTTTTAATTCTTGCGTCTTTCAAGACTTGCATTTATTATAGCTCCTAACACACAATAATGCAAGTACGCACAATTAACTGCTATAGTAACAAAAAAGTAACTAACACATAGTATCAAGCGATAAAAAAGTTATTCACATGTCAAAAGATTATAAAAAACCCTACAGCTGCTCCGTAGAAGCTGTCTTAGCAGTCATTGGAGGACGATGGAAAGCCGTGATCATTTTCCATCTCATCAGTGCTGAAGTCCTGCGCTTCGGTGAGCTGCAGAAGATGATCCCCAAGATCAGCCAGCGCATGCTGACAAGTCAACTACGCGAACTGGAAGAAGATGGCATCGTAAACCGCACCGTCTATGCCCAAGTCCCCCCTAAGGTGGAGTACAGTCTCACAGAATATGGGAAGACTCTCACCCCAGTTATGTACGCCTTACGCGAATGGGGAAGCGTCCACATGCAGCTCTGTCAGGAGCAAAATGACAGCTTATAAGCCATTTTATTCACATTTTTAATCTACTTACTCACATAAAAGCCATCTTATTCACAGATTTACTAGAGATGAAACTAGCTGAGAAACTCCCTCGCGCTGTATCTGACGCCCACCTCACGCTTCTGCGGCGTGAAGGGACGAAAGAAAAGTGAGGTTAAGAAGGAGAATAAAAAAGAACCTAGCTCCGTTACAGAGCTAGGTTCACGATGTAAGTCTATGTGTGGAAATTTACTTTTTCGCTGCTGCTACGTATTTTTCAGAAATAGCGTTAAGCGCCGCGATGTCTTCAGCGCTTAGCAGCCAGCTGCTGCCCGAGTTCTCATCGGATGAGATACCGTAGGTTTGGCTGACGAAGAACTCGTGTCCTCTCTCGTTTTTGAACCCCCAATTTGTCGCGCTAGCCATTTCAGCGTTGACAATATCTTTTGACTGTTGACCAGCCTTAGGGTTGACTTTCATGCGGGCAAAGATGGGCTTCACTTCTGCCATTTGCTCAGCACTGAGTTGGAACTTAATCCAGCCTTCCGACGCGTCTCTCTTACGAGCGCGTTCACGACTCCAGTTCATGAACTGAATTTCGTTGCTGCTTTGAATTGCTTCTAACTCCACATTGAGAAGGTAGAGTTTTTGTTCTTGGCCAGGGCGAGGTTCGCTTTCAGCCATGACGGTAGGGACGAGAGTTACAGCGCTAATGAGAGCTGTACGAAAAAGCATAGGGATGATTTTGTTCATATAGTTATAGAAGATTTATGATGATTAATATAGCACAGAGATATTCATTTTCAAGTAAGAAGTCCACTTAGAGTGTAACAAGTGTGTTACAAGATATATTGACTCCTCCTCAAGGTAAAAGTTAGCTCACTCACAGCAAAATGAGACTTATTCACACAAAATAGGACTTATTCACATCATGAGAGCCAACTCAATCATACTGAATCACGCGAATATTCGTGTGTGTATGACTGCCAGTCCCGCTATCAAAGGCGTCTATGCGATGCTCTCCCTCGACCAAGTCAGCGTACCATTGCCCATTCTGTTTATACACACGTAGGCTGTCTGACTGCCATTCGGTACGCTCAGGGTGCAGATTGCTCTTGAGGGGGATCTGCCGTCCGTAGCTGGGCTCGGAGGGATCGAGTGAAATGACTGTGCCGTCGGCTGGCATGTGAACGCGGGGATTACGCTCCAGCTGCTGCTGTGAGGCGATGATGTATTGCTGGCGTTTCTCCGCTCCCTGCTGCACGTACCATGATCTGTACTCAATAGGAAGCAGTGCCCGTCCCTTTTCATCATAGAGGCGCTTTGTGGTATTAATATGCTTCAGCTGATTTTCAGTGAGCCATTCCTTGCGCTTGTAGGGGCTATTTGCTGGCGCGGTGAAGCCCGTGCGCGTGTCGATCTCAATAGCCTTTAATCCCAGTTTCTCGGGGTCACCGAAGCTTTTTGCAGCACTATAGCCATGCAGAAAGTTCATCACACGCTTAAAGATGGGCGCAGAGCCAACGAGTCCTGAGACTTCTTTCATAGGGCTCTGATCCATGTTCCCCACCCAGACGGCGACAGTGTAGCGCGTGCTGTAGCCTATGCACCAGTTGTCACGGAAGTTCGAGGACGTGCCTGTCTTCACCGCGCAGGGGAAGGGAAAGCGCAGACTTCCTGCATATCCGAAACCAGCTGTGCGTGCTTCATCATCGGAGAGCATCTTACTGAGCTGATAGGCATGCTGTGGATCTATTATCTGCTTAGTCTCCTTCTTATTATCGGAGAAGTACATACTGATGGGGATACTACTACCTCCGCGGGCGAGTACACTAAAGGCCTGCGCCTGCTCCAGCAGGCTCACATGGGCATTACCTATAGCTAGTCCTAGCCCGTACTCTTCATCTGGAAAGTCATAGCCTAGCTCGTGCAGTAGCTTCGTCAGTGCTGGGGCTTGACCGTGGCTATTGAGTGCCAGCAGGGCTGGGATATTCTGAGAGCTCGCCAGTGCGATGCGCATCGGGATAGGGCCGAGGAAGTTATTATTAAAGTTACTAGGTGCTTCTACGCCTGTAGAGTCGGGGAAAGGTGTGGGAAGATCTGCGTAGATGCTCGCTGGGTGTTTCCCCGCGCGCAGGGCGAGGAGGTAGACAAAGGGTTTTAAAGTCGACCCTGCTGATCTATCCTGCTGCGTAGCATCTATCTGCCCTCCGCGTGGGTCGTGGCGATTCGCACTCGGCACAGAGGCGAGTATCTCGCCTGTCTCATTATCCACGACGATCACTGCACCTTGACTCACATTACGTCGCTGTAGTTTAGCGATTTCCTCTGCTACTATCAGCTGCACTTCTTGCTGGAGAAGGGTATCTATCGTGAGCGTCCCAGCTTCCCTGCACAGGTGGGGAAAGTTCGATCTGCTCGGTGGGTTCAGACCTAGGGGGATGGCATCGAGATCACCGCCCTCACCCATGCGACGCAGGATAGCATTGCGCGCTTCCATGGCGCGTTTTGGGTGCTTGAAGGGGTTGTAATAAGTGGGAGAGCGCAGCTGCGCGATGAGCAGTGCTGCTTCATGAATCGCGAGCTCAGAGCTCTTTTTGTTAAAATAGAAACGCGCTGCCGTCTCTATACCTCGGCAGAGCTGCCCGAAGTCGGCGTGATTCAGGTAAGCGCGCAGGATTTCATCCTTTTCCATGCTCATCTCGATGCGTCTTGCGAGCAGAGCTTCGTGGAACTTCGCCTTCATGCTGCGCCCATCATGAGCGAGCATGATCTTCGCGAGCTGCATGCTAATCGTCGATGCGCCACTGCGCACACGTCCCTCTGAAGCATTATCACGAACAGCTCGTGCAAGCGCCAATGGGTCAATGCCAAAGTGCGAGTGAAAGCGCTTATCCTCCGCACTGAGCAAGGCCTTCTCTACCAGCTCGGGGATAGGTTCATTCTCCGCGAGTGGCTCTTGCCTGTAGTAATCCTCATAAGGGACACTGGCGAGCCATGTTCCATCTCGTGCGTAGACGGCACGCGAGAGTAGCTTCTCACCTAGCTTCTCAGGTACCGAGAGGTAGAAGGGAAAGGCGAGTATCAGGCTCGTTAAAAGACCTGCTGCACCAATAACGATGCAGCAGGCTCTAACGCGCTTGTGACGAAGCCACGCTAGTTTCATGTGATTTAAGGCTTGATCGTAACCTTCAATGGCATGGCTAAGCCGTAGTGCTCTGGCTTGTACATAGCTTCTGCCTTCGCGGCTGGGGCTTTCATCTCACCAGACTTCTTGACGATGGCGATGTAGCTTGCTGTCATCTTATTGTTCACAGACCAGCTGTTCATGAAGAAGCGGACGCGGTCTTTCAAGAACTCCTGACGTGTCACCCAGTAAGGGGTGAACCAGCACTGATCACGCTGCTGCATGATGCTAGCTGGCAGAGCCTGACCGATGATAGAGGGATTCACCGCCTCCATGCCTGCGGGGAGATAATCCTCCAGCGCGACATAGTGGCTGTCCTGACGAGCGATCGCCTCGATGGTGACACGTACTGTATCACCCACCGTGAACTCAGCCGTAGGCTGCCACTTACCATCAGGAAGAAGCTTCTCGTAGCGTCGCTGCACGTGGAAGCCTTTATCCACCAGCTTCTCTGGCTGCTCCTTCTTCAGGAAGCCTTCCGCAGATACCGTGGCATAGGCCTTACCTGAATCAGCGGATAGCTTGAAGCTAGGCAGGGACTTCAGTGCGGTTTTGTAGTAGCTAAGTACCTGACCGGGCACGTAGTCCTGACCATTAATATTTGTCTTACTCTCAGTGATATTCGCCTTTTCTATATAGCGAGCGAGCATGATACCCGTCCACGCATTCTCCAAGGTTGTAGTGTACTTCTTGCTCGCGAGTGCTCCGACGTAGGCCGCTACCTTGCTCGCTGTAGCATCCGATGTCGGATCGTCTTCGATCTCTATCATGAGCTTCAGCATATCCACTGAAGGAAGGCTGTAGTCTGTATCCTCGGTGCTGGTGATGGCATTCATCTCAGCACGCGCGAGGTCATGCAGTTTCCCTCCTGTGAGCATCTGTGCAAGGTGCATCAACATGAGACTTTCCTGTGGGCTCGTCCAGTTGTCCTTCTGAGCTATTGTCATCTTGACGAGATCCTCGCCTGATAAATTATCACGTCTAGCTTCAGCATAGGCCCAGAGAATGCTACCTGTAGCCGCATTCACTTTCGCGTTAGGATTCTTCAGATCATTGATGGCTGATCTACCGAGGCTTCCTACTTCGTATCGCATTGAGTGAGAGAGCATCTCTTTCTCCGCAGCGAGAGTCAGTACGAGATAGGCGTAAGCACTAAACTGGCTGCCCTCCTTCGAATCATCCCAGTACGTGAGCTGTGAGGAATAATCGATGCGTCTCTTTAAGATGCTCTCGGCGATCTTACGGAGCTCTACCCTATTCTTCTCCTTCGAGAGCATCTTCGCACCTGCTGCCAGATGGAAATCCTCGGCATAAATGAAAGGTATGGCACGTGAACTCAGCTGCTCCGTGCAGGAGTACGGATAGCTGTTAAGCATATCTATACCATTCGTATACCCGGATATAGGGCTAGGCGACAGAGTGAGATTCAGACTCGTGTGAGCGAGATCGAACTCCGTCTTCAGCCAAGAAGAAGCCTTAGAATCTGAGCCTGGTGCGAGTGTGATGAAGAGATTCTCTCGTAGATAAGGCGTCGCAGGGCGTACCGTGAAGGTCTCGGCGATGGCATCATTATAAGCTAGCATCTCGGGTGTCTTCGCCTCGGCTGGTACGATGCTCCATTCGAAGCGCGCTGTGCCTACATCCTTCGTATTGACTGGGAAGTACAGCGTCTTGGAGGCATTGCTATCCAGAGTTACCGTCTGCATAGGCTGGATCACATCTACATTCTCACTCCCCTTGAGCTGCACCTTCCAGCTGACGGACTTCGCAGCCTTCAGCTCTTCGGGTAACTCATCGGGGAGCATGGTCACGGTCACAGGCATGTTCACGATATCGCCCTTACAGGCACTCAATGGTGCAGAAGGCTCGAGCATGATGGGCTTGTTCACCTGATAATGTCCTGATCCCACCCCGAACTCGTCCGCCTCATGAGCGGCTACGGCGATGACACGATAGCGCGTCAGTGTGTCAGGATTCTTCACCTCAGCACTGAAGCGACCTTCCGCATCCGTGGTGATCTGACCAAGCCAGAGAGCGCAGGGATTGAAATTCTCTCGGAAAATCAACTTAGCAGAGCTATCACCTCCGAAATACTCCTCGTCAGCGCCCATTGCATTGAGAGCAAGTCCACCACCGATGAATACCCCCTTATTTCCGAAGTATCGGTGCTTATGATCCTCACTCAGCATGTTACCCAGACTGCCGTAGATATATTGATTCGACGATCTCCAAGAGTAGAAGTTCTGCAATGGATTAGGAATCTTATAGCCTCCTGCTTGCAGACTGCCTTCGTCTTCCGCATACAGGGTCACTGTCGCGTTCGACGCGGGCTTACCATCTGCCGCAAGCACTTGTCCTGATAAGGTGCAAGAAGTCCCTGGGAGGACGGACTCTTCCGGCAGATCGAGTGATACCTTCAGACGCTTCTCTACAGGGTCGATGGTAATAGTGGTCCTACCAGACAGCAGCTTAGGCTTACCTGATTCGCGTGCTTCACCGCCTTGGACTAAGAAAACCTCGACAGTGACTTCAGGAGCATCCTCTGGGAGCAGGTCGAGCTCGATCACGGGATTATCCTTGTCCACCTTCTGGCGCAGCTGACGCATGTAGTTATCACGATGCACAGACACGAGGATTTCACCATCTACGGGAGACTTGAGCAGCAGCTTCACCTTCTCATTCGGCTGATAGATTTCCTTATCAGTAACGATGCTGAGAGACACGGGGGATTCGTACTTCCAGCCCCGCCCCTTCTCCATCTCGCCATAGACGTGATGGCGTATCGCCGTGCGGAAAGCGCAGCCTTTTGCATCTACACCCTCAGCGATGATGGTGTAGACACCAGCTTCTTTCGTCGGGATAGTGACGCTACCTTCACCCTTTTCATTCAGAGTGACTGTCTGAGGGTCAAGCGTCACGGTCTCTGAGCTGTGACGAAGCATCTGTTGCATCAAGCCACCATAGCTATACGAACTTGTCGTCTCATAGCTCACCTTCACGGTGATAGGATGCGGTGCAGCGGTGGGTTTACCCTGAGTATTCACGGAGAGCAGATCTATACTAAGCCCCTGATCTCCCTTCTGACTGTGAGCAGACTTTTGACGTAGACCTATGTAGAGCTCTGCTGGGTCGATAAAGCTAGTACTGCTGCCAGAAAGTCGCTGCTCATTGCCATTCGTGACGCTGACGGTGCCTCGCACCCTCTGGCGGCTGGGGAAATCACCCGCAGGACGATTCACTGTCACGCTGCCCTTACCCTGCGCATCTAGCCTTGTCGCGCTTATCGTCGCCGTGTGCGTCTCACCGTATGCCCCATCATACATATGCCAATACTCTCCGTATGCCTCACCTTGCATATTCCAATAATAAGCGTTAAAGTAACCCTCGTCATATTCGAGATAGTTACCGAAGCGATAATCCTTCAGCCCTGCTGGGTAGAAGTTGATATCTGTCGAGGTCAGCGACCATGTCGCTTCTGCATTCGCAAGTGGTGCGCCATTGAGCTGCTGAGCATCGACTGAAATCGTCACCTCTTTCGCGTCATCAGAAATAGACATCGCCTCTGTAATCTCAAACTCGCTACGTCGGTAATGCTGAACTTCCAGACGAGACCTGAACTCTCGATTTCCCCTAACCTTGGTTTGCACAGCCCAATCAGCGTCCTTCACCTTAGCCTCGTAGCTCTTAGCATCATGAACACCCAGAGACTTTAAGTCGAGGCTCTGATACGTCGCATCGAGAGGAAGTACCGCCTTAAAACGGAGGGAAAGCTGCCCAGTCTCGGCACTCTCAGGGATCACGATATCGCAGCTGAAGCTGCCATCCTTCTCGACTTTAACATCTACAGTCTTCTCCCCCTCGCTGGTATCGTAGCTAAGTCGATAACCTGAAATAAACTCCGACGAAGGAATACTCAGCTCATTATCCAAGAGCTGACGGATAAAGCCCTTCACATGCGCTGTCTCCC